>CAYZFG010000046.1:0-19970 GCA_964477665.1 uncultured Staphylococcus sp.
GGCGAAGACTTATAAGCTCGATGGGATGATCGGGGGGAAGTATCCGATAGTGATTGAGCTGGAGGAGTTTGATGGTCTGTACTTCGGGCGGTATGCTTATAAGAGTACTTTGGAGAAGAATGGTAATCTCGATTGCTCGTGGCTTAATATCAATCCCAATTATGAGAATCCCGCTTCGGTATGGGATGTGAGAGACTGTAAGTTTGAAGCTGTCGAGACGTGGTTTAAGGTGCAGTTTGACGGTGGCAAACGACTGACGGCCAGGATGCGAAATGCTAAGGATAAGGTGTATGATGTGGTGGCTACCGTCACGGCATCGACTATCGACAGTCCGTCGACGGTCGCGCATTTCAAGCAGCACATCGGAGATTATGCCTCGGAATTTTACATGTTTCGCGATCCGTCGTTTGAGAATCGCTTTGAGAGTATGATGGGCGAGAACAATTTTGCCTATCTTACGCAGATTTATCAGGTAGAGACTCCCGTCGAGTATACCAAGGGTATGTATTGGGCATCGGCATTCGTGGCTCATCAGTGTTGCGACCCGGCGGTGCTTTGGGCGTATGACAGCTACAATGATGCGTTTTACGTATGGATTCGCAAAGATGACCGCGACTACTGGTGGTCAGAGACGGGTAGTATTCCGTATAACTTCCGAGAATTGGTCAGCGCAAAATTCTGATATACAATCCGCCCGGCGCTCCTGAGAGGGAACGTCGGGCGGATTGGTTTAAGTGGTGGAGGGATGATTACTTTTTCGTGAGGGTTATGCCGTCGATGAGGGCATGGTTGGTGGCGATGTTCATGTTCTCGTTTTCGGGACGATAGTCGATGGTGACGGTGTGGTGTCCCTTGGCGAGATGCGCGGAGAGCGAGTTGGATGTGCCCCAGTCGTCCCAGTTGGCGCGCCCACGCTGCGGCATTACTACGATACCGGCGCGGTTGCCGTCGACAGAGAGTGTGCGGATAGCGCAGCGGTTTTCAGTATTCACGGGGCCGTTGCCGTTGGAGTAGCGCACGGTGATGAAGTAGTCACCATCCTCCTCTACGTCAACGGGTACAGTGACAGCGGCAGAAGACTTGTCGGTCTCGGCAAATCCGCCACCGGTGTAGCCCTCCACATCGTGGAGCGGTTGATAGGCCACTTCAGGAGAAGCGAGATTGCGGGAAAGAGATGACGGCTTGGCAAATACGGAGAGGCGCGTGGAGCGGGGCTCGGAGGCAAAACCTTCGGTGCCGTCTTCGGCCACGCCTATTACCTGATATTCACCGGGCACGGAAGCATCGAAAGTAGTGGTGTGGACGGTGGCGATTTCCTTGCCGTCGCGCAGTATGCGATAGGCAGCGATGTATTCTATAGGATTCCAGCGGAGCGTGTTGCCGTCGAGCCATGCGATAGGGGTGAGGGGCGCTTTGAGATTGGGCTGACGGTTTACTTTCAGCGCGGGGATAGGAAGATTGTCCATCTCGATTTCCACGTTGAGGGTGCCGCGGGCATCCTTGGCTTTGATCACCGGAGCTGTCTCGCGACCGTTGACTTTGAACGATTTTATGCGCGCGCCGAATCCGCTGACGGTGATATTAAGCACGGCGTCGCGGTAGCGGAAACCGGTGAGCGAGCGGGTGTCGGTCAGCGCCTCGGGAACGAATGGATGGAAGCTGATTTCATCCACACCGTAGTCCATACCGAAAAGTATCTTATGTGTCAGCGCAAGATTGCCGCTGAGGCACCAGAGCATGTTGGACGAATTGAGTTCGGTAGCAATATCGCCGTTGTCGAGATTGAAATTCTCCTTGTTGGTGCAGAACAGGGCAGCCGGGCGGATAATCGAGCCGAAAGCTTCGAGCACACCCTCCTCGTTGCCGGCCTTGGCATTGGCCATCGCCCACCAAGCACCCACCCAGGGCCACAGGGCATTGTTGTGATATGCGGGCATGTCGGCAATCTGTGGATAGAAAATCGCGGCGCCAAACGGGGTAGTGGGGTTATTCTCGGTGATCGACACCGCCCGCTCATGCGAGGCGATATCCCACATTATAGCGAGAGATTCGCCCAGCGTCTCGGCGCGGGGATTCACGATAAGATTGTCGCGACCGTAAAGATACATGGCGTAATACCCCTTCTCGGGCATCCACAACTCTTTATTTATAGCCTCGGCAATTCCGGTAGCCTTTTCGCTTGCCATCTTTACCTCAGCCTTATGGCCGAGCAGCGCGGCACACTCGCTCAGCACCTTCCAGGCGTGGGCGTGAACTACTGAGGTGGAAAGCGTCTCGGTGTTATATACGTCGGCTGTCTGCATCCAGCGCGGATGACTCTGCTCGCGCCAGTCGATAAAAGAGGTCTCACCCTTGACCAAGCCGGTCTTTTCGCTCATCACCGTGGAGGCATCAGTGGTGAGCGACCGCAGCATCACGGGGTAGATAAATTCGAGCCAGCGGCGGTCGCCCGTCACTTTGTAGACTTCAAAGGCTGCTATGCACCATATCTCGCGGTCGGTCGACACTGGCCATGCACCGCCGCTACCGGTATCCTGAATCACGCGGCCGAGCGGGTCAACCTTTTTCATAAGCGAAATCATCGACGCCTCGGGCTGCATGTAAGCCATCGAGAGAAGGATGGAATAGCTTACATCGCGAGTCCATACTCCTGCCCATTCCTTACCGGTGCGCAGCGTGGTATCGGGCTCCACGGCATTGACCATCTCGTCGAGGCCCATATTGTAGACCGCCTCCATGAGTCGGCTCGAAGCCTTAAGCTGAGGATAGGAAGAAATATCGTTTTTCAGATTCCACTCCTTGTCGATGCCCATGTAGTAACCGGGCTGGGCGGAGTAGTCGGAAACAAGCCTTGTGGAAGAGGGAGCGGTAGCCGTGAATGCGCCCTGAGTGATAGTATCGCCATGCCAAGTGTAGGCCGGAGTCTCGACAATGACTTTGCCCCACGACGATAGAGCAGTGACAGCCGCTGCCGCAAATAATGGTAATTTAAGGAATTTCATATTGTAAGTTGATAGTGATTTTGCATACAAATTTAATATAATCGCGTCTATATATCAAGAGATAATGAAAAAATTGAGCTTTCGCCCGAAAATATTTCCCAAAACATTTGGAAAATTCGTGACAACGTTGTAATTTTGCACAACCAAAGAGCGGGAGCGCTCTTATACATAGACCATCAAGGAGAGGTGGGTGAGTGGCTGAAACCACCGGTTTGCTAAACCGACGACGGGAGCAATCCTGTCCACGAGTTCGAATCTCGTCCTCTCCGCAAAAAGAAGTCAAGCTCTGCTTGGCTTCTTTTGCGTTAAGAGAGGTCGAGATGAGAACGAGAAGAGTTCGTAATCGCGTAGCGCTTTCGTAGCGCAGCGGAGAAAGAATCTCGTCCTCTCCGCAAGCACAGAAAAGAGTCAAGCATGAGCTTGGCTCTTTTCGTGCGTAGGGGAGAGGCGTGATGCAGTATAAGTAAGGTGATTTCTTCCAATTTGCACAGCGACGTCCCTACGACAATTGGATAGCAAAACGACTTCCCTTCCGTTTAATTGAAATTTGTTGTGGATGTGTAGGGAAATCTTTATCTTTGTGTATAATAATCCTTCACCGACCTGATATTATTTCATACCGGAGGATATGAAGATGAAAAATTTAAGTTATGTTGAAAACTGTACTGAAAAAATTAGTTAGTGCCAACGGCTTTGATTGTCTTGAAGAAGAGCGGTTTATCAACGTTCTCAGCGATTGCAGAGCGTTTGATGACTGCGCTGCAGCTAAGTATGTATTGAAGACGGTGATAGACCGAGGTTTTGCACGACGATTATATGCTAATGTCGAGGCCGGAATGTACTCTGAAGACGTTGCGATAAGGATTGTGGACGAGCTGTTTTCGAAGTACGGATTCAGGAAAGATGTGGCCGAGTATGTAATCAACGGTTTGCTCCAAGCCTTAAATCAAGAGGAATTGAGTGTGATTTTCTCGGATAATACTATAGCTTCAAGTGTTTCCAATGACGATTCACACATAAAATTCTCGGGTATTTCGCTGGGTCATTCGATTAAAGAAATAGCGAGCTATATGCTTACGCGAGGCTTTAAGGAAGAGAGAGTTATGCCCTACGAGATCAAAATGACAGGTACGTACTGCGGTAACGATAATTGCGTACTATATATCTATGGTTCACCGCTCGGTGTGACGAAGTGCGTGAAAGTGTATTGCGAAACGGGTATAATGTTTGAGCCATGCAATAAATTGTACAACTTGCTTGAAAATAAATATGGGTTACCTTACTCTATAGAGGATCCATTGCAATCCCTTAAGAATGACTTCAATTATTACCTTAAAAATATATGCAAATATTCTCGTATGCAAGACGATTATTCGACGGTAGTTGACTGTAAGTGGAATGTAGAGGGAGGTAATATTGACTTGCACTGGTTCGGGTGGGTATCTGGTTGACTTATACTGACGAAGTGAATTCAGCCATGGCTGAGCAGCATCAGGAGCAATTTAATGTCGAAAGCATCTGACTACATAAAAGGTGTCGTTCATTGGATTATGAAGCAGACGCAGACCGCTATGCTGTGATGTCTTGATGGGCGAAGTCATGGTATGACTAATGATTTAATAAGAACATATCTTATAAATTTTGCATTATTTTGTAGGGACGTCGCTGTGCGACGTTTCATAGAAGAACAAAAGACTATTATTTTGTTATACAGAAAGTTATCATTTGCTCTTCAGGGAAACGTCGCACAGCGACGTCCCTACAACCGGATTCAATCGCTGCACGATTTTCTCGTAACATTCTTTTTTCAGTAGAGGTCTAATCGCTCACCTTACCGGCCGGTGGATTGGAGGTAGGTGAGTTTTTTGAGCTGGAAGTTGCCGTAGGATTCTATGAACTTGTCTTGAGATTGAAGATAGAGAGTCTGGGCGTCGAGCAGGTCAGTGATGGTGACGATACCGGCGTCGTAGTAGTTGCGGTTAAGGCGCAGATTCTCGCTTGACTGGGCTATGGATTCTTTCGCAATCTCCATCTGGGTGTAAGATGTCGTGAGATCGTTCCAGGCATTGGTCATAGCAATGATGAGGAGTTGGGAGTTATCTTCGAGCTGCGTACGTGCAATCTTTGTTTCAAGCTTTTTCTTCTTCATATTGTGAGAGCCGCCCCACCAGTCGGTGAGTGGCACACTCACGGTCACGTAAAGATTGGCAAACGAGTGGCTCTGGTCGAGCAGGTGCTCATAGTTGTAGCTTGCGCCGGCTGCTACCATGGGGAGATTGCTGCCGAGAGCCATCTTCTGCTCAAGTTCCTTGGCCTTGACGTTTTGCGTGAGCAGGCCGTGACCTACAGTCTGGTCAAGACATTCCTCAGGATTGCGGTAGATATCAGAGGGGTATTCGGGCACCACGCCTAAGGGTATATCGGCGGCAACGTCTACCGTGCCTGATGTGCCTTTACCCACATATTGCGACAGCAACATGCGCATGACTGAGATACCATTGTCAAGCTCGGTTCTTGCCGCAAGCATCTCGTTGCGCTTCAGTTTGACCTGAAGAAGATCGTTGGTGGTGGTGATACCGGCATCGACGTAGCTCTGCACCTGTGATGT
The DNA here is from genome assembly GCA_964477665.1 of uncultured Staphylococcus sp. Classification (GTDB taxonomy): domain Bacteria; phylum Bacteroidota; class Bacteroidia; order Bacteroidales; family Muribaculaceae; genus Duncaniella. The sequence goes on from CAYZFG010000046.1 coordinate 5,611, forward strand.
GAGCGTATCGAGCATCGCGATGACCTTGTCGATAGTTTCATGCTTGGAATGAAGCGAGACGAGTTGCCAATAATATTGCTCAACGTCGCGGCGCACCTCGTCGGCCGTCTGACGCTTCTGCAGTCGGCTCACCTCCTCGCCCACGTGAGCCAGGCGATTACCGTTGACGATACGGCCGCCCAGAAATATAGGTTGCACAAGGTTGATTCCCGCGATGGAACCTTTCTTGAGCAGACCGATTTCGAAGTCCATATCCTGAAGCCCTATGCCGAGCATCGACAGCGGCAACTCAAAGCTGTGGCGTAGCATGCCATGATTGGCCGTGAACGCCGCGCCGCTTGCGCTTATCGAGGGAAAATACTTGGTGAAGGCTTCGCGTGAGGTCTCGCGCGAGGCTTGAAGAGAGTAGTCTGCGGTAACGATGCGGGCATTGTTACTGAGTGCGAGGTCTACACACTGCTCCAGAGTGAGCTTCTGCGCATCAATGCTTGCCGCAGTGAGCACTGAGGCGATAGCCGCTAAAATATATGATTTTTTCATTTCGATTCTTGATTATCTGATTTTTTCGCCATGACCTTCCAGTAAAGCACGGGAATGACGGTGACGATGAAGAAGAATGTGATGATAGTACCCCAGAAAATCACCGTACCCATTGGGCGCCAGAGGGGAGTGCCGCTGAGCACCATAGGAAGCACACCCATCGAAGCGGCGGCTGAGGTGAGGAAAATGGGGCGCATGCGTCGCATGGCGCTGTGGAATATCGCGTCCTTGACGTTCATGCCTTCTGAGCGCTGAAGCTCCTCAGAGTAGTCGATCATGATGATAACGTTTCTCACCAGAATACCCATGAGGGAGATGAAACCGAGTGTACACGTGAGCGAAAGCACTTCACCTTGAATGGCCAGTCCGATACCGGCACCCGGTACGCAGAGCACTATGCAGAAGAGTAGCAGAGCCGCTGTGGTAACATCTTTGTAGTGGGAAAGAAGGATGAAGAAAATGATAACCACGGCAAGCATGAGCGCTGATATGATGGGCGGCCACATCTCCTGTGACTGTGCATAGTCGCCACCATATTCTAATGTCACACCCTCAGGGAGCGGCATCTTGTCAAGCTTCTTCTGCAGCTCGCTTGTGATAGGGAGAGCATAGTCACCGCGCTCTACTTCGGTGCTGATAGTCACGCAGGGAATACCGTTGCGATGCGAAAGCTGGCCGTAATTCCACGAAGGTACCACTTCGGCCACCTGTCTCAGCGGAGCTGATGAGATAGCCATTACGGGAAGCAACTCATTGCGCAGCTCGTCGACGTCAGAATGCTCCGACGTAGGAGTGCGGAATACTACCGGTGTGTCGTAAGTGCCGTCCCAAACCGTGGCTACCGGTAATCCTGAACTCGTGTATCTCATAGCGAGGTCAGCCTCCACCATCATGCCGCTGAGACCCAGACGCGACAGAGTGGTGAAGTCGGGCGAAACCTGCGCCGCAACCAGCGGAGAGTTGAGGCTGCTGCTTTCGAGGTTTATAGCGGGGATGGTGCGCATGATTGCAAGCACGCTGTCAGATACAGCCTGAAGCGTAGCAAAGTCCTCACCTTTTATGCGCACTTCGATGGGGTAAGCGGCGTTGGAGTACGACAGCTGCTTGAAGCGTACGCGAGCTTCGGGGAAATAATCGCGGTATTTTGCGGTGTATTCATTAAGTACCTCAACAGTAGCCTCGTTGCTCACGGTGTTGACTATAAACTGGGCAAAGTTGGGCCCACCTACCTGCGGTGCGTATGTAGTCTGGAATCGCGGCGATGAGCATCCATGGAAATTGGCCACTGATACCACACGCTTGTCACTGCGGAGGATTCGTGCCAAAGAATCGGCTACAACATCGGTCTTTGAAAGCGGAGTACCCGTGGGAAGATATATCTCTACCGCAAACTGATTACGCTCGGCAATGGGCATAAGCTGCATAGGGCGGCTCATGAGCAACCATCCGCCGCTCACTGTAAGCACAAGCGCGATGATAAGCACGGCCCACGGATGATTGAAGCACACCGTAATGAGCTTGTCATATCCCGCCTGCATGGAGCGGAGTAGCGAGAAATGTTTCTTGCCCGCAGGAGCGGCTCCATCGAGATTGGCAACCTTGGCGGGCTTGATGAATCGATACTGCAGGAAGGGCACGAGTAGCTCGGCTATGAGCAGCGAACCCATGAGGATGAGCGAGATAGCCCAGGGGAAGTCAGTAAGGAAGTCGCGGAACATACCCGTCATCGTGATGAGGAACGGGAAGAATGTAATCGAAATGGCAAGCGTGGCAGAGAATATCGACTTCAGAAACTCCGATGCCGATCGTATCGTAGCCTCCTTGGGGTCCATGCCTTCGCCTATGAGCTCCACATAGTCGTCGATGATTACCACCGAGTTGTCTACGATCATACCGAGCGATACGATGAGGCAGGCGAATGTCACGGTGTTGAGCTCGATGCCAAACACGTAGAATAGTCCCAGCGATATGAAAATAGTGATGGGAATGGTGGCTGCGGCAATGAGCGCTACTCTCAAGGGGAGAAGGAATATAATTACCACAATTACGGCTATCACGGCGATAAGCAACTCGCGCAGGAAGTCCATGACGCTGCTGTTGACCACCTCGGGCTGATTAGTGATGCGGAATATGGTGACATCGTCGGGCAACTCGGCTTGAAATGCTTCGAGCTGTTTTTCCACCTTGCGTCCCATCTCCACGATATTGTTACCCGGCTTCATCTCAAGCGAGAGAAGGATACACTTGCGGTCATTGTTGGTGATATACGACGTAGGCTCGGGATATTCGCGCTTTACTTCGGCTATATCCTTCAGTCTCACCACGTCACCCTCGGGCGTCGAAAGTACTATCTGATTAGCGATGTCGGCCACGGAGTTGATGGGGTTGTCGACATAGATGGGCGAGGTGTAGGAGTCAGTTCTGATTTCGCCGCCGGTGGTGCGGAACCCTTTGGCAAACAGCGTAGCTGCAAGAGTCTTTTCCGAAATACCGTAATGCGAGAGGCGCTCGGGATTGATGGTGATGGAAATCTGCTCGTTTTGCTTGCCGAAGACGTTCATAGTACCCACACTCTCCACGGTGCGCAACCTGTCTTGGAGCGCATCCATGTAGTCGCCCAGCTCGCGGTAAGTCTTATCCTCACTCTCCATGGTAATGAGCAGGGATGAAGTGTCGCCGAAATTGGATATAACCTCTACGGCGAGCACACCCGGGGGCAGTTGAGTCTTTACGGTACTCAATTCGCGGTTGAAAGTATTCCAGAAAGAATCAGTATCGGTGATCTTGTCGTCGAGCTCCACGAATATCATCACCATGCCGTCAGTGGCATTGGAAGTGGTCTTGACCTTATTAACCTCCTTGAAACCGAATACGAAGTTTTCAAGCGGCTTCATCACCTGCTGCTCCATCTCAAGGGCTGTGGCGCCGGGATATACGGCAACGAGCACACCCTCGCGGATGGTGAAGTTAGGAAATTCATTCTTGTTCATGGTCTGCAGAGCATACACGCCGAAAATCACGAGTATGCACACCATGAGCACCACGACATTGGCATATTTCACGCCCCACACCACGAGCGGGGAGTTCTTCACGGGAGGAAGCTTTGACAGTAGTCCTCCCTCAATATTTTTATTGGAAGTATCCATCGGCTACATATTAGTTTACTGATGTCACTTTCATTCCCTGCGATACCTTCTCCATGCCGGCCACGATAACCTTGTCGCCGTTAGAGAGGCCCGACTTTATCATCACCCCATCGGGCAACATTTCGCCGATTTCCACGATGCGCTTACGTGCAACGTCGGCCGAATCAAGCCACACGAAATTTGTATTATCAGCAGCCAGCAGCACGGCCGATACGGGGAGTATCACCCCCTCGGCCGAAGTGGTATTCTCCACAGCTACGTCACATATCATGCCCGGGAGCAGATGACCGCCTGAGTTATCTACCTGATATTTCACCATATAGGAGCGCGAGAGGGGATTGGCTGAAATCCCTTTCTCGACGAGGCGACCGGAGTAAGATTCGCCGGGAGCAGCCTTGGTGGTGATGACGGCTGCCGCGCCGGTAGAGAATGCGCCTATTTCATTTTCAGGTATGGATATGCCCACTTTTACGTTGCGTATATCCACGATTTTAACTACGGGGATGCCCGGAGCGACAGTCTGACCAACCGAGGCCGACTTTTCCGATACCACGCCTGACACCGGCGCATAAAGCTTTGCATCGTCGAGAGCTATGCGGGCAATCCCGGCAGCGCTTTCAGCCTGGCTGAGTTTGCTCTGCACTTCCACCCATTTCATGTCAGGGAGCGAATTGGAATCATGGAGCATTTTCATGCGGCGATAAGCATCTTTAGCTTCATTGAGAGTGGCCTGAGTTATATCATAAGCGTTACGGAGCGAGGCATCATCGAGCGTACCTATAAGCTGTCCTTTCTTCACATTGTCGCCCTCAGCCACGGTGAGCGTCTTGATAGTTCCGGCAGTGGAGAAGCTGACTACCGAGCCGCTTTCTTCCTCAACGGTTCCGGAGTAGGAATGATTTTCAGCCACGCCGCCGTTGGTTACAGCTACTGTCTTCACTCTCACCGGGTCGCGTGAGGTTTTTTCTTTAGAATCATGTCCGCATGCTGATAAGAGAAGCGGAAGGAAAGTCAGGGCGAGAACCCTGCGAGCCAATTTGTAATTCATATCTTTGACGGTTTCTAATTTTCAACATGCAAAGTTACGCCCCCGCAGCGTGTCTATAAATGTCGGCTTTATGGATAAAATTGTCAGATGGTATGATTTCGGCTCAAAAATGTTGGAATTACAACCTAAATATATTTATTTTGTACTATTGTTTGTCTCAATTCACTTCATCATGCAACCACTGCTTACTATATCTACCGTCACGCTTCACCCTGAGGAATCGCAGGGTATGCTTTTTGATATGTCGGGTCGATGCGCGTTTGCTGTCTGCAAAAAAGGCAGATTTGAAATCAGGATATTGAATGAGCTTTATTCTATCGGAGAGCGTTCAATATTTGCGTGTATGCCTTTTGTCAGCATAGAAGTAGTGAGTGTGGCAGAGGTTAGCGAGATAATATTCGGCTACATCAAGATTGAAGACGTACCCAAGATGATCAACCGCTGGATCAACTCCACCAATCTCATCGCCATTCAAGACAGTCCTACCGTGGAAGTACCGGCCGAAAGTCTTGACAGGATATTGTCAGCCGTAGATGAATACACCCGAGAGTGTGGAGACTTACGGCATATTGACAATGACAAGATATGTGACCGCATCCACAGTGACGTCATTTATCTGCGAGGTTTGTTGCTGGTCGCGCAGGTGATTGAACTCTTTTTTGAAAACATATCAATGAAATTGGGTGGCCACAACCATCGTGACGAAGTATTCCAGCGCTTTATGTTAACCCTTTACGCCAACTTCCGCGAGCAGCGCAAAGTCAATTTTTACGCTGACCGCTCAGGCATGAGTCCCAAATATTTTTCCACTATAGTCAAGGAACTCTCGGGAGCGAGCCCGTCGCAATGGATAGAGACCGTAGTGATAGGAGAGGCCAAGTCGATGCTTCGCGACGAGCGCCACTCTATCAAAGACATCTCAACAGCCCTCAATTTCCCCGACGCTCCCACGTTTACCAAGTACTTTCACCGCGTCACCGGCCTCACGCCCAAATCATTCCGCAAAAGTGGCGAATAAGAAATGCGAGGACGCATCCCCAATATGACGCGCCCCCGCACTAAATTAACAATCTATCTTACCTTATCATTATTTCACGAGTTTGGCGGTGCAGCCGTCGACATTCACGATGTATAATCCTGAAGCATAGGCCGAGAGGTCAATGTGTGAGCCTGCCTGACGAGCCACCATTCGACCTGAGAGATCGTAGATGCGTATGTCAGAGGCAGGAGCTGAAAGCTCATATACACCGGCACCTGCATATTTCACTGTCAGAGCCTCGCGGGCTTCTACTGCTGCGATGCCTGACTGAGAATTGTCAGCATCGTATGCGCCCACGCTGATATTCTCGGGGCGCTCCACGTTGCGCTGATCTACCATGTCGTCAACATCTACCGGACACTTGTATTCTGACTTAAACAAGCCGGCAAAGTCAGCTTTCTTGTAGTAACCCTTGAGAGTCTTCGGCACGAGTACCTTTGAGAAACCACCCTTATCCTCAAGGCCGGTGCGACCGAAGAGAGCGAAGGGAGTGTTGGCAGCGCTGTAGTCGTCGTAACCGGGGATGATCACGTCGGCCTCGAAATTGTTTACGAAAGCCGAGCCACCCTCTTCAGCAGCAGCGAAGTCGCAAGTACCGAAGATATTGCCGCCGTCAGATACGAGCACGTCAGAAACTTTCGTGGTCATTTCAGTAAGAGCGATGGCGGGCACGGTTTCCTCATTTTCCATGCCGAGGATGTAAGAGTTGATGATACGTATCGAGGGTGTACCGGTAGAGTAGATGGCGCTGCCGGTCTCGGTGAGGGTAACGGTATTGTCAGCAATGGTCGATGATGCGATGTAAAGCTGAGTGGCATCGTTCATGTGGATTGCACCCTGCTTGTAGCCGGAGTTGCCGGTAATAGTGGAGTTGATGATGTAGACCGAGCCGTAGTTGAGACGGATGGCGCTACCACCGGCCACTTTACCTTCCACTACAGCACGGTTGCCGGTGATGAGGCAACGCTCTACGGTAGCCACGGGCTTGAAATACTTGTCGGCATCGCCGCGCTTCGACTGGTTGATAGCTATTCCGGCTGACTCACCTTCGTTATCTTCAAAGATACAGTCGATGAAGTGGGTCTGCGAGCCGCTGTTGGAGAACGCTGCACCGGCATTTTCACACTTGTTGCCGCGGAATACACAGTTGCGGATGGTCACGGTGTGGGTCATGTCCACGTTGATAGCGCCGAGCTCGGTGCCCTTAGTGCCGTTGTAATAAGCACCGGTGAGGGTGAAGCCCTCGATAAGCACCTTCTGAGGATTCTGAAGCAGGGCTGTCTGATCCTTGGTAGTCTGGATGAAGATGAGGTTTCTTACATCGCCATCGTCAGGCACACCGTTGCCGTTGCGGTCACCGTTGAGTATGGTGGGAGTGGCGGTGGGATAGGCGAGGGCGGGGACATCGGTACCGGTAAGGTCGGCAGGATAGCCGCCGTGGAGGTTCACGGGATTGTTTTGCATCTTCAGGCCGGTCACGAGAGCCTTGCCGCTGGCCTGAAGTTCGGGATAAGTATAGGTGCCACCGGCGAAATATACATTGTCGCCTGTTGCCATATCAGCCATTTTAGTGATACAGTCAGCGAGATTTAGAGCAGTCTCCCAGGTAGTACCGTCGTTACCGTCGGGTGCATCGGCCTTTACAAACCATGATGCTGCAGAAGCGGAGATACCGCACGCGAGGCATAATGCCGAAGCGAATAAAGATTTTGTTTTCATGATGATTAAAAAAATTAGAAAGTGTGAATAAATGAATTATTTCAGTTGGGGGTATGACTCGGCACTGCGGTAAGCCTCGGTGCCTTCCATGTCAAGATTAGTGTGATAGCCCGGTCCGCCACCTGCCACGTATCCGCGGCTGGCCCCTGACTCATAAGGAGTGACCCAGAACGAATAGAGGTGAGCGTTGCGTAGCGTGAAGCGGATTTTTACCGGCATGCCTTCCACCTCGTCGAGGTCCTTGCCCGAACTCCACGTGAGGCGGTAGATTGTGGAATCTTCGGTCATAGGTACAGCCTCGGCAATACCGAATCCCGGTATCACATTCCCGTCCTCGTCGAGAATCTCCGCTTTAAGCGAACCGCCTGTACAGCAGGCGTTGACGTAGAGGTACTTGCCGTCAAATTTCACCGGGCGCGTTGTCACCGTGCCGTAAGTATCGGAGGAGAGGGAGCAGAAACCGTCACGTCGCAATACTGCTATGCCGGTGCCGCTGTTGGCATGCATTCCGTAGCCTGTGCCGGGACGTGTCTCGTCGCCGCGGAAGCCTATGTAGTAGAATCGGAGCTGATCTCCTACCACGGAGCAAATGCCGCCTACTGACTGCACATAGCCTTTATCCCAAGCCGAACCACCCGATGAGGGGATAAACGAAGTGCGGTCTTCGGGTCGCGACCAGTGGAATCCGTCGCGACTGAATCCTACTTTCAGGTCAGTGCGCTTGGGTATGCCCTGAGCCTTGCACTGCTCGTTTTGCGGGCCGAGAAATATCTGAAGCATACCGAGCATAACACTCTCGTAGGCCACGGCATTGACATTGTATAGTTCGGGTGTGATTCCTACCGTGGGGTCGGGTTCGTCGAGATTGTCGGCACCGCACCAGTACACTACATTGCGAGGGCTCCAACTTGCGCCTGACAGGAAGTTGGACGACTCGCGATACCAGCGGTTGCGTCCGTGGGGAGCGGTGTTGAGGCCACCGCCGTTGCGCAGACTGAATACGTATTTCTTGCGGAACGGATTGTAGAAGAATGTAGAGCGGTCGCCTGATGCGCCTGACTGTATTACATTATTCCAGTGAATACCGTCGGCCGATATAGCTGCATAACCATAGATACCGCTCACGGCCTCAGCGTTGGGCGGACGGAAGTAGATCTTATATCGCTCGTAGGCGGGTGCATCGTAATCCACCACTACGCCCGATGAGTTGGGCGCGTAGCCCGGCAATATCTGGTTGAGCACACCCACACCAAGTGCCTCGCGCTTCCATGTCAAGCCATCTTCGCTCGTAGCATAGGCCTGCGTGTTGAGCCATCCTGCCTCATACCACATCTTGAATATCTTCTCGTTCTCGTCCCAGTACACACCGCCGTCCTTGGGAGCGGCACCGGGATTACCGGCGGCATACTTTTCGAGTTCGGTCTCTACTTTCAGAATAGGGTTGCCCGAGTACTTCACCGGTTGATACCATCGGCGCTCGATGCCTGAGGTATTCTCCACAAGAAAATCGTCGACAAACAGCTGGCGACCAACATTAATAGGTATCACTGCGGGAATATTCTCCGGCTGAAGATAGGGGACAGGCATGGGCTCGCGCGACTGCGGCGACATATCCTTGGGAGGCCAAACCGCCGGGAGCACGATACCGTTATAGAGCACCTCGGGGGCATTGCCTTCAGGGTATTCTTCCGATGCGGTAATGAGATTTCCGTTGATGAGCGTGCGCTCGATCACCACGGTGGGCTCGTAGAGTTGTGCCCCTACATTAGCCGCGTCGGCAAGTATCGCGGGGCCTGCTACACCTGCGGTATTTCCGGTGATGATACAATCCGTAATCTTGACCTCAGCGCCACACACCGATATGCCCGCGCCGCCGTATTGCGCACCGTTGGCATCAATGATACAATGACGGAGTTTGACACCGCGGGCGAGGTTGACACATACCGCGCCGGCTTCTGCCGCATCATTGCCTTCGTAGTAACAGCCGGTCATGGTGAATCCTTCGATAAGAATGTCGCGTGAAGCATCGGGAGCACTGCTGCCGTCAATATAGAAAATATTTCGGGCATCGTAGTCGTCGGGCATACCGCTACCGTTGGTGTCGCCCACGAAGATACTCGGGGTCTCGGTGGGGTAATCGAGCTCCGGAGTGAGATTGACACGTAGCGTGGGAGGGTAGCCGCCGCGGAGTGCAAGGCGCGAGTGGGTGATTTTCAATGCGGTAATATCGGAAATACGATACACGCCGCCCGCGAAATACACCTCGTCGCCATCGGCTATAGTGCCGTCAGCAAGATGCTTCTTAAAGGTATTGAAGTCCCATGCACCGGCCCAAGTAGTGCCGGCAGTAGTTGAGCTGCCGTCTACCTTCACAAACCATTTTCCCGCCTGCGCCGGCGCAACGGTCATGATCATGATGATGAGTATTATGTATTGCTGAAATTTATTCATAATCAGATAATTTTATGCTTGTTCTTCAATGGCGAGAGCCTGCAGATACTCGTCGGTCATATCGAGAGTGTGAGGTTTCATTACCCGCAATTCGAGAATCACTGATATAACCACAGCTGCGATCATGGCCACGAATACCGATGTCTGATACCCGCCTTCCATTGCATAACCGAGCACTTCGGTAATAAGTGCTCCCGCGGCAATTCCCACGAAGTTCATGATTCCGTAGCAGGTAGCGCGGCTGCGCGAGGGGAAGAACTGGCAGATGATAGGCATATTGTTGGTATCGTACATCCCGAAACCTATACCGAACACGATTCCGCCGGCGATTATGCTCCAGAGATGACCCGTGAAGAGCAGTACTATCAGAGCCGGGATGATGAGGCATAATCCGGTAGCCGAAGTGTAGATGCGGCCGCGCACGGTCTTCTTTACCCATCGGTCAGAAATCCATCCGCCCAGAAATACTCCGGCGAATGACGACATGGCAAGAGTCACGGTCCACATGGGTCCCACTATATCCATCTTCATGCCCAGGGTATCGGATATCATGGTGGGCATCCAGTTTTTCGTCACCCAGCCCGGGAGATTGAGGGCCGAGAAGTAGAAGAGCATGACCCAGAGGGCGGTGTGGCGAAGGAGCATCCATATCGCTTTCACCTCCGATTTACCTGTAGACTTAGCAGCTGCGGGAGCTCCGTGACTCTTCTTCTCGTAAAGAAGCACGGCCAGAATCACAGCGTAGCCTATACCTATCATGCCAAACGACTGAAAGGTAAACTGCCACGAAGCATAGGCTGAGAGCGTAGCGCCGAAGCCGCCTATCGCCTGACCTAAGTAGATGCCTGAGGTAAGGGCACCTACGGCTATCGAGCGGGTGGGGCCATTGTGATAATCGGCCACGAGCGATAGTGCGGCGGGAATGTAGAAAGCCTCGCTCACACCCATGATGCCGCGAAGAATCATCAGGTGATTTATATCGTAAGTACACCCCATCAGGAGAGTAACCCCCGACCATATCAGCAGACTGAATATAATCAGCCACTTGCGGTTGATACGGTCGGCGATTACCCCTGACAGCGGACTCATGAAAGCGTATACCCAAAGGAAGATGGCCATGAGGCGACCGAAGTTGGCTATGTCGCGCAGTGCTTCGATATCTTCCATCATGTAAGGGCGCATGGTGGCAAGCATCTGCCTGTCAAGGTAGTTGAGCAGCGATACTACAGCAAGCAGCGCCACCACGAGCCATGGATAAAATTTCTTGTCGCGTAGATTCATTATTTAAATCAATATAGGATTTTTACCACGATTTTCTTAACCTTAGGACAGCTGTCACTCTCGTCGGGACGGATGCTCGGACGGTGAGGATCATCGGGGAAAAATGTAAAGTAAGTGGTAGAATCGGCCTTGGCATAGCGTGCATCCACGCCGTCGGGACTGTAAAATTCAATATCATCAGTGTAAGGCACTATGACCTCCAGACCCTCGGGCGAAGTCACGCCCATCATTTCAGTGCCCGAAACAAGGTACTGAAGATCTATATACTTTCGGTGGGCTTCAAAGCGGCAGGAGTCAGCCGGGCGAGGCTCGTACTCACTCACTATAGCAAATACTTCTCCACCGGGAAGCACCTCGTAAGTACCGGGTTCCACACCGTCGGATACCGCCTCAGAGATGTATTTGTAAGCCGCATTCCATCTCTCGGGGTGAGCGGCCACATGCTCGGCGAGCTTGGCACTGTCGCATATCTCGGAGAGGGGAGCGGGAGCTGCCACTTCTGTCTTGGCTCCCGACCCTCCGCAAGATGTGATGGTTGCACACAAAGCTAATGCAATGATACAGGGAAACTTCATCATAACAGAGCCTCAAGTTGCTTTTGTATTTCAAGAGTATTGGCGGCAATTTCTGCTGTAACCCTCTCATTAGCGGGATGGAGCGGCGGAAGTACGCAATTGCGTATAATGCCGAGCGACGACAGCGCCGCCTTGAGTCCTTTCATGAAACTTACCGGAGTGCCGTCGGGTGAATACACGTCGGTAGAAACTTTCATTACCAGCGCCTGAAGAGCAAGAATACGCTCCTTATCCCCTTTGCGGCAAGCCTCAAAGAGCGATACATACAGGCGGGGGAAGAGATTGGAGCCGGAGTTTACACCACCGTTGCCGCCCACGGCCATGGTGGAGGCAAGCATTTCGTCGGGACCCACCATGATGGAAAAGTCGGGATGCGCGGGCTTGACCACGGCAAGAAGAGTGTTGAAGTATGTGCCGTTGCCTGAACTGTCCTTCATACCTATGATATTAGGATGAGCGGCGAGCTTTGCTACGGTCTTGGGATCCATCATCATCTTGGTCTGCGCCGGGATATTGTAAAGGAAGAGCGGGAGATTGATAGCGTCGGCCAGACGGGTGTAGTAATCGCAGATTTCATCCTGAGTGAGAGAGAAATAATAGGGGAGAGCGCTTACGGCATAGTCGGCTCCGGATGCGGCAGCAAAGTTGGCAAGAGCTACGCTGCGCTCAAAGCAGCTGTCGGCGATATGCACCAGCACATTAGTGCGCCCCGCCGTGTACTCCACCGCAAGCTGTATCAGTTCATGCTGCATCTCCACTGTCATGGAAGCCCCCTCGCCGGTAGTGCCCATGAGGAATATACCGCTCACGCCACCCTCTACAAGGTGGTCGATAAGGCGGCGCAGCGACTCGCGATCTATAGCGCCCGAGTTGTCAAACGGAGTGACCATGGGTGTAACCACACCCTCAAATACTTTATTATCTTTCATCGTGTTACGTGTTTTCGTGGTTGATATTATTTATTGATTGATATGGTATTTACGTGCTACTTTATACGCATTGATACCTTCAGTATCAGTGCCTCCGGTAAATCCCGGACCTCCGGCGGCATTATATCCGCCGCTTTCGCCCGCTTCCGAAGGGCTTACCCAGAAGGAATAGAGAGCGCCGTCGGAAACCGTGAAGCGGAATTTCACCGGCTTTCCGGCTAATTCGGCAAGGTTTTTCTTACCTTTCCAAGTCACACCGGCTATAGTGCTGTCGCCCGTTACGGGGATGCACTTGTCGGCTTCATAACCGGGGATTACATCTCCGTTTTCGTCGAGAATCTCGGCTCTGAGTTCACCGCCCTTATCCATATCGGCGTTGACAAAGAGGTGATTACCCGAGAACTTCACCGGGCGGGTGAGAAGCATACCTGTGGTATCAGTGGCGTTGTGAGATACGAAGCCGTCGCGACGCATCACGGCTATGCCGGTGCTGCCACCGTAGTGCATACCGTTGTGCTCATATATGTTACTCCGCTTCTTATCGTTGCCTGAGAAACCTATGTAGTAAAACCACAACTGGTCTCCCACCACAGCACATATTCCGCCCACTGATTGCACATAACCTCTGTCCCATGCTCCGGGATGACGCTCGGCGCAGATGAATACATCGCGGTCGCTGCGATCCCAGTTGAACCCGTCGCGCGAATAGGCCACTTTCAGTTCGGTAATCTTGGGCACACCGCGCATCTTGCACACACTGTTGTCAGGACCGAGATGCACCTGCGGTAGGGCGAGCATGATACTTTCGTAAGGGGTAGCAGAGAGGTTGTAAAGCTGAGCCTTTTCATTGATGTAGGCGTCGGGACGGTCGAGATAATCGGCACCGCACCAGAAACGCAGACTATCGTAGTCCCACTTCGCGCCCTCCATGAAATCAGGACTTTCGTGATACACGCGATAGCGACCTATGGCACTGTTGGCCACATTGCCGGCGTTGCGCAGACTGTAGACCCACACTTTGCGGAATGGATTGTAAAATATCGTCGAGCGGTCGCCGCAACGGCCTGTCTTCACCGGCGCGCTCCAGTGAATACCGTCGGCGCTCACCATGCAGTTGCCGTAGTTGAAGCGCTCCTTGCTCCCGGGAATACTGTTGGGGGAGCGGAGAAACATTTTAAACCGCTCGTTGGGGTTGTCAGTGAAATGATCGAGCCACACCGTAGAGGCATCGGCCACTATGTCGGGTACTATTTCATTAGTGCCGGGCACAACGTCGAGGTCGGGACGATTCCAGTGAATACCGTCGGTACTCGTGGCGTAAGCCATCTTGTTGAGCCAGCCGGCCTCATACCACATCTTGAAAATGCCGTCGGCCGGATCCCACCACATACCTCCATCCTTGGCCGATGCGCCGGGAGTGCCATAGTTGCCCATTTCGAGAGGTGTCTCGGGTTTCAATACCGGATTTGATGAAATCTTCCTTGGCTGATGTGCCACGCGCTCAAGGGTGCTTTCCTCGATAAGAAACGAATCCACCAGAAGCTGACGGCCGTTGTCGATGGGAATCACCGCGGGACGATACTCATTGAGGTAGGGCAGCGGCATGGGATCATAATTGAGATGCGGATGCGG
>CAYZFG010000047.1:0-19928 GCA_964477665.1 uncultured Staphylococcus sp.
TTCCATCTTTATCCTACCGACGGCAAGGTCAACGGCCAGCGCAGCAACTACCCCTACGGCGAATGTGCCTCGGGCACCACGCTTCCCTCCCACGGCGGAGTGCAGGCTCTGGGCAAGCTCGGCAAGAGCACGTTTGCCGGCTATTCGGGCACGGTTTTTGAGCCCGACGATGAGTATAAAGGTGACTTCGCCCGCTCTTATTTCTACATGGCAGCGTGCTACAACGACAAGATCTCATCGTGGAACAGCGATATGCTCGCCGGTAACAAGTATCCGGCCTTCACTACCTGGGCTGTGAACCTGCTTCTTAAGTGGCACCGCATGGATCCCGTCAGCGAAAAGGAGAAGTCGCGCAACGAGGTGATTTATAACAACCAGCACAACCGTAACCCCTTCATCGACTATCCTGATCTTGCCGAGCATATATGGGGTGACAAGAAAGATGTGGCATGGTCAGCTTCAGGTGTTGCCACTCCTTCGATTACTCAGCCCTCCAACGGAATGACCGTCGACTTCGGCTATGCCGCCGTGGGTCATCCCGTGAGCAAGTATCTTACGGTCAAGGGCGCCAATCTGTCGTCGGCCGCCACGGTGACAGTCACCGGCTCAGGTTTCTCCTGCGCGGTAAGTTCGCTCACCGCAGCTGAGGTCAATTCAGGTACCACACTTACTCTTAGCTTCTCACCCGCAGCCGCGAGCACTGCCACAGGCACTCTTACCATCAAGTCAGGCTCGGCCACTACTACCGTGACACTTCGCGGCGAGGGCGTGACGGGTATCCCCGTGAGCGAGCCCACGATGATTACGAGCGAGTCATTCACATTTACTTGGGTGAATATCGACGATGCTTCGAGCAAGTATACTATCGACGTGATAGAAAACGGCGGTTCGATACTCGGCTATCCTACCACCGTGGCTGCTTCACTTGAAAAGTATACGGTAGAGGATCTTCTTCCCGAGACCACTTACAGCTATCGCATCAGTTCGGCCACGATGGATAGCCGCATCGTCACCGTCACCACCGGCGCTCTCGTGCCCTGGATAGGATTCCTCTTTGACGGCGACCTCTATTTCACCACCGCTCCCGGCACCCCGTCGGAGGCTGCTGAGCTGATGGTAGAGACCGAGAATATCGACGGCGACATTACGCTGAGCGTTGCGGCTCCGTTTGAACTCTCTACCGATAAGGCGGTATGGGCTACTGCTATTACGCTCGTGCCTGACGAAGACCGCTTCTACCTGCGCCTCAATGCCTCGGAGAACGGCGAATACCGCTCTGTGATCAAGGCCGTGGCCGGTAATTACATGAACGATGATACCGAAGTCAGCGGTGTGGTTTCATCCACTCCTGACTTTGTGGAGACATTTGAACAGTCCAACACCGCTTCAAGCTATTTCACCGGTAATATCGATGGTGTGGCTACGATTTGGAAAGTGGAGAAAGTATTCTTCAACAACAGCGCCGGCGAGGCTCACAGCGGTGAGCACAGCCTGCGATTCAACAAGAGCGGAGCAAGTTCGGCCGAGATGGCTGCCGACAAGCTCCACGGCGCCGGTACGGTATCGTTCTACGCCAAGGCATGGAGCGCGAGCGAGACAGGCGAAATTACCCTGAGCTACTCCACCGACGGCGGCATCAACTGGACTCAGGTCAAGAAGTTTACCATCTCGTCACCCTCATATCAGGAGTATACCGCTGCGCTCAATGTGGCCGGCAACGTGCGCGTGAAGCTTGACCGCTCGACCGGTGGCCGTGTGTGTCTCGACGACGTGGCGATTTCCAATTATGCCGGCATGTCGTCAGTGGCCGACCTTGATTATCACCGCTGGGATGCGTTCGGTCGCAACGGCGCCGTGGTAATTGAAACCGCTTCCGGTCTCACTCTCGACGCTGCTGTGGTAGGCACTGACGGTATAGTATATTTCTATGGCCCCGTATCGGGCGAATACTCTGTATCACTTCCCGCCGGACTTTACATCGTGGTCATTGACGACTATGCCCGCCGCGTAGTGGTAAGGTAAGTCATAGGTCAGAGTTATAAGTTATAAGTTATAATTCCGGGTGAGGCGCGGTTTTTTGAACCTACCGCCTCGCCCGGCTGTTTTATAGAGAAAACCAATAATTCTCTCTGAAAATGAAAACGACAAAGAAATTCTTTACAGCAGCCGCGGCTGCTTTGATGGCTTCAGTAGCAATGGCTCAGGTTGTACCACCGAAACCTGTAGAAATTTCCACACCAGGTATCGCCATAGCCGGAAGTTATGACCAAAGCAAGCTCCCCAAGGAAGCTCACGAGTTTATCGCAAAGTATTTTCCCGGCACGTCGATAGTGAAGTGCGAGCAGTATTATGCCAAGGGTAAAGTGGAGGTGGAGCTCAATACGAGCGTGGATATCGACTTTGACCTCAAGGGTAATCCCATAGAGGTGGAAGCGCCCGACAATACGGCACTCCCCCGCGAAGTGGTGAAAAAGATGCTTCACGACACGGCATTTGTACGCCTGTTGGCCGATGGTTATGCCGATAAGGTGGAATCGATCGAGATCAACCGCGGCCGTATCGTGGAGGTAAGTGTAATCAAGAGTAAGCCTGATACTTACGTATTCGATATCAACGGCCTCTTTATCGCTCTTGAGGATTAATCCATATATCCTCAGGGTAGGTTACATCCCACAGAAACAGGGCTTGCGGAGGCATGGATGTGCCTGCCGCGCAGCGGTCGCGACGCTCTATAATTGCGCGGAATCCGTCGAGTGATATTTTTCCCCGCCCCACGTCGACGAGCGTCCCCACCACGGCGCGCACCATATTGCGTAGAAAGCGGTCGGCCGTGATGATAAATACGTGTCCCTCACCACCTTCCACCGGAATCCATTCGGCGCGGGTGACGTGGCAAATATTTGTGCGGGCGTCGGAATGTAGTTTGGCAAACGAGGTGAAGTCCTCCGTGTCGAGCAGCAAGGCTGCGGCGCGGTTCATCGCCTCATAGTCGAGTCCTGCCGGCGCCTTCCACGATAGCGGGTAAAGAAACGGGGTCTTGACGTCGGCCGCGTAGTAGTGGTAAGTGCGCGACGTAGCGTCAAACCGTGCATGTGCATCCGGCCTCACTTCATCTATAGAATACACTGCTATGTCAGGTCCGAGGATGGAATTGAGCGCGCGCACGAGGTTGTGAGTCGAAGCGGGAGCTTCGGGTAAGTCCACATGCGCTATCATGCGGCGAGCGTTGACTCCGGTATCAGTGCGTCCGGCACCTGTCACGGCGATGGGCGCGCGCATGATGGTAGTGAAAGCTTTTTCGAGAGCTTCCTGCACGGTGATTACCCCCGGCTGGACTTGCCAGCCGTGGTAAGGAGCGCCGCGATAGGCCAGAGTGACAAAGTAGCGTGGCACGGGTGGCGCGGTATCAGTCTTTTTCTATGTAAGTGTAGCCGTAGAGCCCCGAGCGATAGTTGCTTAGAAATTCGCGGCCCTCTTCGGGAGTAATCTTTCCGGCTTTCATAGAGGCGGTAACCCAGGCCTCGACGGTGCGCACGAGACGGCGGGGATTGAACTGCACGTAGTCGAGCACATCAGCCACGGTCTCGCCGTCGATCACGCGGTCGATTTCGTAGTGATCCTTGTAGACCGAGATGTGCACGGCATTAGTGTCGCCGAAGAGATTGTGCATATCACCGAGAATCTCCTGATATGCTCCCACGAGAAATACACCGAGGTAGTAAGGCTCGCCCGGCTTCACGGCGTGGACGGGGAGGTAGGGTGAGGTACCGCCGGCCACGGAAATGAAGTTGGCAATCTTGCCGTCGCTGTCGCAAGTGATGTCCTGAATTGTGCAGGTGCGTGTGGGCTTCTCATCAAGACGCGAGAGCGGGATGATAGGGAAAACCTGGTCGATTGACCAACTGTCGGGCAGCGACTGGAAGAGCGAGAAGTTGCAGAAATACTTGTCAGGGATCATCTTCGAGACCTTACGCAGTTCCTCGGGAGCATGTTTCATCGACATGGCTATCTCGCCCACCTCGCGGGCTATTGACCAGAAAAGTTCCTCGATCTGGGCGCGGGTGCGCAGGTCGAGCATACCGAGCGAGAAGCGGTCGAGCGCCTCCTCGCGTATCATCAGGGCATCGTGCCACGATTCAAGTACACCGTTGGGATTCAGGTTGTCCCATATATCATACAGTTCGCGCGAGAGCTCATGGTCATCTTCGATCACCTCCTTGGAGTCTTTCCACACGGGGAGTGACGTGGTGCCGAGCACTTCGAGAATGAGCACCGAGTGGTGGGCGGTAAGCGAGCGACCGCTTTCGTTGATGATATTGGGTTGCTTGAGGCCGTTTTTCTCACACACGTCCACGATAGCCGACACGGCATCGTTGGCATACTCCTGAATGGTATAGTTCATCGAGCTCTCCGAGGCCGACGAGCGGGTGCCGTCATAGTCCACACCCAGACCGCCGCCTATGTCGATAAAGTCAATACCGAATCCCATCTTGGAGAGCTGCACGAAAAATTGCGTGGCCTCGCGTATGGCATTCTTGATGCGGCGTATCTTTGTGATCTGGCTGCCGATATGGAAGTGGATGAGTTTAAGGCTGTTTTTCAGTCCGTATTTTTCGAGATAGTCCACCGCTTCAAGCAGTTCGCTTGAATTGAGGCCAAACTTTGACTGGTCGCCGCCGCTCATTTCCCACTTACCCGAACCCGACGAAGCGAGCTTGATGCGTATACCTATGTTGGGCTCGATGCAGAGACGCTTGGCGATTTCGGCTATGACCTTAAGCTCATTGATTTTCTCCACCACGAGGAATATGCGGCGACCCATCTTCTGAGCCAGGAGAGCCAGCTCGATATAGTTCTGGTCTTTGTAGCCGTTGCAGATAATGAGGGCGTTTTCCTTGATGTTGGTTGCGAGCACGGCGTGGAGCTCGGGTTTCGAGCCGGCCTCCAGACCGATGTCGTACTTATCGCCGTGGCTCACGATCTCCTCCACCACCGGGCGCATCTGATTAGCCTTGATAGGGTAGATGATGTAGTTGCGACCCTTGTAGTCATACTGTTGCGAAGCCTTGGTGAAGCACTGCGAAATCTTGCGGATGCGGTTGTCGAGGATGTCAGGGAAACGCACGAGTACCGGTGAGGTGACGTCGCGCACCTGCAGCTCGTCCATGACCTCGCGCAGGTCCACCGGGGCGCAATCTTCGCGGGGAGTGACGATTACGTGACCCTTGCTGTTGATTGAGAAATACTTACGGCCCCAGCCGGGGATATTGTACAGCTCAGCGCTGTCTTCGATACGCCATTTTCTCATTATGCTTACTGAGTGGGGGATGAAGTGATAAAAAAGGGTGGATGATAGCGGAGAGTATTATTTTTTCTTCTTTTTCTTTGAAGATTTTTTGGATGAGGATTTGGCCGGAGCGCCGGGGATTTTGAGAGTCTGACCGGCACGGATGAAGGTCGAACTCTTCATGCCGTTGAGCTTCTGAATCTCCTCGACCGTGGTGCCGTACTTCATGGCAATGCGCATGAGGTTTTCGCCATTCTGCACGGTGTGGCTGCGCGTAGCCGCTTTCTCGGTTTTAGGCTTTGCGGCAGGCTTCTCCTTGGGCGTTTCCTTGGCCTTGGGAGCCGGAGCGGCCTTTTCCTCCACCGGGGCGGGCGCGGGAGCCTGAGCCACTTCGCGCGAGGGTGTGACGGTGGCCGAATTGATGTCGGCATTGCGGGCCACTTCTATGCGGAGCGAATCGCCTTCCTTTACCTTGCCGCGGCGCAGGTCGTTCCAGCGCTTGATGTCAGTGGCGCTTACGCCGTAGTGCTGCGCAATCTCGCGTATGCTCTCGCCGCGCTTCACCACGTGGGTGACCACGCTGAGCTCGGGAGCCGGCACGCTCACATCCACATTGCTCTCGGCATTAGTGCTCTGCTTGCTGCTCATGGCCAGATTAGCGTCGCCGTTGTCATTGACCGGGGTTGCAGGACGCGACGAAGCTTCACCCGGCTCCACATTGCTGCGGCGCGCGTAGAGCTCGGCGTCAAAGTCGAGGATGCGCTGCTCGCTGAGTAGATAGCTGAGACACTGCTGGTAAGGAAGTGTAAGTGTGTAGGGGCGGTAATCGCCGGGCACTATATCCTTGCGAAACTGCGGGTTGAGCATGCGTATCTCATCCACGGGTATGTTGAGGATAGAAGCTATCTGATTGAAGTGTACGTATTTATTTACCGAGATGGTATCGGTCACGAGCTGGCGCTTGACGATAGTGGGGCGGATGCCGTGGGCCGGATAGTAGTTCATCACATAGTTGGCCGCGATGAAAGCGGGCACATAGCCGCGGGTCTCGGAAGGGAGGAAAGAGTATATTTCCCAGAAATCCATCTTCGAGGCGGGATTGTCACCGCCGGCACGGCGCAGAGCCTTGTTGACATTACCGGGACCGCAGTTGTAAGCGGCGATGGCGAGTGACCAGTCGTGATATATATCGTAGAGTTGCTTGAGATAGAGCACAGCGTAGCGTGACGACAGGCGGGGATCGCGGCGCTCATCCACGAGCGAGTTTACCTCCATGCCCAGGCCCACCGCCGTGGTGGGCATAAACTGCCACAGACCCGATGCACCGGCCTTGGAGACGGCATTGGGATTGAGCGCACTCTCTATCACGGGAAGATACTGGAGCTCGGTGGGCATGCCCTGGCGCTCAAGCTCTTCGAGGAATATGCGGCCATAGTAATTATGCAGGGCAAGCATATCGGCCACGAGCGAGCGCTTCTTGGTCAGATACATGTCGATAAACTTGCCGACGATGGAATTATAAGGCATCTCAATCGCCGTAGGTAGTCGCTTCAGTCGCTCTTCGTATTCTGAAGGAGTGCCGGTAGTAGCTGCGCCGGTGCTCTGGTCAGGCACCACATAATTTTGTAGATAGAAATTTTCGGCGAGCTCGCGGGTGCGGGTTTCAAAGCTTTCGGGGGGCACTACATTTTCGTCAGTGATGGAGTGCTTGATATCGAGAATCGACGGCGCCGCCCATGCTCCGGCTGAGAGCATGACCGACGTGCAGAGTGCTATGAGATATTGTTTCATTTTCTAAGGGGATGGAAGAGGAAGAATCAGAAATTTAAGGCCCATTGCAGCCCGAATCCCGGCAGTCGCGAGCGCGAGTCGGGGATTACGGCCGGACCCATGTCAACGGTCAGGTTTGGAGATATGTCGAAGTGAGCCAGTTGGGCGTCGACATAAGCGTCGATCATCGCCACGAGGTATAGGCCCACCATTGATATTATACACAGGTCGCGGTTGCGGCGGTAGAAATCCTTGCGTGATTTCAGCACGTTGCGCAGCCACGTGCGGTCAAGACTGCTTTCGCTCACCGTGGGAGGAAAGAAATCCATGTAAGATTTAGTCGACGGGTCATTGTCCATAATGTCGGCATAGGCCACGGTGTAGTCGCGGAGCATCATGTTGTTCCACTGCGTGGCGTAGCCCAGACCCATGAAGCCGCCCACTACTATAGGCAGTTTCCAGTACTTGCGGTTGTAGATCTGACCCAGTCCCGGACAGAGAGCCGACAGCCACACGGCGCGCGTAGGGTCAGGGTTGAAAGCGAAGCGGGGATGTACATCGTCGGTCACCGGAGTGCCTTCCATGGTCACGATGCCCAGGGAATCTACAGGTATCACGGCCAGCGAATCGCCGCGCTGTATAATCGAATCGAGCACCACTACATCGCGGGCGCCGGCCTCCACCGAGAGAGGAATCGTATCAGGAAACTCGGCGATGGGGGACGTGGTGCGACGCTCGGGGCGCACGGGCTTTACGGGCGTGTTTGAAAAAATGTTAAAAGGGCATACAAGCATGATGAAAATCACGCTTGCCAGGACAGAAATCACTTTTCCTGATATGTTGGACATTTTTTCTATCTGCGTCGGTCGATGCGGTTAAAGTGGTGAAATAATGATGGTTAAGTATAATTTGCGCCCTTCGCCGGTGGCGGTTAAGCCTCGGGCGAAGAGTTTGCAGTGTCAAAGATAGTAATTAATCTTTCAAGTTCCGCCTCATTTTTAAACTGAAATGTAATTTTTCCCTTTCCGGCGCGGTCGCATGAGAAGCCCACGCGGGTGCCGAAGCGCTGTGAAAGGTGGTTGCGGAGTATGTCGAAATCCTTGGTCGAGAAAGCCGGTTTGCGGTCGTCGGCGGGAGATTTTTCTTCGGCAGGATTCTCGCGGTACTTCTTGACCAGCTCCTCAACTTTCCTTACCGACAGTCCCTCCTTCACTGCCAGTTCGTATATCTTGAGCTGAAGAGAAGGGTCGTCGAGCGAGAGCAGGGCGCGGGCATGACCCATGTCGATGACGCGGTCGCGGAGACCTAACTGCACGTCAGCCGGAAGGCGGAGCAGGCGGAGGAAATTGGCTATCGTGGCGCGGTTCTTGCCTATGCGTTCCGAGAGGCGCTCCTGCGTGAGGCTGTATTGCTCAATGAGCTTCTTGAAAGTCAGCGCGATTTCTATGGCGTTGAGGTCCTCGCGCTGGATATTCTCGATAAGAGCCATCTCGGTAAGCTCCGTATCGGTAGCCTCGCGGATGTAGGCCGGAATCGTGGCCAGGCCCGCCATGCGGGCGGCACGGTAGCGGCGCTCGCCGGCGATAATCTGATAAGTGTCATGGCCGGTGGAGCGGAGAGAAATGGGCTGGATGATGCCCACCTCGGCCACGGAGCGCGCGAGCTCGGCCAGCGAGTCATTGTCAAAATCGCGGCGCGGCTGGTCAGGGTTTGGGTGGATATGGTCGATGGGAACCTCGTTGATGGCCGATGTGCCGCGAGCGGGCGTGTCGTCCATCGAAATCAGCGAATCGAGGCCGCGGCCTAAGGCCGGACGTTTGGGAACTGCCATATTGATTGTAGATAAGGAAAGAGCGGTTAGATATTCTTAGCAATAATCTCGCGGGCGAGGGCGATGTGGGAAGTGGCGCCGCGGCTCACCGGGTCGTAGAGCAGAGCCGGAAGACCGTGGGAAGGAGCCTCGCTCAGACGGATGTTGCGCGGGATGACCGTGTCAAACACCATCGCGCCGAAGTGCCCTTTAAGCTCCTCGTAGATCTGATTGGCCAGACGCAGGCGCGCGTCGTACATCGTCAGCAGGAAGCCCTCGATTTCAAGCGAGCGGTTGAGCTTTGACTTGATGATGCGGATAGTGTTGAGGAGCTTGGTGATACCTTCGAGTGCGAAATACTCGGCCTGCACGGGGATTATCACCGAGTCAGCCGCCGTAAGAGCGTTGACGGTGATGAGGCCCAGCGACGGCGAGCAGTCGATGAGGATGTAGTCATATTTATCGACTACGGAGGAGAGCGCGTTTTTCAGTACATTCTCGCGTGACGGCTTGTTGATAAGCTCGATTTCGGCACCCGCAAGGTCGATGCGGCTCCCCACGAGATAAAGATTTTCGCAGCAGGTAGCCACCTCCGATCCGTCGACGGGATAATCGTCGACAAGACACTCGTAGATCGACGAGGTCATCGACTTGGGGTCGATGCCGTAGCCTGAAGTGGCGTTGGCCTGGGGGTCGGCGTCGATGATAAGCGTCTTCTTTCCCTCGGCGGCCAGCGATGCGGCTAAATTGATGGTGGTGGTGGTTTTGCCCACACCGCCTTTCTGATTTGCTATAGCTATTATTTTACCCATAATATCGGATTGATGCCGCAAAGTAACTTATTATTTTTGTGAAAATAAATGCGTAAAAGCCTAAAACGTGTGAAAATGTAGATAAATTGCCCGTGATGTAAATAACCTGATAAAGGGAAAATCATTATTTTTGCGGAAAATACACTTTCAATGCCCATGACACCTTCTGAAGAAATCAAATATCTGCGTGACGAGCTCAACCGCCACAACCGTCTTTACTACGTCGAGGCAATGCCTGAAATATCTGATGTGGAGTATGATATGATGCTCAAGCGCCTCGAAGCACTTGAAAAAGCGCACCCCGAGCTCGACGATCCGCTGTCGCCCACCCACCGCGTGGGAAGCGACATCAATAAATCGTTTACTCAGGTGGCTCACGAGCGCCCTATGCTCTCGCTGGCCAATACTTACAATATCGAAGAGGTAGATGACTGGGCATCGCGCTGCAACGATGCGCTGGGCGCGGCGGCCGACGGTTTTCATACCGTGGTGGGCGAAATGAAATTTGACGGCACGAGTATTTCGCTTATCTACCGCGACGGCCGACTCGTAAGAGCCGTGACCCGCGGCGACGGTGAGAAGGGCGACGATGTCACGGCCAATGTGATGACTATCAAGAGTATTCCGCTCGAACTGAAAGGCGATGACGTGCCCGCCGAACTGGAGATGCGAGGCGAAATCGTGCTGCCGTGGAAGGCTTTCGACCGGCTCAACGAGCAGCGCGCCTTTAACGAAGAACCGCTCTTCGCTAACCCGCGCAACGCCGCCGCCGGTACGCTCAAACTCCAGAACTCGGCCGAGGTGGCCCGACGCGGTCTTGATGCTTACATCTATTATATGCTCGGCGATGATCTGCCTGCCGACAATCACTACGACAATATGATGGTGGCCCGGCGATGGGGCTTCAAGGTGAGCGACGCCATGACCCGCCTCCACTCGCTTAAGGAGGTGGATGATTATATTAATTACTGGGATACGGCACGCAAGGAACTCCCCGTGGCTACTGACGGACTGGTATTTAAGATCAATTCGCTTAAAGAGCAACTCAACCTCGGAAGCACCGCCAAATCGCCCCGATGGGCCATAGCCTACAAGTTTAAGGCTGAGCGAGCGCTGACGCGACTGCGCTTCGTGTCGTTTGAGGTAGGTCGCATGGGTATCATCACCCCGGTAGCCAATCTTGAACCGGTGCTACTGTCAGGCACGATAGTAAAACGTGCATCGCTTCATAATGAGGATATTATGCGCGCGCTCGATATCCATGAGCATGATATGCTCTACGTGGAGAAAGGGGGCGAAATTATCCCCAAGATTACCGGAGTAGATACCTCGGCACGAGAGCCGGGAGCCGCTCCGGTGGAGTTTGTGAAAGTGTGCCCTGACTGCGGTACGCCGCTCGAACGTGTACCCGGCGAGGCATCGTGGCTGTGCCCCAACCGCTACGGGTGCCCCGAGCAGATCATAGGTCGTATACGTCACTTCGTGGGTCGCCACGCCATGGACATCGACGGCGTAGGCGAGGAGATTTCGGCCACATTATTTGCCACTGGATTGGTGAGGAACATAGCTGATTTCTACGATCTTACCGTGGATCGTCTCATGACCGTGGCCGAGATGGGACCGCGCACTGCCGAGCGTATCATGGAGGGCGTGGAGAAGTCGCGCAGCGTGACCTTTGACCGCGTGGTATACTCGCTATCCATTCCTTTCTGCGGTGAAACTGTGTCGCGCAAGCTCGCTCGCAGCGTGGGCGACATCGACCGTCTCATGGCCATGAGCGAGATGGAGCTTACGGCTATCGAGGACGTAGGCCCGCGCATTGCCGCCGCCGTAGTGGAATATTTCGCTCTTGACATCAACCGCGATATTGTGGCCCGACTCCGTGCTGCGGGCGTGCAGATGGCTATGCCTGAGGCTGATGACGAGCCCGGCAGCGACGAGCTTGCGGGAAAGACAATAGTGATTTCGGGCGTGTTTGCCCACCACTCCCGCGACGAATATAAGGCCATGATCGAGCGCATGGGTGGTAAAAATTCCGGTTCGATAAGCAAGAAAACGTCATTTGTGCTCGCGGGCGAGAATATGGGTCCGGCCAAACTTGAGAAGGCTACCGCGCTGGGAGTGCCCGTGATGAGCGAGGACGAGTTTCTCAAGATGGTAGGGAAGGAGTAATGCCCCGTATCAACGTAAATATGATAGCGCTGCGCCTCACCCGGCACAGCGACCGCCAGTCGATACTCACAGCCTACTCTCGCGAAGCCGGACGGCTGTCTATAGCCATTCCTGCCGGCGGGGGACGCGGAGCTGCGCGCATTCAGGCGCTGACTATGCCGCTAAGTCTGCTTCAAGGTGTAATCGACGCCCGCCCCGGGCGCGAGATTGTAAACGTGCAGGGCTTGCAGCTTGCCGAGCCTCTTCACTCGCTCCATTCGCATCCGGTGAAGCAGATGACGGGGATGTTTCTTGCCGAGGTACTCGCTGCCGTGTTGCGTGACAATGAGGGTGACTCCGTGGTGTGGAGCTTCATAGAAAGTGCCGTGAAGGTGCTCGACAGCCTTGCCGATCCGAGAGCGACGGCCAATTTCCACCTGTGGTTTCTCTATCGCCTCGGGGCGCTTATGGGAGTGGAGCCCGACGTGTCGACTTATTCCTCGGGCTCGTTGCTCGACTTGCGTGACGGCCTGTGGCGAATCTCACCCGCCCTTCACGGCGAGTGGCTCGACAGAGAGGAATCGCGTGCCGCATGGATGCTCTCGCGAATGACCATCACCAATATGCACCTCTTTCGCTTCTCCCGCGCCCAGCGCAACCGCATACTCGACGGTCTCATCAACTACCTCTCAGCTCACCTCGTCAACCTCCACCACCTCAAGTCCCTCGACGTGCTGCGGATGATGCTGTAGAGAGTGGGGGGGGAGAGCGGTCACTCAGCGTGGGCAATCTCGCGGAAAAGTTCGTCGCTCAACTCGTCGATGGATAGGTTACGTGGATTGCCAAAAGCGTGTATTTCGTTGCCCAGACGTGACATGCACACTGCGGCCACAGCTTCACGAGATGAGAGATTAAAACGCTCTCTTACGCGTATGGTCAGTTCTGATAATATCTGTTCGGCTTTCATATATCAGCTATTAAATAATTAAGTGCACGCGCAGTGCAAAAGCAATATTGAATGTAAGGGATGCCGGTGTACTTTAATCGCGACGCGAGAATCCTCAGATTAGCAGCCTCAAGATAATCTTCGCCATATTCGTCGCGGTATTCGGCTATTATGGGGTCTACACTTGAATCTGCGACCGGACCTATCACGATGTCATAATCATGCGAATAAAGAGATTCGGAAGACTTGTCACGATTTTTCATGACAAACTCGGCCCATTCCCAATTATTAGATTTAAATTCCTTGATTCGGATTTCATCGGCACAAAGCCGGCGGTTGAAGATATAAGAATTTACTTCAGGGGTACCTTGGCGGGTAAGGTCTACACAGCGCAAGGCCATTCTTACGGCTCGGGCATAATCGGGAGTAAGGTAGAAACCGGCTCCGAAATCCTTATGACTGCGTGAGTGAGATAGAACTACCTCGGCTATACGTGTATTGCTTCCGTGGTAAAGTCTCATAGAGCACCACCATTATTGGCACACACGCGGGCGAGATTCAATGATACATCTTCGTATGAAAGACTTTGCTCAATGTCCATATAGCGTTCGAGATAATCAAGTCCCTTAAAAGTAGATAGATAGTTGAAAGCCTTGGTCAGAGATAAATTTTTGAGCGCCGCAAAATTGTGGATTACCGACATTACAAACGTAGATGTCATATCTGTAGCCGTTGACTGAGGTACGACCTTAAGCTGAATCTCTGACCCAAGTTTGCCTAAAATAAATGATGCGACTTCAGGTGTAATGGGAGCTCCGTTTTCAATCTTAGATACGCGTGAACCCTTCAAGCCGATAAGGGCACCCAACTGAGCTTGCGTCAGCCCGGCTTTCAAGCGTTCCATTCTTATGCAAGCACCGAGAGTGGTCGGTTCATTTTCCTTTTTCATAATAACTCTTTTGCGCAAATATAAATATAATTTTCCAAATTTGGAAAATTTTGATTGCAGCATTATTTATGTCTTACAGAAAGTTACCATCGGCTCCTCATGGAAACGTCACACAGCGACTATCCTTTACCCACAAATAGAAAGCACTCGCGTCGTAAAGCCAAGGCGTGCCGGAGGCACGTAATTATCAGAAACCCCGTACTTTAGTGCGGGGAAAGCATATGATCTATAACCTGCGTCCCGGTAGGACGCTTTGTGTGAGTTAGCAAACGCAGCCGCAGCAATCCACTTCTCACGATGCGTCCTACCTGGACGCACCTATCCCTTTTTCCGCCTTCCCCGCACTAAAGTACGGGGTTTCTGATAATTAGGTGTCTCCGACACCGATTCAGATCATGGAATTTAGGATTTCTGATGACATTTTAGCTTCCTATTTGTGGGTAAAAGATAGTCGCGAAGCGACGTCCCTACATCCGTAGCGCGAATTTATAAGCAATTTATAAGATCACTCTCCGAAAAGTATCGCGCGGTCGCGGCGGGCGGCGGGGGTGACGAGTGTGTCGGGGATGAAGTGCCAGTTGGAGTCGACACGAGGGTTGATTGTGCCGCGGCGCTCGATTTCTTTCATAAGATAGTAGCGGAGGTCTTTATCCGTGGCAGTGAGGACGCGGCTCTTTAAGTGGGCAAGCGGTATTCCCGCGCCCTTGATAAGCAGGTCGCCGCCACCGTTGGCACGATAAGAATTGACCGCTACCTTATAGTCGGCCTCAGGGTTAAACGGTGTGCCGTCGGCCATCGAGATTATGGTGACTCGGTTTCCGCGGGGGCGGGTCACATCGACCGTATAGATGATTCCTGCGGCGGAGTCAAAGTTGTAGCTCGGATTTTTCAGCCTTGCGAAATCCCCCTTGGCGGCATCACCTTCCGTGGCAAATTTCAGCAGGTGATCGTCGGCCGAGGTCATTGTATTGATCCACTTGTCGTAGCTCTCTTCAAGATAATCTTTTATTTCACGGCCTGTCAGGCGCATGGTGTAGAGCAGATTCTCGTATTTGTAGAGCTTAAACATATCATTGACCTTCACGGGACCGGCTGCAATCGTGGCATCCATGGTGAGAGGGGCGGCAAATGATATGTCGGCTCCGGTGATGGCGAGTTGGAGGTCGTGGATTAGGGTCATGAACGACGACGGACCGAAGTAGGCATCGCGAAGCGAAAGAGTGTCGGAAGACACGGCAACCTGACGGTCGACAAACTCGCTTACAGCCGCCAACTCGTCGTCAAACTCGTGAATAAAAAGCGGGTCAGGTTCAAGCTCGTTGACCTGAATAATGCGCGGTACTACACGTTTACTCAATAAGTTATCATTCTCGTCGAGCGCCACCGTGACCTGAGCCTCGGCTACTGCTCCGGCATGGGCACCGGGATTAAGCACGGGTGTATCACCTATGCGCCCTACAAACTGGTTGTGGTCGTGACCGAAGAATATTACGTCAAAGCCCGGCACGAGTCGAGCCACTTCGGTCGAGGCATTTTCCATCACTCCTCCGGTGATGACCGAGGAGTCCTTACCCGAGTGAAATAGCCCCACAATCACGTGAGGGTTCTCCTTCTCGCGAATAACGGGAATCCATTTCGCTGCGGCGTCAACCATGGTTTCAAACCGCAGTCCGCTCCACAGGTTTTCAGGGAGCCAGGCAGGAATAGATGGCGTGAGAAGTCCGAGCACCGCGATTCTTACGCCGTCGCGCTCAATTACGGTGTAGGGCGTGAGATACGGCTCGCCGGTGGCAGTGTCGATCACATTGGCCCCGAGGAGCGGGATAGTGTCGAGTGCGGCACGGTAGCGGTCGTAGACAGCGTGGCCGGTCTCCACATCATGGTTGCCTATCGAGGCGGCATCGTAGCCGAGGAATTTCAGCATACAAGCCACAGGGTGAGGCGTGACGGTGTCGATGAAATTATAGTAATAGGCGGTAGGCTGGCCTTGAAGTATGTCGCCGTTGTCGAGCAACACTACATTCTTCCCCGCATCGCGCAGAGAGTCGACAAGAGTTGACACTCGCGCGAGCGACCCCGAGGCGGGGACGGCGTTGATGAAATCACGCGGAAAGAAATTGCCGTGCATGTCAGTGGTCTCAAGTATTGAGACGGTCACTTCGCGCGCGGCAATGTTATTGAGGCCTAAAGCCATGAGCAATAGTAATGTAAGGTTACGCAGATGCATGTGGCGGGGTGTGTGGTGTTACCACGTCTGATTCTCGCCGGTGAAGAATGCACGCACCTTACCTACAGGCAGCGAGCCCTCGATCTTGAGAGGTATGCGGCGATCGTCGCGCGAGAGCCAGGCGTTGATGGGGGCGGAGCTTTCCACACCGTTGCGGGTGAAAGTAAATGAAATATTGTAAGTGTCGCTTTCCACGCCGTTGGCATTTACGGAGCCTGTACCGAGGTAGGTGATAGCGAGGAGTTCTTTCTTGGTAGCCGAGAAGATGTTGAGCATCACTTTCTGGCCCGGCGTCATGTTGGCGAAATCGATCGAGCGGATGTAGTAGAACGAGCTGAGCATATCTACTGTAGGCCCTTCGGCTTCAAGCTGTAGCGTAGAGGTAGTGAGCGGCTGACCGGGTTTCTTGCGCGACTCGCGGAAGCAATCGCCGTAGAATACATCGCCCACCTGCGAAAACTTCACCACTTCCTTCTTATAGCGGTTGTTTTCGTGAGAGAGAAAAGTGTAGAGCACCGGGGCAAGCGTGGCGCGCTGCATGGTGGAATAAAGCGTGTCGCGAACGAGGAAAATACTGTTGGCCCAGTCGGCATTGCGGGCGGTGACCGAGGCCTCGTAGAGATCTCCGTCGTTGACAAGGCTCATAGTGGCATGTCCGGCGAGCTTATTGATGAAGCCCCATTTATAATATATGTCGTAGTTGAGCGACTCATCCACGAGCGACACCAGTCCGGGAGTCTGGGCCGAGGAGGTAAACGATGCGACCAAAGCGCATAAAGCTGCTAAAATTAAAGCCGATCTTCTCATAAATCAAGTATTTAAGTAATAGTTGTATAACGAAATATATTTGATATTCCTCTTGCATCGGCCGCCTGCCGACGCGGAGTGTCAGTCCATGTCGTCAAACGGCAAAGTGGCTCGTGCGGCCTGGCTTATGCGCTTGTTGCGCCAGCACTTGCGGCATACGGCGATATAGCGGTCATCGCCGCCTATCTCCACCTGCGCGCCCTCCTGAACGAAATCGCCCTCAGAGTTGATGCGGGCATTGATTATCGTCTTTCGGCCGCATGTGCAGGTCGACTTTATCTCGTCGATAGTATCGGCCACCTCAAAGAGGCGACGCGAGCCCTCGAAAAGATTGCTCTGAAAATCGGTGCGCAGTCCGTAACATATCACGTTGACGCCGAAGTCGTCCACCACATGGGCGAGCTGATCTACCTGCTCCGGGGTGAGAAACTGAGCCTCGTCGACGAGGATCCAGTCGATCACATCACCGACGGCCTTAAACCGCTCCCGGAAGTGGCTGTAGAGGTCGGTCTCATGATAGATCCACTCACATTCTCTCTCGATGCCGAGGCGGGATCTGATCACGTTGGCGCTCTCGCGTGTGTCAATTACGGGCTTCAGACACTGATATTTCATGTTGCGTTCCTCAAAGTTGTAGGCTTGAGTGAGCAACAGAGCCGTCTTGGCCGAGCCCATGGTTCCATATCTGAAATATAACTTTCCTTTGCGGTACATAATCAAGTTTTGCTAATATGATGAAATGTAGAGCAAAGTTAGAAACATTTTGTCAATTTCAACCATTTCTTTGAAATATTAACACCTGTCACCGCGCTATGGTTTACGACCCGGGGAAAGATAACCGAAACGAGCAACGCAAAGAGGTGGAGGGCGAATAATAATTAAATTATGCTGCTTGCATTATGCGAATAGCATAATTTAATTTGCATAATCGAGCGGAAGGTGTTATTTTTGCAAAAAAATTGATTATGGCATCGCCTCGCAATCCCTTTATACTCGGTCACAAGATAGAGCGGCCTTACTTCTGCGACAGGGAATATGAGCAGAAGAGCCTCACATCGGCCATAACTAATGGTCGCAATGTCGTTTTGATTTCTCCTCGACGCATGGGTAAGACTTCGCTTGTGTATGTCACGCTTCATGATTCAGAGGTGATAAAGAATGAGTATATAACTTTTTTTATTGATATCCTTCAGACCAACTCTTTGAGCGAGTTTACTTATCTGCTCGGAAAGGCGGTGTTTGAATCGCTGCGATCGCGGGGCGCGACATGGGTGAGGGGATTCCTTGCGGCTTTGCTTTCGCTCAAGGGGAGTTTCGGCTTTGACCCGATTACCGGTTCGCCCACCTTTGATATTCAGCTTGGAGACATCAGAAATCCTGAGTACACGCTCGAAGAGATTTTCCGCTACATAGAGCAGTGCGACAAACCTGTGATTGTCGTCATAGATGAGTTTCAGCAGATTACGAAGTATCCCGAAAAAAATACCGAGGCACTGCTGCGGAGCCATATTCAGCGCATGGCCAACGCATCATTTATTTTTGCAGGCAGCGAGCGCTCGATACTTCAGGAGATGTTTGTGTCGTCGAAGCGGCCGTTTTACAACAGTTCTGAAATTATGCATCTCGGTGCCATAAGTGAGGATATTTATGTGGATTTTGCCCGGCGGATGTTTCACGATCGCGGGCGTGAAATCGAGGAAGAACCTATACGACGCACGTTCAAACTGTTTGACGGCAATACATTTTATCTGCAACGCACCATGAACGGAGCGTTTGCCGATACGGCTGAGGGACGGGTGTGTGGCATGGATACGGTGGTGCGTTCCATCAGAGCTATGCTTGCATCTAATGAGGTGATTTACCGCGAGATACTGTCTAATGTGAGTGTGAGCCAAAAGGCTGTGCTCTATGCCGTGGCTCAGGAAAAGATTGTGAAGAATCCTACCGGGAGCGAGTTTGTGAAGAGCCACTCTCTTCCGTCGGCAAGCGCTGTGCAGAGCGCGCTATCCAGACTGACCAAACTCGGGCTTATTACGCGGGCGGAAGAAGGCTACAGTCTGACTGACCCGCTGCTACGTATTTTCATTAACGAACTTTACTCCACGCCCGAACTTTGAGTCAGCTGCCCGAAGGCTTGCCAGAGAGGGTCGGAGGGTAGGGGAGCGGTGACGTCGATCGTTTCGCCTGATACGGGGTGGACAAATGTGATGCGTCGCGCCATGAGCGAAATTGAGCCGTCGGGGTTGGAGCGTCGGTCGCCATACTTCAGGTCACCGCGCAGCGGGCACCCAATCGCAGCCAACTGCACGCGTATCTGATGCTTGCGCCCGGTCTCAAGGTTGACTTCAAGCAAGTGGTAACGGTCGCTCGACGCAAGAAGACGGTAGGACAGCGCGGCCTCCTTGGAGTCCTTGCGCGGAGTGGTCGACGCGTAAGACTTATTATTGCGCTCGGTGGAGGTGATGTAATGCACGAGTCGGTCTTCATCGCGGGGCGGGCGGTTGCGCGTTATGGCCCAGTAAGTTTTCTTCACCTTGCCGTCACGAAACATCTCATTCATGCGGGTCAGAGCCTTTGATGTCTTCGCAAACACTACCAGACCGCCCACCGGCCGGTCGAGACGATGCACCACGCCTAAAAACACGTTGCCCGGCTTATTGTATTTCTCCTTAATCCAGTGCTTTACGGTCTCCACCAGTGGCTCGTCGCCCGTCTTATCGCCCTGCACAATCTCACCCGGAGCCTTGTTGACGATGATGATATGATTATCTTCGTAAACTACTTCCATAGACCGCAAAGTTACAAATTTATCGCGATACCGTGAGCGATAAAATCTCATTCCGAAAAAAAATTGCGAGAAATGCGAGGCTCGGGGAGGTGCCGTGGGTAAAGAAGCCCCTCGTTTTTAAGGTTACTGTTGGCTTATCAATGCTTGGATTTTTTTGTGTCATTGTCGTAGGGACGTCGCTGTGCGAGTTTCCTTGATGTGCCGATGGTAACTTGCTGCGTTATAGAATAATAGCTTATTGCACTTCCCGGAAACGTCGCACAGCGACGTCCCTACGACCGGGGTAATTCTTCCACACCCCCATAAAAAAGAAATTGATTGTCTCTCGACAACCAATCTTTGTTAACCTTAAATCTAATACCATGAAAAACACATTGCAAA
>CAYZFG010000048.1:0-19541 GCA_964477665.1 uncultured Staphylococcus sp.
GCTCTTTGGCGGTGTATTTGAAGGCGTTGGCCGTCGGTTCGGTCGAGGTGTTCATTGGCAGACCGTCAGTATAGTAGCAGAACAATTTAGGCACCGTAACCATCTCGCCCGATGCATAAAGCCCCGGGAAAAGTGAAAGGAGTATGGCAAATAGGCGGTACTTCAAATTATAAGTTTTAAGGCTATATAGATAATAGGTATTGTGATTATAAATAATTTAAATGTGAAAATTGATAATTCGGTATAACACTTAATGGAAGGATTCAAATATCCTGATATCCTTCCGGCATATAAAACTATCAAGTATAAAATTACACATAAAGGTATTACCATCCAAAAAATATTGTCAAATATTACCGTAAATAGCTTTATCATACTTGATATTGGCGCACTTGTATCGACTATAAATAGCGTAGCGAGAATGGAATATATTGTACAGATGACTATACAACATTTCAAAGCAAGTCCAATACTGCTTAATATATGACCGATACCTTTAACAGATTTATTCTCCATCTATTCACCCTTTATTTGGTATACGCCAAATCTTTCAAGAAATGGCTTATCGTTGGATTTGAGAAAAATGAAAAGATATGTATGGTAGCAAAATATTATTTGGAGATTATATGTACTACTTTCCGAGGTGGTTATGAAATCACCTGAGTACGCTCCATAGGCATGAGTCCATAACTTCCCTGATTGGTACCAAGGAGTGTTCCAAAATAGTATTATTCCCGCTATAAGCACTAAACATACTTTATCAATGAGTTTGTTTAGCTTAGCTCCAAAGAGTTTAGTAATCAGTCGTACCTCTGCCATGGGATTAATGGTTCGTAAGAATCAGGATTGTGTAGGGTACCACTATCGTAGTAAAAGACGCTGCCATCAATAATTATTACGGCGCTGTGGTCAGAGTAGTGGATATGGAATGGGCGGTCACGGAAGTTAAAGCGGGCGATGTGGCTATCGGTGAGATGGATGGTAATGGCTAATGAGTCGAGGTGTGGATTGGCATGAAATTCTGTTTCTTCGGTCGGTTGGTGGCTGTTGTCAAAGTAGAGCTTTCCGAAATATGTGCTGTTAAATTCTTGAAAAGGCCGTAAATTATCGGGAGTAAAACGGAATCTTGTTAAAATTTCCCCGTAAGAGGTAAACTGTGGAATAGCGAATGTATAGCTTTTTGACTCTGACGGGTTGCAGTGAATTGTATGGCAATATACGGGGCTGTCATTATCGACAAATTCTACCGTCAATATCCCCGAGACGCGACTTAACTCATCGACGCTTACCGTTACATATATGGAATCGGTAACAGCCTGAGAATAATGAGGGTAAACGGTCAACCGATCGCACTCATATTCATCAATAGTATTGACGATAATGTAATTATCCCTGCAGTGCGTGTCGCCTGCGTAAGTGTATTTTGCAAGTGTCACCACAGTGTCGCCGGTATGTGGGGCGGTGTCAATAAATGCTATCATCGAATCAGTTACTAAAATGTCTATATCCGATGCAGGTAATGCTACGTCAGAAAGATTTGCACTCTCACGGTAAAGCCCGGAATGTAACCGATATACCGGTCGGCACGAGACCAGTAACACCACAGCCAATATCGCGGTAACAATTCTGCTCATTTCAATGCTTCTTTCGCAAGTTTAATTATCGCTCCCGAGTCAGAAACGTGCATTGGTTTAGTGAATTTCATCCCGTCGAGATTGATTGTGCAGTCCTTCTCCGCGCATTTTTCTACTATTGCGGGACGGTTCATAAATACGGGTCGAGCCAGATCTGCCTCAGTATAACCAATAATGATGTCGAGACGTGAGAGGCGATCTGATGGTGCAAACACGGCATTGCTCCTGTCGGTAACGTTCCAATAGGGGTCGGCGAAATAATTGACGAGTCCATAGTAGTGACTACCGTCGGGGGCAAATGTCTTACGTGCTGAGGGGATGAATACACTTTCAACAAATATCGGTGAATCCGAGTCAAATTGAGGAATCTTTAAAGATTTCTCAAATGAATCAGTGGGGTCATAATATATTTCGTATTCGTAGCCATTCTCTCCGGCACCTCCCGCCGAATCTTCGTCTGTGAAATTCAATTTCACGATTCCGGAAGTAGAGCTCAATGCGGGAAACAATATGTTCACCTCTATAGAGTCGCAAGTGTGGTCAGCAATGGTTTCAACTACATTTATGCTGCTGAAACCGATTTCACGATTAGTCAGCCCTATGATACGGTCGTTCTTGCGACTATAATCCACCACGGTCACAACCGTGTCACCCGCCACTGAGGCAGGATCTACAAAAAACATCGCGCTATCGGTCACATAAATTATAGCCGAAGTGCAGGCGGAAGTGTATAGTCCCGTGGGAATTGAGCCTAAATCGTCCTTCACCCCTCGGCATGAAATAAGGAGTGTAGATAACAGGCAAAATCCTATTATCCTCAACCATGTAGCGGAACTTATGACCATGATAATTAGCGTGCCCGGCGGGTGGGGTTAGTAGTGGAAGGAGCTGCCGCCGAGGAACTCGCGTAGGAGGCTGGTGGGGGGTATCATGGTGGAGGGGATGGGGAGGAAGTAGCTGAGGAAGCGGCGGAGGCGCCATGCTTCGGCGTACTCGGGCACGTCGCGGGGCACGTCGCGGAGCACTCGCTCGGCTTCGTCGCGCATCACTCCCATCTCGAAGAGGAGCGAGGAGTTAAACATCGAGTCGGCGTTTTCCTGATAGGGAAATATCCATTTTTCTTCGCCACGGCGCACGCTGGGCCAGCGGCGTATGGTGTCGAGGGGCGAGGTGCCGCGGTATTTGTAGTCGCGTATTATGCGGCGTAGCAGGCGATTGTCGGTGGTCGATACCCAGTTGTGGTCGTCGATGGAGAGGGTGGTGAGGGCTGAGACGTAGATTTTGTAAAGCTGATCGGCGGGTATGGCAGGGGTGAGCTCGGGGTTGAGGCCGTGTATGCCCTCGATGAGGAGCACGGTGTTGTGGTCGAGGCTGATGCGGTTGCCGCGATACTCGCGCATTCCGGTCTCGAAGTTGTAGACGGGGAGCTCCACTTCGCCGCCTGAGATGAGGGTGGCGAGATGCTCGTTGAATAGCTTGAGGTCGAGTGCGTAGAGTGATTCGTAGTCATATTCGCCG
This sequence comes from uncultured Staphylococcus sp., assembly GCA_964477665.1. Classification (GTDB taxonomy): domain Bacteria; phylum Bacteroidota; class Bacteroidia; order Bacteroidales; family Muribaculaceae; genus Duncaniella. The sequence continues at coordinate 3,153 of CAYZFG010000048.1, forward strand.
TCGGCATCGCGGGGAGTGTGCTCGCGGTCAACGAAGTAGTCGTCGAGCGAAATCATCACGGGGTTGACGAGATTGGTGAGCAGCTGCACGGCCAGTCGCTTGGTAAACGTGGTCTTGCCCGATGATGATGGGCCGGCTACGAGCACGATTTTTGCTCCGCCGTCGCGGTAACGGCGGGTAATATCGTCGGCAATCTCGCCTATGTATTTGGTGTGGAGCGCTTCGGCCACGTTGATCATCATCGAGGTTTCGTGCTTCTCTACGAGGCGGTTTACGTCGCCGGCATCGCGGGTGCCTATGATGGAATTGAAGCGTAGGTAGCGTGTAAAGGCGTTGAAAAGACGGGGTTGGGGGAGGGGCACCACGGGGCGGGAGAGGTCAGAAGGGTCGGGGCCGAGGAGCAGAAAACCGTCTTCCCAAGCCACGAGGTCAAATGTTGAGAGCACGCCGGTCGAGGGTGCAAGAGCACCGTAGTAGCTGTCGGCCAGTCCGTCGAGACGGTAATATACGGTGTAGAGTTCGTGAAGAGTGGAGATGAGTTTGACCTTGTCGTCGAGACCCTGGGCGCGGAATATTTCGATCACTTCGGGAGTGGGGCGCTCACAGCGCACAAAGGGCAGGTCGCGCTCCACGAGCGAGCGCATTTCACCGCGGATAGCCTCGGCAGCCTCGTCGAGCGAAATGTCGAGCCCGTCGACGCGGCAGAAATATCCGCGGCTCACCGAGTGCTCGATGTCGAGGCGGTGACCCGGAAAGAGGCGGTCAACGGCGCGGTAGAGCATCATGCACAGTGAGCGGATGTAGCAGCGCCGTCCCGAGGGATTGGCGGCTGAGAGAAATTCCACCTGCTTGGGGGCGAAAAGCGGGTATTGCAGCTCCTCGGTCTTATTGTTGACGCGGGCGCAGATGGGGGTGAACGGGATCGAGTCTTTCACCTTCTCGTAGATGTCACTGAGAGTATCGCCCCCGCTGAAGGGGATAAACGATGAAGTATTGATGCAGTAGATTTCAAGTTTAGCGCTCATGGGCTTTCGGGTTTAAGTATCTATGGCAAAGATAATGATTTTTCCGAGGATTTAGTAAAATAATCAAAATGTTTACTTAAAAGTAAAATATTATTTGTATATTTGCGTCGTTAAATGGTATCAATCATGAGTGAAGCAGAATTAATCCAACTAAATAAAGATCGCAATTGCACCCTTTATACGATTCAGTTTGTCACTGAAGATGAAGGTGAATACCTTCGTTTCTATCATCGTTTTAAGGATGATGCTACATATAATGAGGACTTGGCAAGAATAGCGCGGTTTGTAGAAAGTATCGCAGATTTGGGAGCGCTTGAGCGATTTTTCAGGCCCGAGGGAAAGATGAGCGACAGAGTATGTGCACTCCCTATCGTGAAATCTCGACTGAGGCTTTATTGTCTGCGACTTTCAGATAGCATATTGATTCTGGGCAATGGTGGTGTCAAGAAGACGCGCACTTATGATGAAGATGATGAGTTGCGAGGATTTGTGGTTACTCTCCAGAACTTTGACAAGCTGATAAAGCAGGGAGTAAAGGACGGTACCATAGTAATTTCAGAAAACGAGATCAATACTGATAACACTTTTGATATATGAAGACTGCATTTGACGAATACAATCAAATCGTAGCCTCCATTCCGGCTGCGATTAAGGAAGAGGTGGATATGGAGATGGCCGTCTCCGGCCGGATTTATGAACTCATGACCCGTAGAGGGTTGACAAAGGCTGAGTTAGCCCGTTCATTAGGCAAGCGTCCTTGCGAAATAACCAAATGGTTAAGCGGCCAGCATAATTTTACATTGTCGACCTTGGGTATGCTTTCAGCATTTTTTGGCGAACCAATCATTACCGTCGCCTAAATACCTTATAACTTATAACTACTACCTCTGACCTAATCATGGTGGTAGGGCTCGCCGCGGATTATGGTCATGGCGCGGTAGATCTGCTCGGTGAAGAAGAGGCGTATCATCTCGTGGGTGAATGTCATGCGCGAGAGCGACAGCCGCTCGGGCACGGCGGCATATACCTCGGGTGAGAATCCGTAGGGGCCGCCTATGATGTAGACGAGCCGCTTCACTCCGCGGCAAGCGCGGGCGTCGATGGCCTCGGAAAGCTGTCGCGACGTAAGCTCCTTTCCTCGCTCGTCGAGCAGCACAGCGGCATCGCCGGGCTGGAGCATGGCCAGTATCGCCTTACCCTCGCGCTCCTTCTGCGCCTCGGGGGTGAGCGAGCGGGCGCCCTTGACGTCGGGCACCACGGCGATCTCAAATTTCATGTAGTGATTTATGCGCGAGGTATATTCCTCGATGGCGCGGGTGATGTAGCCCGTGGAGGTCTTGCCTACGGCTATGAGAAGTATTTTCATCTTACGAGTGAGAAAAAAGGGTCGGCCGGGGTTTGTCGGCCGACCCTGAGGGTATTAATGGTATTGAGCGGGATTATTTCACGTGGTCGCGCTTGCGCCAGAGTTCGGTCATGTCTTCGAGAGTCTTGCCCTTGGTCTCGGGAACGAGCTTGTAGACAAACCATGCTGCCACGACGCAGATGATGCCGTAGAGGGCGTAGACGAATACGTGGCCGAAGCTATCGCCCATTTCACCGAGCTTCATGTTGTACATGGGTACAAACGACGACGATACGATGAAGTTGAATATCCACTGGAATGCCACGGCGATGGCCACAGCCTGAGAGCGGATGGTATTGGGGAAGATCTCGGAGATGAGCACCCAGCAGATGGGACCCCACGAGAACATGAACGATGCCGAGTAGACCATGATGGAGATTACGGGCACGATGGGAGCAACCGTCACGAGGTTGCTGAAGCATACGCCGAGAGCACCGATGGCCATGCCTATCGAGCCCCAGATGAGCAGGGGCTTGCGGCCGAGCTTCTCTACGGTGAAGACTGCTACGAGCGTAAACGAGATGTTGACGATTCCCATGATGACGGTCTGTACCATGGGGTTGCCCATGTTCATTGACTCAAATATGCGGGGAGCGTAGTAGAGCACGGCGTTGATACCCACAGCCTGCTGGAATACCGAGAGCATCACGCCCACGAATACCACCATGATACCGAACGAGAAGAGGCGCTCGCTCTTGACCTCGACGGTCGACTTGATCTGGCTGAGGATTTCGCAAGCCTTGTCGTAGCCGTTGATGCGCGAGAGCACCATGAGTGCGTCGTGGTCGCGACCTACCAGAGCAAGGTAGCGGGGTGACTCGGGCACGAAGCATACAAGCAGAGTGAAGATGCCGGCCACGAATGCCTCGGAGCCAAACATATAGCGCCAGCCGGTAGAGATGGTCCAGGGGTCAGAGTCGGCCGACACGCGATAGAGCGTCTCGCCCATCGACTCGATGATAGGCTGGGTGTGCTCGCCCAGGATGAGGAAGTTGACGAAGTATACCACGAGCTGACCGAAGATGATGGCAAACTGGTTCCATGACACGAGCGTGCCTCGGAGGTTGGAGGGAGCGACTTCGGCGATATACATGGGGCAGATGGCTGAGGCCAGACCTACACCCACACCGCCGATGATACGGTAGATATTGAATACGACCAGGAGGTTGAGCGTGGGCACACCCTTGTCGTAGAGCATGAATTCAGGATAATAGGAGCCGCATGCCGAGAGGAAGAAGAACACACCGGCGAGGATGAGCGACTTTTTACGACCTAAGGCCGAGGCGCAGATACCTGACAGGGCGCTGCCTATGATACAGCCCAGCAGGGCGCTGGAAGAGGTGATACCGTGGATGGTATCGGAGTAGACGAAGTCTTTGGCACCTAAGAAGAAAGCCTGAAGGCCCTTTTCGGCACCGGAGATCACGGCTGTGTCGTAGCCGAAGAGGAGTCCGCCCAGCACCGCCACGAGCACAATGCCCGTCAGGTAGGCGCGACTTCCGGTTTTGGGATATTCCATGGTAGAAACGTGATTGGTGGATTGGGAGAAAAAACGTGAAAATCAGAGGGCCGGGTCAGGCCCTCTGAATTATGAATGGGTGAAGCGTGAGCTTGCGTGATGATTAGCAGTACATTGCTACGATAGCCTCGTAGAGTTCCTGCTTGCCTGAGGTCTGCTTGGGCTCGTCGACCTGCTTGCCGTAAGCATATACGTCTTCAAGGGTGAGCTTGCCTTCCTCAAATTCCTTACCTTTGCCACCGTCAAATGACTCGTAGCGGGCGCGGAGCATCTCCTTGTAGGGCGACTCTTCGAGAAGAGCGGCAGCGCTTTCGAGGGCGCGGGCCATAGCGTCCATACCGGCGATGTGGGCGATGAAGATGTCTTCGAGGTCGGTAGAGTTGCGACGGGTCTTGGCGTCGAAGTTAGTACCGCCGTTGCCGAGGCCGCCGTTGCGGATGATCTGCATCATGGCCTGGGTGAGCTCGAAGTTGTCGATGGGGAACTGGTCAGTATCCCAGCCGTTCTGATAGTCGCCGCGGTTAGCGTCGATAGAGCCGAGCATGTTGTTGTCAACGGCTACAGCGAGTTCGTGCTCAAAGGTGTGGCCGGCGAGAGTAGCGTGGTTAACCTCGATGTTGAGCTTGAAGTCCTTGTCGAGGCCGTGAGCCTTGAGGAAGCCGATTACGGTCTCAGAGTCAACGTCATACTGGTGCTTAGAGGGTTCCATGGGCTTGGGCTCGATGAGGAAGGTGCCGGTGAAGCCCTTGGAGCGAGCGTAGTCGCGGGCGAGCTTGAGCATCATGGCCAGGTGCTCTTTTTCGCGCTTCTGGTCAGTGTTGAGGAGGCTCATGTAGCCTTCGCGACCGCCCCAGAATACGTAGTTCTTACCGCCGAGTTCGATGGTAGCGTCGATAGCGTTCTTGATCTGAACGGCAGCGCGGGCTACTACGTCAAAGTCAGGGTTGGTGGCGGCGCCGTTCATGTAGCGGCCGTTGCCGAATACGTTGGCGGTACCCCAGAGGTTCTTGATGTTGGTGCCCTGCATCTTCTGCTTGATGTAGGCTACGATTTCCTTGAGGTTCTTTTCATATTCCTCCACATTTGCGCCCTCTGATACGAGGTCTACATCGTGGAAGCAGAAATACTCGATGCCCATCTTTTCCATGAACTCAAAGCCTGCGTCGGCCTTCTGCTTTGCGATTTCCACAGCGTCGGTACCTTCGTTCCAGGGGAACTTCTTGGTAGTGCCGCCAAACTGGTCACCGCCTTCAGCGCAGAGGGTGTGCCACCAAGCCATGGCAAACTTGAGCCATTCCTTCATGGGCTTGCCGAGGATTACTTTTTCAGCGTCATAGTAACGGTAGGCAAGGGGATTCTTGCTGTCTTTGCCTTCGAACTTGATTTTTCCGATTCCGGGAAAATATTCTTTTACTGCCATAATTGTGAGATAATTTAGGTATATTATTGGTTGGTAAATATAATTATGCGTTGAGAGCTGCGTTGAGATATTTCTTCCAGCGGGCGTAGGCTTCGAGATACTCGTCGCGGTGAGCGAGGTCGGGCTCGATGATTTCGATCTTTTCGAGCGAGGCAAATGCCTCGGTGTTGTCGCGGTAGATACCGGCGCCTATGCCGGCACCCTTGGCGGCGCCCACTGAGCCGTCAGTATCATAGAGCTCGATGGTGGCGCCTGATACACCGGCGAGGGTCTGGCGGAAGATGGGGCTGAGGAACATGTTGGCGTGGCCGGCGTGGATCTTGGTGATGTCCATGCCCAGCGACTTCATGATTTCCATACCCCACATGAATGAGAACACGATGCCTTCCTGAGCTGCGCGGAGCAGGTGGGAGCGGTCGTGGATAAGGAAGTTGATGCCGTGGAATGAGCAGCCGATTTCGCGGTTGGCGAGCACGCGCTCGGCACCGTTGCCGAAGGGGAGTATCGATACACCGGCCGAGCCGATGGGGGCCTTGGCGGCAAGGTCGTTCATAGCGGGGTAGGATATGCCCTCGGGAGCTACGTTGCGCTTCATCCATGAGTTGAGGATGCCGGTGCCCGAGATGCACACCATCACGCCCAGGCGGGTGAGATCGTTGGAGTGGTTGACGTGGGCGAAGTTGTTCACGCGGCTCTGGGCATCGTAAGCCACTTCGCCGTTGATACCGTATACCACACCCGATGTGCCGGCGGTAGAGGCGATTTCGCCGGGATTGAATACGTTGAGCGACAGGGCATTGTTGGGCTGGTCGCCGGCGCGGTAGCTCACCGGAGTGCCTTCCTTGAGGCCGAGCTCGGCGGCTGCGCGGGCGGTGAGGGTGCCCTGGATTGAGAATGTGGGCACGATTTCGGGGAGTATCGACTCGGGGAAACCTAAGTAGTCGAGGAGGAACTGAGCCACGGTGCCGCGGCTGAAGTCCCAGAGCATCTGCTCCGAGAGACCCGAGAGGGTGGTGCATACATTATCGGTAAGGCGCATGGCGATATAGTCGCCGGGGAGGAGCACCTTGTAGATTTTTTCAAAAGTCTCGGGCTCGTTTTCCTTCACCCAGCGGAGCTTGGTGGCGGTGAAGTTGCCCGGTGAGTTGAGGATCGACGACAGGCAGCGCTCGTGGCCAAGCTCGTTGAAAGCCTTTTCGCCGTAGGGCACGCCGCGGCTGTCACACCAGATGATGGCGGGGCGTATCACCTCTTTATTCTTGTCGATGAGCACAAGGCCGTGCATCTGATAGGAGATACCTATAGCCTTGATGTCGGCGGGGTCAACGTGCGAAGCGGCCATAATGCTTTCGGTAGCGTGGCGCAGGCTGTCCCACCACTGGGCGGGATGCTGCTCGGCCCATCCGGGACGGGTGGCGATGATTTCGGCTTCGGTCTTGGGGTAGAAGTCAGAGGCGAGGGTCTTGCCGCTAACGGCGTCGACAAGGCTGGCCTTGACCGACGAACTTCCTATGTCATATCCTAAGAGATACATGGTTGGTGATGAGGTATTAAAGGTATATTTGGTTAGGTATTATCGGAAACTGTTGTAAATCTTGCGGTCAAACCGGTAGTATCGGGCCGCGCGGTGGGCCACGCCTTGCTGAAACTCGTCGAGCGCCACCACGTAGGGGGTCTGCATCATCTTCTTGTGGAAATTTCTCACGTCGTAGCGGCGGTTGTCGATGATTTCGAGCAGGCGGCGCAGTTGCGAGGCGGTAAATTTCTTGGGCAGAAGGTCGTAGACCAGGGCGCGGTTGTGCACGGCTTCGCGGCGCAGGGCGGTAAGCGCTTCGGCGATGATGAGGTTGTGGTCAAATGCCAGCGTGGGGAGCGATGTGATGTCGACCCACACATTGTCCTCGCGGGCGCGTTCCATACTCTTTTCAAGCTTTACGGCGGCGAAGAATGCTACGGTGACTATGCGCTCCACGCGGGCCTTCTGGGCGCGCTCAAGCCACACCACGTCGCGCGGATTGCGGGTGCGGTTGTTGGAGCCGAATGTCTTGAACTGCGTCAGCTTCAGGTCATGCACGCCGGTGAGCTCGTTGAGCACCCTTACGGCTGCCTCGTCGAGGTTCTCGTCTTGATAGATGAGGCTACCGGGGAGTTTCATGTCGCTGAACATCCCGCCCTCGTCCTCGCCCTGCCGCTTGAGCAGGAGAGCACGCAGGTCGTTGCCGTCAAACCCGAGGATGACGATGTCGACCGAAATGTGATTATTGGCAAGGGGTGGGGTTGTCATGGCTATTAGCGGTTGTGTGTCGCAAATTTAAGCATATTTCTCCGTAAATTCCAAATGAAAATGTATGTTTAAAAACCATTTTTGCCTCATTTTCACGCTAATACCTTCGGCGGCGGCGGGGTTATTGTAATCGTTACGATAACAATAAGTATCACGATGTGGTTAAGTGGCTGAAATTGCGTGTGATACACTCGTTGAAATGCCGGTTATTGTATTTATTACGATATTGATTCTTCTAAGTTAAAAAATATTAAATCGGAGAAATCGGCACTTCAGTGGCGTAAATTTGCGGCATGATACTGATAGCCACCGATAAATTCAAGGGCACGCTCACAGCGGCCGAAGCCACATATATTATAAAGGACGCACTCACCGCCCGATACCCCGACGAGGAAATCATTGCCATCCCCGTGGCCGACGGCGGCGAGGGCACCGCCGAAGTAATTGCGCGATTTCGCGGCATGACCGCCCGCAAGTTGCCGGGGCGCAATGCGGTAGGAAAACCTATTACGGCCACGTATTATGCTGACGGTCACGGCACTGTGGCGCTCGATGCTGCTACGGTGCTGGGATTGACGCTTGTAGCCGAGGCTGACCGCGATGTGATGCGCGCTACTTCGGCTCCACTCGGTCAGCTGCTCAAAGAAATCATCCTTGCGGAGAATCCCCGCGAGATATATCTGGGGATAGGGGGCACGGCTACCTCTGATGGCGGCGCCGGGATGCTTCAGGCGCTCGGAGCTACGTTAACCGGTATCGACGGAGCCGTCTCGCCTGAAAATCTTGCCGCAGTGACGGCAGTAGACCTTTCTACGATGATGCCGCTCCCTGCCATGCACCTTCTTTGCGACGTGGATGTGCCTCTCGTAGCTGACGGCGCCGCTCCCTCGGCCATGACATTTGCCCCGCAGAAGGGTCTTCGACCTGACCAAGCCTCAGCCTTGCGCGCCGCGCTGAGCCACTGGAGCACGCTGATAGGTCGCAATGCATCGTTTTCGGGCGCGGGAGGGGGCTTGATTTCCGCGCTTATCCATCGCTACCGTCCCGAATACGGAGCAGATACGGTGCTCGCCCTGAGCGGTATTGATGCGCTCCAACCGCGTCTGGTGGTCACGGGCGAAGGATGCGTTGACGAGCAATCGGTTATGGGTAAAATCACCGGTAGGATTGCCGCCTACGCCCGACGCAAAGGTGCCCGCGTAATTGCCATAGGTGGCATGACCAAGCCGTCGCCCGCGCTTGATGAGACCTTTGATGCCGTGTATTCCACACTCGACACCCCCGCACCCACCCCGGCGCTGCGGCTTAAAGGTACAAGTTATAAGTTATGAGTTATGAGTTATAAGTTATAAGGTGTCCTAATTGTCCTAAAGGTCCTAATTGTCCCAATCATCCTATCGCCCTCCCCGGGTTTAACAAATATTATAGCACCCATGAGGGAAATAATTGTTAACTTTGCGCCTTGAATTCACAGTTGCAACTGAATATGAAAAAATACAACCTCATCAATAACTGCCTGGGTTGGGTGTGTTTCCTCGTGGCTGCCGTCACCTATATGCTCACCCTGGAGCCTACGGCAAGTTTCTGGGATTGTCCCGAGTTTATTTCGCAGGGCTACAAGCTCGAAGTGGGTCACCCGCCGGGCAACCCTATCTTCATGCTGGCCGCTCGCTTCTTCGTCAACTTCGCCGGTGGCGATGTGACACGCGTGGCGCTGATGGTCAATGCCATGTCGGGACTCCTCTCGGCGGGAACGATTCTGCTGCTGTTCTGGACCATCACTCACCTCGTCAAGCGCCTGATAGTGAAGGACGATGCCACCGAGGTATCGCTCACGAAGATGCTCGTGATTTTCGGATCGGGACTATGCGGCGCGCTTGTCTACACGTGGAGCGATACGTTCTGGTTCTCAGCCGTTGAGGGTGAGGTGTATGCCTTCTCGTCATTCTGCACGGCGCTGGTGTTCTGGCTTATTCTCAAGTGGGAAAATCGCGCTTCAGAACCCCACAGCGACAAGTATCTCGTGTTGATAGCCTACGTGATAGGTATCTCAATCGCCGTACACCTGCTCAACCTGCTCTGTATCCCGGCCATCGGTCTGGTAATCTATTACCGCCTCTACCGCAACACATCGGCCACCGGCTCACTTATCGCCCTGGGTATTTCGGCTGTGGTGGTGGGACTGATTCTCTACGGTCTTGTGCCGGGCTTCATCGAGGTAGCTCAGTATTTCGAGCTCTTTGCGGTCAATACGCTTGGCTTCTCGTTCAATACCGGTGTGCTTATCTACGCCATAGCCGCCGTGGCCGCATTTGTGTGGGCTATACGCGAGCTTTACGTTCAGCGCAGTGTGACAAGAATCCGCTGGTCGGTAGCACTGGCCGTGCTCATGTCAGGTATACCTTTTATAGGTGAAAACCTGTGGATTACTGTGCTGTTTATGATTGCCGTGGTGGCTTACCTGTGGCTTGCCAAGAAGCTCCCCGTGAGAATCCTTAATCTCATCGTCACCGGTATCTTCGTGATTTTCATAGGCTATTCGTCCTACGCCCTGCTGCTTATACGCTCCACGGCCAATCCGCCCATGAATCAGAATGCCCCTGACAATGTATTCTCCCTCGCTTCATATCTCAACCGCGAGCAGTATGGCGAGCGTCCCCTCTTCTACGGCCAGACTCTCAACTCGGGCGTAGTATATAAGGTGGACAACTCCATGAGCACATCGCCCGTCTACACCCCCGGCGCCCCCATCTACGCCAAGGAGGTGAAGACCTCGCCCGACGATCCTGACCGCTACATAGTGACCGGTTATAAGAAAAACTATACCCTCAACCCCGAGCTCAATATGCTCTTCCCCCGCATATACAGCGGAGCCCACGCTGCTGCTTACCGCGACTGGACGGGGATGAAGGGCGTGCCTACCACGGTGTATCCCTACGTCGATACTGAGGGCGAGCCGCTCATGCAGTACTCTGACGTGAAGCTCAAACCCACCATGGGCGAGAATCTCGACTTCTTCCTCGTGTATCAGCTCAATCACATGTATTGGCGCTACTTCATGTGGAACTTCGCCGGCCGACAGAATGATATTCAGGGCAATGGCGAGGTGAACCACGGCAACTGGATTTCGGGTATCCCATTCATCGACAATCCCCGTCTGGGCGACCAGAGCCTCCTGCCTTATAATGAGGGCGAGGGCAACAAAGGTCACAATGTATTCTACATGCTCCCGCTGCTGATGGGTATTATAGGTCTGCTCTGGCAGGCATTTACCTCCAAGCGCGGTATCGAGCAGTTCTGGGTGATATTCTTCCTCTTCTTCATGACCGGTATCGCCATTGTGCTCTACCTCAATCAGACCCCCTCGCAGCCCCGCGAGCGTGATTATGCGTTTGCCGGGTCGTTCTACGCCTTTGCCATCTGGGTGGGAATGGGCGTGGCCGGCCTGTGGGCGTCGATACGCTACCTCGCCGCCATGAAGCGCCGCGACGGCAAGAAGGCCGAGCCCACCGAAGGTCCGGCCGACGACACCACTCCCTCGCAGGAGCGCCTGTCGCTGCTTACTGCCGTGCTCTGCTGCCTCGTGGGTCTCTTCGTGCCGCTGCAGATGGTGTCGCAGACATGGGATGACCATGACCGCTCGGGCCGCTACACTGCCCGCGACTTCGGCATGAACTACCTCGACTCGGTGGATGAAAACGGTATCATCTTCACCAACGGCGACAACGATACCTTCCCCCTCTGGTATGCTCAGGAGGTAGAAGGACACCGCACTGACGTGAAGGTGGTCAACCTCTCGTATCTTACAACTGACTGGTATGCCGACCAGGTGAAGCATCCTTCTTACCAAGCTCCCGCCATCGACACTCAGGCCCGCGAGGAGGACTACGCCTATGACCGCCTGCAGTTCAGCTACTTCGACATGGAGCCTGACACTACGCTCACCAATATCTACTACTCTCTGGCGCAGCTCTATGACCCCAAGTCGACCGAAAACCGCTGGGAGATGCCCATGATGAAATATCCGCGCGTGTTTATTCCCGTAGATACCGAGGCTGCCGTAGCTGCCGGCCGCATCGCCCCCGACGAGAAGGATCTGGCTGAAAACGCCATCATCGTCGACCTCATGGCCGACCCCGAGGCTGCACGCCACGGCGGATTGACCCTCTCGCAGACCCTCTCGCTCGACATGCTCGCCACGTCGATCAAAAACGGCTGGAACCGTCCGGTATATTTCGCCTCCACCGTTGGCCCGGAATACTATGCCGGCCTTCAGCCTTATCTTGCATCGACCGGTATGGCCTACGAGGTGACACCGTTTATTCACCCCGAGAACGATGATACTCACATCGAGGCCGTGAATACCGACAAGGCTTACCGCAACGTGACCGAGAAATTCCGTTGGGGCGGTCTTGACAGCGGCAAGGATATCTATCTCGACGAGACCGTGCGCCGCATGGTGTCATCGACCCGCATGTATATCCTCAACCTCGCCACCGCGCTCATCAACGAGGCTGTGATGGCTGAGCGAGTGGATACTACGGCTTATACCGATGCCGAGCGCCGCGAATTGGCCGACTTCAAGGCCGACCGCTACACCAAGGCTGCCGAGGTAATCGAACTGATGGAAGAGAAGCTCCCCGCCAAGGTGGCTCCTTATTCCGCTCAGGTGCCCCAGCAGATTGCCGGACTCTACTCGCGCCTGGCACTCGTAACGGGCAATAAGGCTTATGCCGAAAAAGCCCGCAAGATGCTTGAGGATGAGCTGCGGTTCTACACCCGTAACCTGCTCTACTACCAGAGCCTTACGCCCTCGCAGTATTCCACCCTCCCGCTCACTGACCGCTATATCGAGGTATACTATATCATCACTCTTCTTCAGGATCTTGCTGATGCCGGAGGTGATGCCGAGGCTATAGTGCGCGAGATGGAAGCCGCAGGTGTCGACTTCTCCCGTATCACCGCCGCCCTTGACAAGCAGTAATCTAATCTTTACCTTGCCATGCTTATCGAACGCCCGCCACTCATCTACCGCTTCCTCTTTCCCGAGGCTTACTGGCGGGTGAAGCGCAAGGGGAGGAAGGTGGTGTTTCTCACCTTCGACGACGGCCCCATCCCCGAGGAGACTCCGTGGGTGCTCGACACGCTCGACCGGTACGGCGTAAAAGCGACATTTTTCCTCGTGGGCGACAACGTGCGCCGTCATCCCGAGCTGCTTGAGGAGATAAAGCGCCGCGGCCACTCGTGGGGTAATCATTCCATGCACCATCTGCAGGGCATCAAGGAGGATTCAAAGGTGTATTACCGCGATATCATCGAGGCCGACCGCCTGATAGGGAGCGTGCTTTTCCGCCCGCCCCACGGCATCATGCGCTGGCGCCAGGCGAGGGCTATCAAGAAGCATTTCAATATTGTGATGTATGACCTCGTGACACGCGATTATTCTAAGAAGATGACCCCGGAGCAGGTGCTGGCCAATGTGAAGCGCTATGCCCGCAATGGCTCCATCATCGTGTTTCACGATTCGATAAAGGCTTCGCGCAACATGCGCTATGCGCTCCCGCGCGCCATCGAGTGGCTGAAATCCCGCGGATATGAGTTTGACCGTCTCCCTATGTGACGCCACCCTGTTTCTCGGCCCACTCTTGAAAGAGGCGGGCGCAGTGAAGTGGGGTGTGGCCGATGCCGACGATGTGGAAGCAGAAGCACGCAGTCAGTATCTTGACTTCATCTCAAGCGGCCGACATGCCGGGATGGATTACCTCGCCCGCAACATCGAGGCGCGGTTTACCACGTCGCTGATACTCCCGGGCGCAAAGAGTATAATTTCAGTAGCATTTGCTTACCCCGAGGCTCCCGAGCCCCGCTCCTACCATCATCCCCGCTGGGCAGCCTATGCGCTCGGCGATGATTATCACGAAGTTATACGCAAGCGCCTCGTCCCGGTGGCCGATGCTATTGACCGACGCTACGGCTCTCAGTCGCGGGTGTGCGTCGACACCGCTCCCGTGATGGAGCGATACCGAGCCGTGAAGGCTGGCGTGGGATTCCGCGGACGCAACGGCATGGTGATTGTGCCCGGCGTGGGCGCAAGAGTGTTTCTTGCCGAAATCTTCACTACGGCGCATTTTGAATCCTCTTCGCCTTCCCCCTCCGGGATAGCCTGTGGCGATTGCGGCCGATGCGTAGCGGCTTGTCCTGCGGGCGCGCTGTGTGGCGACGGCACGCTCGATGCCAGCCGATGCCTGTCGTATCTCACCATAGAGCATCGCGGCGAGTTGCCAGGCGATACACCGCTTGGCCGTCGCGTGTACGGCTGCGATACCTGCCGCCTCGTGTGCCCCCATGAAAAGCCCGGGCAGGGAAGGGTGGTGGAGGAATTTGCGCCCCGCGACTCGATACTATCATTGACCGCGGCCGACATCTCAGCACTGACACCCGAAGCCTTCTCCCGTATCTTCAGTCACAGTGCCATCAAGCGCACAAAGCTCGAAGGATTGCTTAGAAATGTTAAAATATTGTTAAAATTGCACGGATAACGGAATTGTCGCAGCATTGTGTTACGGATGTAACGTGATTGTAACATCTCTGACTTACTTTTGCATCAGAATCAAATAACGTTACCACCGTGTAACGGCAAGATATTATCTGAACCATACAAAAGAAGACATAGTTGCAAAATTAGCTAAAGAATCTCATAATAAAATTATTCAAGAAACATCTATAACTCCTATCAAGAAAACGGCCGCTGCGAAGCGGCCGTTTCTCTTTCCCCACCATGGAGCGGGGGTCGCTGCCCCCCGCCGCAGCGACCACGGCGATGAACTTAAGTCATAAGTCAAAGTTATAAGTGACAAAGTGCGTCCGCGATGGAGCGGAGATGCGAGGACTGGAAGGCTTCACCCGCTGATTATCAATCTCATGTAGGGACGTCGCTGTGCGACGTTTCGGAGAGGAGCCGGTGGTAACGTTCTGTGTGACTGAATAATAGCTTTTGCTCATCTCGGAAACGTCGCACAGCGACGTCCCTACATCCGGGGCACCTGTACTTGAAAAAGTTCCCTTATCTGAACCGCATTGTTCCGTGGGAAATCTATCCAGTGCCATGGTGACTGCGGACTGATTAACGTAGTTTTACACATAAAGTTTGATGTTTTGACGGCGATTGATTAACTTTGCAGATGCGTGTGGTATGTCGTGACGCGAGTGGCACACGCGATAAGGAATATATTAATTTGTAATCAACTGATATTGATATGAATATACTTGACCTGAGCGAACAGGAAATTGTGCGCCGCGGCAGCCTCGAAGAGATGCGCAAGCGCGGTATCGACCCTTATCCCGCAGCCGAATATGAGGTGACGGGCTACAGCGACGAGATTCTCGAAAATTTCAGCGACGATGCTCCGCAGCGCGAGGTGTCGGTGGCCGGACGTATCATGGGTCGCCGCATCATGGGTAAGGCTTCGTTTCTTGAGCTTCAGGACTCGCGCGGCCGTATACAGGTGTATATAAGCCGCGACGATCTGTGCCCCGGTGAGGACAAGGATCTTTATAATGTGGTATTCAAGAAGTTGCTCGATATAGGCGACTTCGTAGGCGTGAAGGGCTACGTGTTCCGCACCCAGATGGGAGAGATCACCATCCATGCTAAGGAGCTGACCGTCCTCTCCAAGTCGCTCCGCCCGCTTCCCGTAGTAAAGGTGAAAGACGGCGTGACTTACGATGCCTTTGACGATCCCGAGCTCCGTTACCGCCGCCGCTATGTTGACCTCGTGGTCAACGAGGGCGTGAAAGACATCTTCCTCAAGCGCACCAAGGTATTCAACTCCATGCGCCAATTTTTCAACGAGGCCGGTTATATCGAGGTGGAGACCCCGATACTTCAGTCGATAGCCGGCGGAGCCTCGGCGCGCCCCTTCATCACTCACCACAATTCGCTCGACATGACGCTCTACATGCGCATTGCTACGGAGCTGTATCTCAAGCGATTGATCGTGGGTGGATTTGAGGGCGTATATGAGATAGGCAAGAACTTCCGCAACGAGGGTATGGACCGCACCCACAATCCCGAGTTTACCTGCATGGAGATCTATGTAGCCTATAAGGACTACAACTGGATGATGAAATTTACCGAGCGCATGCTCGAAAAGATATGCATGGACGTCAACGGCACCACTGAGGTAAAGGTAGGCGACAATGTAATCAGCTTCAAGGCTCCCTTCAAGCGCGTGCCTATCCTCCAGGCCATCAAGGATCATACGGGCATCGACGTGTCGGGTATGGACGAAGATCAGCTCCGCAAGACTGCGCGCGACCTCGGCATTGAGGTCGACGACACCATGGGCAAGGGCAAGCTCATCGACGAGATTTTCGGCGAGAAGTGCGAGGGCAAGTATATCCAGCCCACATTTATTACCGACTATCCCATCGAGATGTCGCCGCTCACCAAGCGTCACCGCGAGAATCCCGAGCTCACCGAGCGCTTCGAGCTGATGGTCAACGGCAAGGAGCTGGCCAATGCTTACTCCGAGCTCAACGACCCCATAGACCAGTATGAGCGCTTCGTGGAGCAGATGCGCCTGAGCGAGAAGGGCGACGACGAGGCCATGATCATCGACCATGACTTCATCCGTGCCCTCGAATATGGTATGCCTCCCACATCGGGCATGGGTATAGGTATGGACCGCCTCGTGATGCTCATGACCGGACAACCCACCATTCAGGAAGTGCTTT
>CAYZFG010000049.1:0-19454 GCA_964477665.1 uncultured Staphylococcus sp.
GGCGCTCCATAGTGTATATTAATAAACTCCATAACTTTATTGACAGTGTGTTGATAAGCTGTGCTATGCAGTGATATTCAGGTGATTGCGGTGTAAGTAATGTGTAGAGAAGTGTGTAGAGAGGCATGGTCTGTCTCCGGGTGGGGGAGTCGCGGAAAAATGTATGTCAATAGTGATGATGACGGTTTTATACACCTTGTAGATAATCATTACGAGTGGCTGAAAATTAGGCTGATGGAGTGTTGATAACGTGTAGATAAGCGTGTAAGTTTCGTGTAAGTTGGTTCTCAATATCACCGCAACCTGTTGATTATTAATTTACCATGCTGCGATGGTGTGTAGAAAAGAGTGTCAGCAACCGTGTAAATAATTGTTGAGAATATTCTACAACTTACACTTGCATATTTGGAATCCTTGATCATATAACCGGCCGGCACTCCCCGTCCAAATATTATAGCATATAGTTATAGACAGGCTTTTCAGCATCCTTTTTGACATTTTGCATGAGGAATTTACACAAGAATTTATTAACTTTGCACCTTATAAACATAGTGTAGATAAAGCGCGTAATAGCTTATCTTTCAGCGCAGGGTGATGTAGATAACCGCCGCATGATTGTAGAGGCGGTATCAATAACCCGGAAATGCAAGAAAAAGCGCCGAAAGTTATCACAGCAATTTACACGCATTACTGCTCCTTTTAAAATTCTTTATTTTTAAAAAATTTTTTTCGATTAATAAAAAATGAAAGTTGAAAACCGGGAAGGACTCCTACGGGAGATTGAGCGGCTGAAGCAGGAAAGGGATGCCGTGATTCTGGCCCATTACTACGCCAAGGGCGAGATCCAGGACATAGCCGATTTCATCGGCGACTCGCTGGCGCTGGCTCAGATCGCTTCAAAGTTGAGCGAGAAGGTCATAGTGATGTGCGGCGTGCATTTCATGGGCGAGACGGTGAAAATACTTTGCCCCGACAAGGTGGTGCTGGTGCCCGACCTTGAGGCGGGATGCTCGCTGGCCGACAGCTGCGATGCCGCCGAGTTTGAGGCTTTCATCAAGGAGCGCCCCGGCCACACGGTGATCAGCTATGTCAACACATCGGCTGCCGTGAAGGCACTGACCGACATTGTGGTCACCTCGGGCAATGCCATGAAGGTGGTGGAGTCGCTTCCGGCCGACGAGAAGATCATCTTCGGGCCTGACCGTAACCTGGGCAATTACATCAACTCTGTCACGGGCCGCGATATGGTGCTGTGGGACGGTGCTTGCCACGTGCATGAGAAATTTTCAGTGGAGAAGATACTCCGCCTCAAGGCTGAGCACCCTGATGCTCCGGTGCTCGTACATCCCGAGTGCCGCCCGCAGGTGAGGATGCTGGCCGACGTGATAGGTTCTACTGCCGTGTTGCTGAAATATGCCACCGAGAGCCCCGCTACCGAGTTTATCGTAGCTACCGAGAGCGGCATACTCCACGAGATGCAGAAGAAATGTCCCGGCAAGACTTTCATCCCCGCTCCGGCCGACGACAGCACCTGCGCCTGCAACGAGTGCTCTTACATGAAGCTCAATACCCTCGAAAAGCTGCGCGACTGCCTGCGCGACCTTGAGCCGCAGATCCACGTCGACGAGGCCATCATCGACCGTGCCCGCCGCCCCATCGAGCGTATGCTCTCTCTTTCATAATCAATAAAGTATAATCAATTAACCCCTATATACAATGGAATACAATCACCGCGACATCGAAAGCCGCTGGCAACAATACTGGCGCTACAATAATGTGTATCGTGCCGAGATCGACCCCTCACGTCCCAAATACTATGTGCTCGACATGTTTCCCTATCCCTCCGGAGCCGGACTGCATGTGGGTCACCCTTTAGGCTACATCGCCTCTGATATATTTTCGCGCTACAAGCGTCTCAACGGTTTCAACGTGCTTCACCCCATGGGCTACGATGCCTACGGCCTTCCCGCCGAGCAGTATGCTATCCAGACCGGTCAGCACCCTGAGAAAACCACCACGCAAAACATTGCCCGCTACCGTTCGCAGCTCGATAAGATAGGATTCTGCTACGACTGGAGCCGCGAGATACGCACGTGTGACCCCGAGTTTTACAAGTGGACCCAGTGGGCGTTCATGAAAATGTTTGAGAGCTATTATGACACCGCACTCAACCGTGCCGAGCCCATCACCAAGCTCATGGCTCACTTCGACGAAAAAGGAACCGAAGGCATCCACGCAGCTTGCGGCGAGGAACTCTCATTCACCGCTGCCGAGTGGAAAGCCATGAATGAAAAGCAGCGCAGCGACGTATTGATGAACTACCGCATCGCCTACCTCGGCAACACGATGGTCAACTGGTGTCCCAAGCTCGGCACCGTGCTCGCCAACGATGAGGTGAGCGAAGGCGTGTCGATACGCGGCGGCTATCCCGTGGAGCAGAAACTGATGTATCAGTGGTGTCTGCGCGTGTCGGCCTACGCTGACCGCCTCCTCCGCGGCCTCGATACAATAGACTGGAGCGACTCGCTCAAGGAGACCCAGCGCAACTGGATAGGCCGCTCCGAGGGTGCCGAGATGAAATTCCCCATCAAGGACAGCGATGTGGAGCTTGAAATCTTCACCACCCGCGCCGATACCATATTCGGCGTGACATTTATGGTGCTCGCTCCCGAGAGCGAATATGTGGATATGATCACCACGCCCGAGCAGCGCAAGGCCGTCGACGACTACATCGCCTCAATTCGTCACAAGACCGAGCGCGAGCGTATGATCGACAAGAAAGTGAGCGGAGTATTCACCGGCGCCATGGCCATCAATCCGCTTACCGGAAAAGAAATACCCGTATATGTGAGCGACTACGTACTCGCCGGCTACGGTACCGGTGCCATCATGGCCGTGCCCGCCCACGACAGCCGCGACTACGCTTTCGCCCACCACTTTGACCTTCCCGTAATCCCCCTCATCGAGGGTGCCGACGTAAGCGAGCAGAGCTTCGACGCCAAGGAAGGAAAGATGATCAACAGTGCCGGCCCGCTCCTTGACCTCAACGGACTCGAAGTGAAGGAAGCCATCGCAAAGACCAAGAAATTCATAGAAGAGCAAGGTATAGGTAAGGTAAAGGTCAACTACCGCCTGCGCGACGCCATCTTCAGCCGCCAGCGCTACTGGGGCGAACCCTTCCCCGTATATTATAAAGACGGTATACCCCACCTCCTCCCCGAGAGCGAGCTGCCCCTGCTCCTTCCCGAGGTGGATGCCTATCTTCCCACCGAGAAAGGCGAGCCCCCGCTGGGACGCGCCAAAAACTGGGCTACCGCCGAGGGTTATCCTCTCGAACTCAACACCATGCCCGGTTTTGCAGGGTCGTCGGCCTACTATCTCCGCTACATGGATCCGCGCAACAACGATGCCCTCGTATCGGAAGAAGCTGACCGCTACTGGCGCAATGTAGACCTTTATATAGGTGGTACCGAGCACGCCACCGGCCACCTCATCTACTCGCGCTTCTGGAACAAGTTCCTCTATGACCTCGGTATAGTATGTGAGGAAGAGCCCTTCCGCAAGCTCATCAATCAGGGTATGATTCAGGGCCGAAGCAACTTCGTGTACCGCATCAAGGACACCAATACATTCGTGAGCGCCGGACTGAAGAAAGACTATGACGTAACCCCCATCCACGTCGACGTAAATATAGTAAGCAACGATATCCTCGACCTCGATGCCTTCCGCGCATGGCGACCCGAATTCAAAGATGCCGAGTTTATACTCGAAGACGGCAAGTATGTATGCGGCTACGCTGTGGAGAAGATGTCAAAGTCAATGTTTAATGTAGTGAACCCTGATGATATAGTGGAGCGCTACGGAGCCGATACGCTGCGCCTTTATGAGATGTTCCTCGGTCCGCTTGAGCAGAGCAAGCCCTGGGATACCAACGGTATCGACGGCGTGCACCGCTTCATCAAGAAACTCTGGGCACTCTTCTACAAAGGCGACACCTGCCTCGTGGACGATGCCGAGCCCTCGGTGGAATCGCTCAAGGCCATCAACAAGCTCATAAAGAAAGTCACTGACGATATCGAAAACTTCTCTTACAATACCTCGGTGGCCGCCTACATGATATGCGTCAACACTCTCACGGCCGAGAAGTGCCACAACCGCGACGTGCTCTCTACGCTCCTCGTGCTCCTGGCACCCTTCGCACCCCACGTCACCGAAGAACTCTGGCACTCAGCCCTGGGCAATACCGGCACTATATGTGATGCCAAGTGGATGAAGGCTGACGAGAAATATCTCAAGGATGACTCGGTCAACTATGCAGTGCAGTTTAACGGCAAGGTGAGATTCAACGTACAGGCACCCGCCGACATGCCCCGCGAGGAAGTGGAAAAACTCGCCACTACCCACGAGCAGGCCGCCAAGTGGCTCGAAGGCAAGACGGTGAAGAAGATCATCTTCGTACCTGCAAAAATTGTTAATATAGTTGTGGTATAAAATAAGACGCAGTAGCAGTTCGTTATAGTTCAATGAGTTCAATAGTATTTGCTACCAACAATCCCCACAAGCTCGCCGAGTTGCGCGAGATAGCAGGTGACCGTCTGGAGATACTCTCGCTGGCCGATATAGGCTGTCATGACGATGTACCCGAGACGGCTACCACGCTCGAAGGCAATGCCCTGATAAAGGCTCGCCACGTGCGCGACAAGTATGGCTACGACTGTTTTGCCGACGATACCGGCCTGATGGTCGATGCCCTCGGCGGCGAGCCCGGAGTATACTCGGCCCGCTATGCCGGTCCCGAGTGTGACTCCAAGGCCAATGTAGCCCTGCTGCTCAGCCGTCTCGGCGGCGTAGCTGACCGCTCCGCCCGCTTCAAGACCGTGATAGCTCTGGAGCTCGACGGCAAAGAGTATGTGGTGGAAGGTAAGGTGGAAGGTAAGATCACTGACGAGTGTCGCGGTGAGGCCGGATTCGGTTACGACCCCGTGTTTCAGCCCGAGGGTTTCGACAAGACCTTTGCCGAGATGACCGACAGTGAAAAAAATGCTGTTTCTCACCGTGGCCGTGCCACAGCCGAACTATTAAAGATACTATTCAAATAAGAAATATGATAAGAAAACTCCTCGCTCTTCTACTCGCTTTCATTACCCTCAACGCTTCGGCCCAACTTGCCGTGGGCAGCTGGAGACTCTATCCCGTCTTCGGCCCCAAGGTGACGAAGATAGTTGACTCTAAAGAAAGGGTGTATTATATCAACTCAGGATTCCTCTACGGTTATGACAAGGCTGCCGACGGCGCCCTTGCCTATGACCGCAGCAATATCCTCTCTGACGTAAATGTCACAAATATTTTCTACAACCACGCCTCGAAGTTTCTTGCCGTGGCTTATGGCAACGGCAACCTTGACCTGCTTTATGACAACGATGAGGTGGTCAACCTCCCTGACATCAAGGATGCGACGCTCAGCGTGCCCCCGGTGATCAACGACATCGCCTTTGACGGCGACAATATGTATGTGGCCACCAACTTCGGTATGGTTCACTATGATACCAAGCGCAATGAGGTGAGACAGTCGGGCGTGTTTAATATCGACATTTCCAAGATAGTGCTCCTTCCCGAGCACTATGTAGTGCTCTCGGGCAAGAAATTATACTCCCTTCCCCGTAGCAGCAAGTTCAATAAGTTTGACAACTTCGTCCCCGGCACCAACGGGGATGTGACCTGTTCATCGCTTGTGGTAATGGACGCTGACAATGGTTATATAGCCGGAAATGACTGGTCAGTAGTCAAGAAATTCCACCTCGACCCCGCCACGGGCGTGATATCGCAGGAAGGCAATTATATAGGAGCCGCCAGTACGGTGACCACTCTCAAGGATTGCGGTGATAAGGTATATTTAGCCAACGCCGCCGGTATCATCTATTCTCTTGCCCGTCCGGCAGGCAACTGGACCAATGAAGGCACGCTGCCCGAAGCATTCGGCACCGACCTTTTCGATACCTGCAAGGGTCTTGATGAGGTGTGGGTGGCCGGCAAGACCGGTATCGCCGAGTGGAATATAGCCGATAAGGATAACCACAAGGTGCTCCGCGACCGCTACAAACCCAGTCCCGCCACTTCGGTGGATATTCCCGCCTACATCATCCCGTCGACCGACGGTTCTTCATTCTTCACCACCAATCTCGGTCGCTCCAATTTCCGCGAGGGAGGTCAGGGTGAAGGTATCACCCTCGTGCAGCTCGCCGATAAATATGAAGACGGTGAATTTTTCTCAGTAGCTGCCGAGAATGTGACAGCCAAACATGCCGGATCGATCAACACTCAGAACGGTAACGGTCCGCTCCTTATCAATCCCACTTATATACTTGAAGATCCTGATGATCATTCGCTGCTCTTCATGTCGTCGGGTACCGAAGGTGTCTACGTGGTGAAAGACGGTCAGGAACTCATGAAATTTGACTGGACCAACTCTCCGCTGCCCAACCATGCCGGGACAGGTAGCCGCGTGGTGAACATGGCATTTGACAAGGCCGGAAACCTCTGGGTGGTGCTTAACCACAGCAGTGATTATATCTTCGTGCTCCCCTCGGCCAAGCGTAAGAATATTACCTCGGTGAAAGCCGACGACTGGGTTAACGCCACCAAGTTTAATATGGCCTCGATGAAAGACGTGACCGTGCGTCCCCTCACAAAGAGCAATTTCGTGCTGGCCAATCCCAATAAGTCGATGCTTCTTGCTATCGATACCCGCGGAACTGACTCTAATTTCACTGATGACAAGTCATATCTCATCACCAACTTTGTGGATCAGGACGGTAAGAACTACGACCTCCAGTTTGCAGCGTGCATGACTGAGGACCATGACGGAAAGGTGTGGATAGGAACATTTGAGGGTGTGGTGGAAATCACCAATCCCGCTACCCTCGCCACGCCCGACTTCCGCATCAATCACCTTAAGGTGCCCCGCAACGACGGTACTAATCTCGCCGACTATCTCCTTGAAAAAGAGAATATCACCTCTATTTCAGTAGATAACTCCAATCGCAAGTGGATAGGCACGGCCAACTCCGGCGTCTACCTCGTCAGCCCCTCGGGAGATGAGATACTCGGTCACTACACGGCTGAAAATTCATTTCTCCCCTCCAATGCCGTCTATGCCGTCTACGCCCACCCCGTGAGCAACTCCGTATTCATGGCCACTCCTTTCGGTGTAGCCGAATACAGCTCCGACTCCTCCCCTGCCCGACCCGACTATTCCGATGTATACGCCTACCCCAACCCTGTCACCCCCGACTATACCGGCTGGATTACCATCACCGGACTTATGGCCGACTCCCGTATCAAGATATGTGACTCGGCGATGAACGTAGTGGCCGAGACTGCCTCGGAAGGCGGTATGGCTATGTGGGACGGATGTAATTTCTCAGGTGCCCGCGTGAAGAGCGGTGTATACTATGTACTGGCTTCCACTAAAGCTGATTCCGCTGCATCGGCTGCCGATGTTGTGGCTAAAATACTTGTAGTAAACTGATATGAATCCTTTAAGATACACTGATGATGCTGACCGCGCTTACGGCGCGGCCGGCATGGCTATAGGTCTGGTTGCATTTGACGGCGAGGAATATCTCACCTCCATCGATATAGACCGTGATCCTGACGATATACTGTCACTGCGAGCTGACTTCTATTTCTCGGGTAATCCCGAGTTCTCGGCCAAGAGCTCATGGAACCGTATGCTCAACAACTTTAATCTCTCGCTCGTGATGCTGATTTCAAATGTGATGTGCCGCAATATGGTGCAGAACAAGCTTACGGTCAACAGCGAGCTCCACAAGCTTATCCGCGCCACGGCATTTGCCGAAGGCCGCGACACCTGCGGGCTTGATGAAGATGAGTTTGACAACATCTTTGAGAAGGATTTCAATTACCTCAACCGACTGTTTTCTCACTACGGCGTAAAGAATGTGGCCGACGACTTCGCCCGCTCCATCACGAGCCGCCGCACCCTCTCCCACATGGAGATTCTCGACAGTCTTCAGGCCCTTCAGATGCTATGAAAGCTGCTATAATAGGTTATGGCAAGATGGGTAAGGCCATCGAGCGCTTTCTTATCGAGCGCGGCCATGAGGTATCGGTGACAATCGATGCCGGCGAGGAGGAGAAGTTTGACACCGAGGCTTTCCGCTCAAGTGATGTAGCCATAGAGTTTACCAATCCGTCGTCGGCTGCTGACAATGTCATGCGGTCGGTCAAGGCGGGAGTGCCCGTAGTGTGCGGGTCGACAGGATGGTACAGCCGCAAGCAGGAAGTGGACGACTGCGTGAAAGCTCACGGCAGCGCTCTTCTTGCCGCTACCAACTTTTCTATAGGCGTCAATGTGATGATGGAGCTCAACCGTCGACTCGCCGCCATGATGAGCAAGTTGCCTCAGTATACCCCCTCGCTCAGCGAGACCCACCATATCCACAAGCTCGATCATCCGTCGGGCACCGCCATCACCCTCCTGGAGCAGATGATGGAGGAAAACTCGCGCTATGATTCGTGGAGCGAGGAGCTTAAAGGCGACACAGTGATACCCGTGGAGTGTGAACGTCGCGGTGAAGTGCCCGGCATACACACCGTCACATGGACCTCACCCGTGGATTCCATCTCCATAACCCACGACGCTCGCTCGCGCGACGGCTTTGCTCTCGGTGCCGTTATGGCTGCCGAGTGGCTCCCCGGCCGTCAAGGCATCTTTACCATTACCGAAATGCTCCGCTCGCTTAATATCTTATAATCATCATGAACTCCATGGATAATACACAAGATAATACACAATCCGCCGAAAGCCGCAAATCATTCAAGGAAGATTTCATAGCAAGGGTAAAAAATAATACCAAGGGCCGCTGGATACGGTTTGGCATCGTATCGGTGATATTCTTTCTGTGGGTGGCATGGCTCGGCAACTGGTGGGTAGCCCTGTGGTGGCTCCTGCTCTTTGATATCTATATCACCGGCTACATCCCTTTCACGTGGTGGAAGAAGTCAAAGAGTGCCGTGGTAAGAGGTATCATGAGTTGGGTCGATGCTATTGTCTACGCCCTCATCCTTGTGTATTTCGTCTTCACGTTCATAGGTCAGAATTATCAGATACCCTCATCGTCGCTCGAAAAGTCGCTACTTGTGGGTGACTACCTGTGGGTCAACAAGATGGTCTACGGACCGCGTGTGCCCATGACCCCCATCCATTTCCCGCTTGCGCAGAATACGCTCCCTATCCTCAATACCAAGAGCTATCTTGAAAATCCGCAGTGGAAATACCACCGTCTGCCCGGCCTCCGCAGCGTGGAGCGCGGTGATATTGTGGTATTTAATGTTCCTGCCGGCGATACAGTAGCTCTGAAGATGCAGAATCCTGATTATTACACGCTCGTGCGCATGTTTGGCCGCGAGACTGTCCACGGCAATCCTGCTCAGTTTGGCGAGATAATATATCGCCCCGTTGACCGCAGGGAAAACTATGTGAAGCGCGCCGTGGGTCTGCCCGGCGAGACTATCAGTATTACTGACGGCGTGATCTATATCGACGGCGAAGCCATAGCCAAGCCGGCCGATGCGCAGTTTAACTATTACTATCAGGCCGCCGGATCACCGCTTACCGCCGAGCAATTTGATGCCTGGGGCATAAGCGAGGATGATCGCCACCGTATCAACGTCACTCCGGCCGATATTCCCGGCATCCGTGCGCTCGGTTTTAAGGTGAGCGACGACGGCAATGTGCCCGCTATCTACCTTTCTCCGCTCACTGACAAGATGGTGGCCGATATGGAAGCCTCCCCTGCGGTAGGCTACATGATGAAGCAACCCGCCCCTGAGGGCGATTTCCTTTTCCCCGAAGGCATAGCCGACACCTGGACCCGCGCTGACTATGGCGAGCTCTGGATACCCAAGAAGGGCGCCACCATTCCCCTTACCTACGACAACTGGCTCACATATCAGCGCTGCATACGCAACTATGAGGGTCACACTGACGCTTATTTCAAGGACGGCAAGGTATATATCGACGGCAAGCCGGCCGACAACTATACATTTGCCATGGACTATTATTTCATGATGGGTGACAACCGCGACAACTCGCTCGACTCCCGCTACTGGGGATTCGTGCCCGAGGACCACATCGTAGGCAAGCCCGAGCTCGTCCTTGTATCCTTTGACAAAGACAAAGGCGGCCTCGACAAAATCCGCTGGAACCGCATCTTCACCTCCGCCAACCCCGACAAGAAATAATATGGAGCGGGTGTCGCCTGACCCCCGCCGCCGCGACCACGGCGATAGATTAAAAATTGTTACAGGGACTCGATGCCCTCTTCACAACCCCGGGTGCTTGCCACCCGGGGTTGTGAAGATATAACTAACGCGCCCCGGAGGTGGCGCAACCAAGGAGCTTCACTACAACCCACCCCGGGTTGTGTAGTTATAGATTGTATTTACCACGGGTGGCAAGCACCCGCGGTTGAGAAGATGGCAACCCCTCCGGGGTGCATGGAAAGTGGAGAATTGCAAATTATCGCCGCTGCATAATCTGCTTACCTCTTCGCTCCACGTCGACATGTAGGGACGTCGCTGTGCGACTATCCTTTACCCACTAATGAAATGTCTAAAAGGCGCCCGTAGGTCGCCGATTTACTAGTAGCCGCGGCCACCGTAGCCTTGCGGAGGTGTCCGCGGTATAAATGCATATAGCTGAAGGCGCCCGCAAGGTCGCCGATTGTAGCTGCTCGGCACGGCTCTTTAATCGGCGGCCTTCGGACGCCATTGATTTTATTATCAACACGTTCCCCGAACGCCTACGCTGAGCTCCGGCGGTCGGGGCTACTAGTAATTCGGCGACCTACGGGCGCCTTTTAGATCACGAAATATCGTCTGGAAGCTCCCACTTGTGGGTAAAGAATAGTCGCTTCGCGAGTTTCCTGGAGGAACCGATGGTAACTTAATGAGTGCCAGAATAATAGCATATTGCTCATCTCCTAAACGTCGCACAGCGACGTCCCTACGACCGAGGAGGATGAGGGCTGGAAGCCCGATGTTGTCACTAACCGCGGATGAAAGTCCGCGGAACGCATAACACTACCAGATACTGAGCTGCGAAGCAGCGATGTTGTGTGAGCCGCCCACACTACACCGCCTTTTCATGGCTCTATATCGCGCGGTTATCGACAGGGACACTTTGAAAGCTACGTATCTACAATTTCTTAGTACATTATAGTAAAATTGTTGGAATTAAATCGTTACCTTTGTAAATAAAATAAATCACATTCCATGCGCAATCGCCTTGTAGTATGTCCCGAGCGTGTTCTCGCCGTGCCGTCGCGAAATATTGATTGAATAAAATGAGAGATTACTTACTAATTATTATCTTGTTATTGTCTTGCCTTTTGAGTTGTACTTATGATAAGAGGGAAGAACAAGCGAGTTATATAGAATATAGTTTTTCGGATTCTACGGAGGCGGCGATTTCTTTTATAAATGAAGTCAATAACAACAGAGACGTTACTGATTTTATTTCAATTAATAATGGTGATGTACAACACACTGACAGTCTTTTTCTTGGAGTCATAGATTATTATAGGACAATAAATGATAATCAATATGATATACGGGGTATTTTAGACATAAATAGTTTCAATTTTCCTGAAGATGATGATTTCAATATAATTGATTATTTAAAAAAATGTATTCAAATAATTGCCGTTACTAACGATAGTATTGAAATTACTGCAAGAGCATTGAATCTTGTTATAGCCCAACTTAATTCCCAACATCTCTATGAGCAGGCAGTTCCTTATATGCTGGAATTGATAGCAATAGATAGTCTTAAATGTGATAGTAACAAATTGCTTCATGACTCGCAGTTACTTGGGGAAATGTATTATCGTTCCGGTAGACTTTGTGATGCTAAGACAGTTTTCAATCAATCGAGGAATATAGCTCTGAATGTATCACCTGAAGATACTATCATATCTGATATGTACATAGCCGGTATTGAACTGGACATGGGCAATACTCAGTTAGCAAAATGTATTATAGATAATGTAATTAACAAAGTTGATGGGCCTTATCGTAATACGGCATTGGAATTTGCGGCCAAGATACACTTGGCTAATAACGATACAGAAATAGCAAGACAATATGCTTACGAAATAATTAATAATTCTAACTTCCATGCTAAAAAAGCAGGTTATAATATATTGCTTTCAGATAAAGTAATAAATATTTTGCCCGAGGATAGTGCTATAGCGTACATAAGGGAGTACAATAATGTTATGGAGGTCTATTTTAAAGATAGTAACCGGGAAAATAGTATTCTGCAAAAAACACTGTATACCTATCAACTTAATCAAATAGAAAAAGAAAAGGCCGAATCAAAGAGCAGAAGATTGCTGGGCATTGTCTATATGATTTCTATAATATTGTTAATTGCAATAATCATTATTCTAATATTAAGGAATTGCCATAAATCAAATTTATTAAGATTAAGAGAGGCTCTTTATAATATAGAGAATCTGAAGAAGATGATTAAATCCGGCGAGGAGATGCCGCATTTTTGCCATCAAAAAAATGAGAATAAACTGAAAGAACAGTTACGGCATGAACTAAGTACACTTCGTCAGTTAGGTAAACCTGATGTTTCGGCAAGTATACTTAATTCTGAAGCTTATTCAAAACTTCAAAATCTCATAGCTGAAAATCTATCACTCAACGAAACTAATCCTTTATGGAATGAATTGGAAACCACAATTATTGAGGTGTCACCACATTTTAAGGATAAACTTTTTACTTTGGCGGGTGAATCATTGAAAGACACTACTTACCGAATAGCCATTTTAATAAAGTGTGGAGTAACGCCTTCTCAAGTAGCCAATCTGCTTTGTAAGACACCGAGTTCGATCTCTTATCAGCGGAGCTTGTTGAGTAAAAAGATAATAGGAGATAATTTTGACGCTAAGGCTATTGACGATATAATACGCTTATTATAAGTGAATTATTGAACTATTTAGTATTCGGAAAAATTTCGATTTTAAAAATTTGAAATTTTTTCGAATAATTATTTTGCCCTATTACTCGGCTCATTTCATAATTTTGCCCTAAAATAAATTTTTCCGCTATGTTCAAGAATAATTCTATTACGGTATTGTGCTCGGTGATGATTGATGCAGTGTTTCCTTTTATCTTCATAGGGGCGCTGTGGAGTGAGGTGCTGGAGTATGTGATGATAGGAATAGGTGTGGCTGCCTTGATAGGGCTGGGTGTGGGATTCTACCTGAAGGGTAGCGCACCGCAGTGGCCGTGGCTCAAAGACTGTCTGCTCGACCTCGGTTTCCCCTACGCGCTGACGCTGGCGGTTGTAATCACTTTCTATGCTACCGGAGCTAATGATCTTGCCCCGCTGCTGTGGATACCGGCGGCCATTGCGCTGCTCACGCTGATAAGCTACGCAGTAAAGGGTCGCGTGAAAAAAGATTGACCGCCGGGACGTCATTTTTGCGCATTGGGATTAAATTGTTACCTTTGTAAATCAAAATCCTGTCACATGCGCAATCGCCTTGTAGTATATCCCGAGCGTGTCCTCGCCGTGCCGTCGCGTTACTGCGGCGACATAGCCTATTATGCCGCTATCGCTGAGAGTGGTGCATCGGTGGTGATGAGCGATGCGCGCTACGACAAGCGGCAGAAGGCTGTGCACCGCACCGTGATAGCTGATGTCAACGGCCCGCTGCGTCTCACCGTCCCAACGGCCAAACCGCAATCGGCCACCTCGGCGCGATGGAGTGATATTAAGGTATCGGCTCACGGCGGCTGGGCCGATGTGCACCGCACTGCGCTTGAGAGTGCCTATGGCCGCACACCCTATTTTGAATACTACGCTCCACGGTTTTTACCCCTCCTTGTGGCTGTCGACCAACCCATAACGGAGCTCAACACCGCTCTTGATGCCGAGATACGCCGTATACTCATGCTCCCCGCCCCTGAGATTACCCGGGAAATTACTGATGTATATGACGAGCGATTCGCTTATCCGACAGTTCCTTATTACCAAGTGCGGGCTGACCGCCTGGGCTTTATTCCCGGCCTCTCGATACTCGACCTTATATTTAATATGGGCCCCGAGTCACCGCTCGTGCTGAAGAAAATGTTGACTGAGAAATACATGGCCCGATGATGCGTATCAGTCTGCTGAAATTCTGGATTATTATCTCGGTGGTGTATTGCGCCGTGGTCACGGTAATTGAGTTTGCCGGCGTGCCGGTGTCGAGTCTCTATAGCGTAGCCGTGACCGGAATGCAGTTTATGACCGTGGCGGTGTGTACGTCGGGGCTGCTACTGCTGCTGTCGTCGTATCGCGTGCTGTTTGCAGCGCTATTTCCGCTATTAGCATTGATAAGCGGTGTGATGTCCTTTTTCTCGCTCACTATAGGCACGCGTCTTACACCCGTAAGCATCGAATTGGCTCTTATCAACGATGCCTCGATGTGGTGGAGCATGGTTTCGCCCGGGCTCGTAGTGACCGCTATAATCTCGCTCGCGATAGGATGCGTGGCGGCATGGTACCGCTGGAAATATGTGGAGACCAGCCGGAGAGGCAGCTTGATAGCTTTTGCAGGCGGACTCATAGTCACCCTCACTCCCGGCTTATTCTTACCCCGACTTGCAGCACCCGTGGGCTCGCGTCTGCCCTACTCTATATACTTCTCATTTCGCGACTATCTGCAAAACCGTCATGAGATACAGGCCGAGCGCCACACTTACGACACCACTCCGGCTACAGCGCAAGTTGATTCACTGACGCTCATCGTGGTACTCGGCGAGTCATTGCGTGCCGATCATCTTCCGCAGAACGGCTACGAGCGAAATACCATGCCCCGGCTGAGTGAGTATGAAAATCTCATACCGTTTGACAAATTGTATACCCCCCACACTTACACCGATATAAGTGTGCCTTATATCATGACAAACTCCGATAGCACCGATCCCGACTATGCCTTCAACGAGCAATCTTTCATCACACTGCTGAAGAAAGCGGGATTTGACACGGTATGGTTTGCCAATCAGGATCTCAGCCGCTCATATACCTACTTTGCCCACGAGGCCGACTCGCTGATATATTGCAACGCCGACCGCTCATTTTACTCTTACGAGCCATGGCTCGATGCCGATATGCTCCCGCGTATAGAGGAATGGAATCATCACACCGCCAATCCCCGCAAGGCGCTGATAGTCCACACTATAGGTTCGCACTGGTGGTATAATTCCCACTACACTCCCGAGCAAGCCCAGTTTAAGCCCGAGATTACTCACAAGGATGTGGGAGGGCTCGACCGGGAGGCAATGATTAACTCGTATGACAATACCATCATTGCTACCGACGATTTTCTCGGCCGGCTGTATGAAATGTTCAGCGGCGACAATATGGTGATGCTCTACGTATCAGACCACGGCGAGGGTCTGGGCGAAAACGGAGTATTTCTCCACGCCACTGACTCCGAGCCGCTCCACTATCCCGCCTGCTTCGTGCTATATTCCCCGCGATATGAGCAGTTGCGTCCCGCGACGATTGAAAACCTCAAGGCCAATGCTCCGAACCCCTTTGGCACCGACCGTATCTTCCACACCGTGCTTGATATATCGGGCATCGACACTCCGGCCCTTAACCGCATGAAATCACTTGCCCATGAATAAAGCTGACCGCATAAAATGGATTGACTACGCCAAGAGCATAGGAATATTCTGCGTAGTGCTGCTGCATGTGCATTGCGATGACCTTACGGTGAAGATCATCAATGCCTTTGTGATGCCGCTGTTCTTTATCGTTTCGGGGTATCTGTTTTCTTACACGGCCAACGGCGATTACGGAAAATTCATGTGGAAACGATTCCGCCAGCTCGTGGTGCCATATCTGTGGATAGGATTGCTGAGCTACGTGCTGTGGCTGCTCTTTCTGCGCAACTACGGGTCCAATCCCATGGACGACGTGATATGGTACGTCCCGCTTGTGGGCACCCTCGCCGGTATTCCGTCGATGCTCGTGTGCAATATTCCAATATGGTCACTGCTGGCCTTTTTCGTGGTGGAGATGGTGTATTATCCTTTGGGAAGATGGTTGAAATCACCCGTCTATATGGTAGTGATAAGTCTGGCTGTAATGATAGTGGCCAACCTGCTTATCAATCCCGCCATGGCTTCGCTGCCGCTTGTGATAGGTCCTTCCATAGCGGGAGTGTTCTTCTACAGCGTGGGTCACGCCGCCCGCCATTACAAGATACTTACACCGCAAGGCAGTCCTTACGGGTATGCTATACTTGGGGCTGCTATCTTCTATCTTGCGCTTACATTTAACGACGAGATAAGCTTCTATACGTGCAATTATCACAACATCTGGCTGTTTATACTCTCGTCAATCGCCGGAAGCGCTGTGGTGATATGGGTGGCTACGGTGATAGCCCGCGTGTGGTATCCGAAGCTGATAATATTTATATCTGACACCACGCTGCTCATCTGCGGCTTTCATCTGCTCATATTCGCCGCCGTAAAGGGCGTGGCCTATTTTGCGCTGGGTATTTCACCCGAGGAGTTGACCGCCGGAATCGGGCGCGGATTTGCGTTTGCCGTGGTATGCTTTGCCCTCAGCTTGCCGGTAAGCTACATCATTACCCGCTATTTCCGCTTCCTGGTATTTAAATAGTAGGAATTAAGGTAAAAATTATTACCTTTGTGATTGAATAAATCAATCCTGACCACCATGAACCGCTATGATTTTGACCGGGAGATAGACCGATGTCACACGGGCTGCATGAAGACCGATGCGTTGCTGCCTATGTTTGGCCGCGACGATATTCGCGCCTTGTGGATCGCTGACATGGATTTTCCCACTCATCCCGCTATAACCGAGGCGCTGCTGCGTCGCGCCTCCCATCCCGTGTATGGCTACGCTGCCGTGCCCGATGACTACTGGAACTCGATAATCTCGTGGCTTGACCGCCGCCATGGCTGGAAGGTGACCCGCGAGATGCTTACTTTTACCCCCGGAGTGGTAAGAGGTATAGGCTATATCATCAATTTCTTCACCCGCCGCGGTGACAAGATAGTGATACAGCCCCCGGTATATCACCCCTTCCGCCGCCTCATCGACGGTAATGGTCGCGTCACTGTAAAGAATCCGCTCGTGTGTGACGATGACGACAATTACTCGATGGATCTTGCCGGCCTTGAGAAGATATTTGCCGAGGAGCATCCTGCCATGATGATACTCTGCAACCCCCACAACCCCATAGGTCTTCAGTGGAGTCGCGAGACCCTCGCCGAGGTTGCCCGCATGGCGCTGAAATACGGTGTGAAAGTGGTGTCAGATGAAATCCACGGCGACCTTATGCTCCACGGCCGCAAGCACATCCCCTATCTCGAATCGTGCCCCGAGGCCCGCAAGACCGGTATAGCCTTAGGCGCCCCCTCCAAGACATTCAATATCCCCGGCCTGTCGAGTTCGTGGATAGTAGTGGCTGATGAGGAGCTGCGCAAGGAGTTTTATGAATGGATGGAAATCAATGAGTTTGGCGAGCCCACGATGATGGCAGTAGTGGGCACAATGGCCGCATACAATAATGCCGAGGATTGGCTCGACGAGGCGCTCGAATATATCGAGGGTAATATCGCAGCCGTGCAGGAATATTGCCGCGAATATCTGCCCGGCATAAAGGCTGTGGCTCCCGAAGCCTCATTCCTCGTGTGGCTCGACTGCCGCGGATTGGGACTTGACCATGACGGGCTTATCGACCTCTTTGTCAATCGTGCTCGTCTGGCGCTCAACGACGGCGCTATGTTTGGCCACGAGGGCGACGGATTCATGCGATTCAATGTAGCTGCCCCACGCTGCTCTATTATGGGCGCTCTCGATCAATTACGCGAGGCTGTGAGCACAATTCCTGCTGAAGTGTTGTAATACATAAAAGACTTAACGATGAAAAAAAAACTGTTTCTCCTCCTTGCCGTGATGCTGACGGCATTTGTGACCGAGGCTAAATCTAAAGCCAAGGCCGAGATAAAATTTGAAGCCGTGAGCCACGACTTCGGCACCATACGCGCCGCCGGCGGCAAGGTGACCGCTACTTATAAGTTTACCAACACGGGCGACAAGCCGCTGGTGATAGTATCCGTGTCCAACGGCGGCTGCGGCTGCACCGTGCCCTCATATCCCAAGATGCCCGTTCAGCCGGGCAAGGAGGGCGAGATTTCCATTACGTTTGACCCCCGAGGCCGCTCGGGTGAGTTTGAGCGCGTGGTGAAGGTCAAGACCAATGCCGGAAATTCGCGCCAGAAACTCACCTTCTCCGGTACGATAATTCCCTGACGGCGATGCGACGGTTATCCTTACTGCTTTTCTCTGCTTTGCTGTGCTCTCTCGCGGGCATGGCGCAGGTGCGCTGGCTGGAGAAGATACATGATTTCGGCGCGTTTGACGAGGAACTCGGCACGGTATACTGCGAGTTTAAGCTTGTCAACGATGGCTCCGAGCCCATCGCTATCGTAGCCGCGCGAGCCAACTGTGGCTGCACGCGTCCTACCTTCAGCCATGACCCCGTGGCGCCTGGCGATACGGGTGTGGTGACAGTTGGCTTCGATCCTAAAGGACGTCCCGGAAAATTTGAAAAAAATATCTATGTGGAGACCGATGCCGAGCGCTCCCGCACCACGCTTCAGATACGCGGCACGGTGATAGGCGCCGGCAATACGCTCAAATCGCGCTATCCCGTCGAGGCCGGACCGATGCGTCTGCGCGGCACTACGGTGGCCTACGGTCCCGTGATTAAGGATCACTCGGCCGTGAAGTCGCTCGAAGGATACAACGCGTCGGCCGACACGCTCCACCCCGTAGTGGCCGGTGCACCCAAGTATATCAACGTGATATGCGAGCCTAAGGTCGTGCCCCCGGGTGAGCAGTTTGTGGTAAGCTGCATACTCCACTCCGATCTGAGCAATGACTGGGGTCTCACCACCGGCTCCTTCACCCTTGCCCCGCAGCCCGGCGCCGAGCCGGTCAATGTGGAGACCGTAGCCATCATCAAGGAAGACTTCTCCACGCTCACCCCCGAGCAGATGGATAAGCGCCCGGTGATGACCCTCAGCGAGTCGCGTATCGATCTGGGACAACTCGACCGCTCGGGCAAGAAGATCACCCATGAGTTTAAGATCACCAACTCGGGCACCGATCCTCTTATCATACGCAGTATCACCTGCCCGGATCCGGCCGTGACGCTCACCCTTTCCTCACCGAAGATCAAGAAAGGAAAATCAGCCCGCGTGACGGTGACCGTCGACCCTGCCAAGCTCAAGCCCCGCGCACCCCTCAACGCCCGCATAACCATCATAGCCAACGACCCCGTCAACCCCACCGAAATGCTCCGCCTCACCGGCGAGTAAAT
>CAYZFG010000050.1:0-19244 GCA_964477665.1 uncultured Staphylococcus sp.
CCCGCGACCCCAACCTTGGCAAGGTTGTGCTCTACCAACTGAGCTATTTTCGCAATTTTAATGTGCTCTTTTTTGCTTTTGCGTTGCAAAGGTAGAAACTATTTTTTAATCTGCAAAACTTATGGCGGTGTTTTAACACCGTTTAACAATCATGCTATCCATTAACGTCTCGCCACATTATTTAATAATAGACGACCCCTCGGGTTAATTAATCATAAGCAGCAAAACCATCGCTCCGCCCCGGTCGTTGTAGTGTCAAAAGAAAGAAAATACAAACCTAAAATATTACAGCATTATGGATCGTATCATTAATTACTCTGATTTGACAAAGGCGATTGACAAAGCCTACAAAGAATTTAAGAACAACACCTCGGGTACCATTCCCGAAAAGCTCGGCAACAGAAATGCAGGTAAATTCGGCATATCGATGATTCTTACCGACGGTCGCCGCTATAACGTGGGCGATACTGACACACGGTTTACATTAGGCGAACTTGCTGATCTTCCTATTCTCGCCCAGCTTTTTAGCCAGAAACCCGTAGAGGAAGTCATGCAGAAGATGGGTTGCGGCTGCAAATGCAAGCCCGAACTCAAGCAAGCTAAGGAAACACTCAAGAAACAGCACGCACACCTTCGCGGCCTTCGCGAACTGAGCATGATAGAACCTACAGGTGATATCGACGCAAAGATGGATATAATGTCATCGACTCTTTTCAACCTCATGGGAACAGCTCCCGTGATGGACGACGAGCTCTACAAGGCCCGCATGGATGAAATCAGAGCCAATGATACGGTCAACGAACTTGCTTCGGCCGAGTATTTCCTTTACGATGACGCAGCACTCACCCTCGACGCCTACGCCCGTCTCCACTCCATGCAGGTAACGACTGAACAACTTGCCACCATGGGTGCGACATTCGCAGCCGACGGTGTCAACCCCGGCACACAGGCAGTAGTCTTTGACGGTGAAAATTCAGCTCCTCTTATCGCCTCTATGGCTGCCAAGGGTCCTCATAAGATGCGCCGCCAGTGGTTGGCCATTACCGGAGTTCCGGCTGTATGCAGCTTCGGTGGCGGATTCCTCGCAGTGGTTCCCGGAGTGGGTGCATTCGCAGCATTCTCTCCCGAGCTTAACGAAGCTCTTATCCCTGTCAAGGCAGCCCTCTCACTGAAGAGCATCTTCACTTCGCTGCAGATCAATGCCTTCGGCAGCGCCCGAATTGTAGTTAAATAAGGCTCTACACAACCCAACATATATTCACTGCTGCCTCCCGAGTGGTCTTCACCCGGGAGGTAGTTTTGTTCGGTATTTTTCACTACCTTTGCAGCTGAAAATCGTTTCACACATGGATCAGCCCAAATATTTTGAAATTATATCACCTGAAAGCTTCCTCGACAAGTTTGTCGAGCGGGCGTTCATTCATACCGGCTTCAAGTCGCTGCCGCAATCTGACGGCACTACAGAGCGCACAGCAGTGTATGTTGCCCCTATTCCCTGCCCTGACTTCTCCACAGCAATACCTTCAGCCGCCGCTCAGCTCATAATAATCGCCCCGGTCGAGACGAAGTTGCCCGACATGTCAAAAGTAAAAATCCCCACTGCGATACTTCGCATTCCCTTCGTGATAGGCACCGGGATGACCGGACTGATGCGTGATATTGTAGCGATGACAGGGCGTGGCAACATGTTTCATATCGAAGGAAACGAGGCGCGGGTGAGCGTAGTGCACGCTATCGACGTGGCTCGCGTGGCGGCAAAATTAGTGGGGATGAATGGTGAATACACTATCACTGACGGAAACGACCCCACGTGGCACGACCTCATCGAAGCCATTTCGGTAAGGGTCGGCCACAAACGCATCTCTTCATTCAGTCCACGCCGGGTGAAGTGGTTGACGCTTGCAGGAGCCCTGTGGGGTGGCCCTGACCGTGAGATGGTAAAGCGATTGACTACTGATACTATAGTTGCCCCCACGCCGCTGCCATTTGACTATACACCCTTAAATGTAGTGGATTATCTCACAAATCACGAATATACTGATGAAGACCTCTGACCGCATTTCTGATTTCATCGAACGCAGCTTTCTCACGGCAAAGGGGCTTGTGAAGATACTCCTTCAATCGCGCCGTTGCGGACTCAAAGCCGTCAATCGCGAGGGCAAGCGGTTGATAATCATGGGCAACGGGCCGTCGCTTGCCGAAACGATACGCGATCACGCCGACTCACTGCGCAACTCCGACACTATGGCTGTCAACTTCGCAGCCAATGCGCCCGTGTTTTTCGACCTGCAACCTAAATATTATATACTCGCTGACCCCCACTTCTTCCGGTCCACAGACGAAAATGTGGTAAAGCTGAAAGAAAACCTCTCTAAAGTCACCTGGCCGCTCACTCTCATCCTGCCCCATAAAGCCAAGTGGGACGGAATTGACAATAAAAACATCACTATCGCCCGCTTCAATGCCGTGGGGGCTGAAGGCTTTGACTTCTTCACCCGCGCTGTGTATCGTCGCGGACTTGCAATGCCACGTCCACGCAACGTACTCATCCCGGCCATCATGTCGGGAATCGCGCTCGGCTACAAGGAAATATTAATCGTTGGTGCCGACCATACTTGGACACAGACGCTGAGCGTCAACGACTCCAACGAGGTAGTCAGCATCCAGCCTCACTTCTACAAGGAATCCGAGCGGGAGAAAGACCGCGTAAGAACCGTGTATCGCGACGTGAAGCTTCATGAGATTCTCTACAGTTTCCACGTCGCATTCCGTGCATATCACCAGATAAGGCAGTTTGCAGACCGCTGCGGAGTAACCATAATAAACGCCACCCCCGGCAGCTTCATCGACGCCTTCCCCCGAGGTGAGGTTTGACCGATGCAGGGCTAAAAAAATGCAACCGCCGTACAGGTATCACACCCTGCGGCGGTTGTCACTTTTTAGTAGAGTACTATGCGTAAAAATCCAGTAGAAAATATGATCAGACGTGCATGATAAAAGCACATACCTATCAGTTTTACCTTAGAAAAAGTAGCGTTGAAAACGCATGTGTCGTATAAATCCTATGCTGATAAAATTTTCACGATGCAAATTTACGCAATCGTCAATGCAAATTTAGAGGGATTGAGCGGAAATATAAACGATTTCTCAGCAATATAAATCCGTTATCATTGATTATCAGCACTTTATTCATTTATACTATCTAAGGAAATATAAACCCAAATATAGAGTATCAAAGACGGAAAGGGATGGTCAAACAGCAGTAGACAGGCACCTTCGTACCCCCTCTCACGCCCGGCTCCCATCGGGGCATCGAGGTGATGACCCTCACGGCCTCGCGATTGAGTTCGTCGCTCACTCCGCGCACTACCGAGACGTGGGAAATTGCTCCGTCGGGGTTGACGATGAAGCCGCACACCACTCGCCCTTCTATCCGCTCGGCGTAAGCCTCGCGAGGGTAGCGGCGCTCGCGGTTGATGAAGCTCACGAGCTCATGTTCGCCCCCGGGGAAAGCAGGTGTGATTTCGACCGAACTAATATCGTAAGCTTCGATTTCCACACGGGTCGATACAGTGACGCCGGACACTATACCCGGGCCGGGCAATTCAATACTTTGAGCCGATGCAACTCCCGCGGCGAAAAGAATTAAGGTTAAAATGTGAAATCTGAGTAGGTTCATAGAAAGAATCAGGTAATTTTTGAGATACAAATGTATTAAGTATTTCTCAAAGAGCCATACGGCAACGTATCGTTTTGAGATAGATTATGTTAGTTTTTGATTTGTTGACAATTAGCGCAATTTTGCAGGCTTATATACTAAATCTCTCTCCGCGCGCGTTATATATTAGCATGCAGCTCAAGCAGCAGCATCGTCATTATACCACCAATCATCTATGTATCAAACATTTCTGCGAATATTCTCAGCGATTCTGGTCATTACGGCAAGCTTGCATGGCTTTGCTCAGGAATCGTCACCCTCATACAATTTCCTTAACATCGCCTCATCTACGCGCGTCTACGGACTCGGCGGCGTCAATATCTCCACTATCGACGATGATATCAATGTCGTAGACCAAAACCCAGGTCTGCTTGGCCCGGAGATAGGTATGCAGTTGGGATTCAACTACATGCACTATATCGGCGACTCCAACTTTGCCGGTGTAAAATTCGGCCGTGCCGCGGGCGAGCACGGTGCTTGGGCCATGGGTATTCAGTATCTCGGCTACGGCTCAATAAAGAGCGCTGACATCAATGGAGTGCTTACCGGAGAGTTTTCACCCAAAGACCTTGTAGTCAACGGTATATACGCCCACGACATCTCTGACCGGTGGCGCGGTGGTATCAATGTGAAATTTGTCTACAGCTCCTACGATGCCTACACCGCCATGGCACTTGCTACCGACTTAGGTGTCAACTACTACGACCCTGACCGCGACCTTTCATTCTCAGCCGTGGTAGCCAATCTCGGTGGCCAGATCAAGCGTTTCCACGAGAGCTATGACCGCCTACCCATTGACGTAAGGCTCGGATGGACACAGTCGTTCGGCTCGCTTCCTATCCGCTGGTCAATCACAGCGTGGAACCTCACAAAGTGGCATCTCCCCTACTACGATGCAGGCGACGGCAGCCTCAATGCCGATCCGAAGGTAAAGGATTCATTCGGCTCCAATCTCTTCCGTCACCTGATATTTGCCGCTGACTTCGTGCCGAGTGAGAAATTTAACATAGGCATAGGTTACAACTACAAGACCCGCACCGATATGGCCACCTATCAGCGTAACTTCCTGTCAGGCTTCTCCATTACAGCCGGATTGAAGGTGAGAAATTTCAATCTCGGCGTAGCATTTGCCCAACCTCATACCGGAGCCACCACCCTCATGCTCAACATTTCCACGAATCTTTACGAATTCTAAATAATCATCAATATGATCTCCCACCCCATCACCATAGCCATCGACGGTTACTCTTCGTCGGGCAAAAGCACTATGGCAAAGGCACTTGCCAAAACTATCGGTTACCGCTACATTGACTCCGGAGCCATGTATCGCGCCGTGACACTCTACGCCATGCGTGAGAACCTCATCGGTAAAGACGGCTTGATCGACGTGGAAGCGCTCGTAAAGGCTCTTCCCGGCTTGACCATCGACTTTGAGGTCAGCGGCGACAGCCAGTCGACCATGCTCAACGGCGAGAATGTGGAGAAAGAGATACGCACCCTTGAGGTGTCAAACAATGTTTCGCCCGTAGCTGCCATCCCCGAAGTGCGCCATGCACTTGTAAAAATGCAGCAGGCTCTGGGCAAGGAGGGCGGCATAGTAATGGATGGTCGCGACATAGGTACCACAGTGTTCCCTCAAGCCGAGATGAAGGTATTTTGCAACGCTTCGGCCGAGAAACGCGCCACCCGCCGCTTTCTTGAGCTTCAGGCTAAGGGAGAGAAGGTTGACTATGACTCGGTGCTCGCCAATGTATTGTCGCGCGACCATATCGACGAGACCCGCAAGGAGAGTCCGCTCCGCCGCGCCGCTGACGCCGTGGATCTCGACAACTCTTCCATGACCGTCGAAGAGCAGAATGAATTCCTGCTCAACCTCTTTAATTCAATCACCGGGAAGAAATGAGTACCCGCCCCTCAGTAGAAATCGACGACCGCTCGGGCTTCTGTCACGGAGTGGTGGCCGCTATTGCCAAAGCCGAGGATGAG
Organism: uncultured Staphylococcus sp.; assembly: GCA_964477665.1. GTDB lineage: Bacteria > Bacteroidota > Bacteroidia > Bacteroidales > Muribaculaceae > Duncaniella. The sequence goes on from CAYZFG010000050.1 coordinate 5,705, forward strand.
CTCTCGGCCAACGCCGGCGAACCGCTTTATTGCCTCGGCGATATAGTCCACAACAGCGACGAAGTGGAGCGCCTCGAAAACCGCGGACTTATGACCATAAACCACGACGACCTCCGCGACCTGCGCAACGCCAAGGTGCTACTTCGCGCTCATGGTGAGCCACCGTCTACTTATGACCTCGCCCGACGCAACGGCATACGCATCATCGACGCCACCTGCCCCGTGGTGCTCCGCCTGCAGCAGCGCATCAAGGCTACCTATGACTCCACTCCCCGCCCGCAGATAGTGATATACGGTAAGAAAGGCCATGCCGAAGTCAACGGACTTGTGGGTCAGACCAACGGCGAGGCTATCGTTATCGAAAGCCCTGACCGCCTCGATGCCATCGACTTCACCCGCGACATCGCTCTCTACTCACAGACCACAATGCCTCTCGAAGGCTTCAGCCGTATCATTTCCGAAATATCGAGCCGCATTGCTCCCGGCGTAGATTTCAAATCCTATGATACCATCTGCCGTCAGGTAGCTAACCGCGTTGACCACATACGCCACTTCGCCGCCACCCACGATGTGGTGCTGTTCGTTGCCGGAGCCAAGAGCAGCAACGGCAAGGTGCTCCTTGAGCAGTGCCGCGAGGTAAATCCCCGCACCCACCACATAGCCCGTCGCGACGATTTTGACCCCGACTGGATTTCAGGCGCGCAATCTATAGGTATATGTGGAGCCACCTCTACCCCCCGCTGGCTTATGGAGGAAGTAAAAAATGAAGTAACCGCCGCACTTAATGGATAATTTCGTAGCCATCGACGTAGAGACCGCCAACAATCACCCAACCTCGATATGCGCCATAGGTGCAGTAAAAGTAGTGGACGGTGTGATAACCGACCGCTTCTATGAGCTGGTAAAGCCTGAGCCGGAATATTACAACCGCTACTTCACCGAGAGCATCCACGGAATAGGAAAAGCCGATACGGAAAATGCGCGCACTTTTGACCGCGTGTGGGCCGATGTCAACGAGTTCGTAGGCGACCTCCCGCTTGTGGCTCACAACAAGCGCTTCGACGAGGGATGTATCCGCGCCGCCCATCGCGCCTACGGCTTGGATTACCCCTATTACACTTTCCTCTGCACGCTCGAAAAAGCCCGTCGCACCATTCCCCGCGCCCTCATAGGTTCATTCTCTCTCCCGTCGCTTTGCGAATTTCTCGGAATCCCCTTCTACAACCATCACAATGCCATGGCCGATGCCGAGGCATGCGCCAAAATAGCAATGACAATACTCTGACCCGAAGATGGATACAGCTGATTTCCGCGATTATTGCCTGTCGTTTCCCGACGTTACGGAGAAGATGCCTTTTCAGAAATTTGCCGCGGCCCGCAATATTCTTGCTTTCTACATAGCCGGCCACATGTTTTGCTACTACGACATCGAAAAATTTGATGAATGTACCGTAAAATGTCAGCCCGACATGATAAGCGAACTTGAAGCGCGCTTCTCAGGGATTACCCACCCCTACAACGGCAACTTAAGATACTGGATAGGTATCCACTTCCACGCCGACGTCCCCGATGCAAAGATCAAAGAGCTCGTCGCACAGTCCTACGACATAGTCAAGTCGAGCCACATCAAGAAGAAATAGTAGAAACTTGCGAAATCTCCGCCCTTTTCTGCAAAAATTTCATTATCTTTGTTGCTGTAACTTTACTACAGCAATATGAGGTCCCTATACATATTAATATTAATAGCCATAATTTCAGCAATCGTGCCTTCATGCTCGTGCTCAAAAGGTGGCGACGATGTCCCGGCAACCGACATCACCGAGGTATCACCCGAAATCGCCGACGCAGCCATGGCCGCTGCCGACAGCGTGATAGCGCTCCGCCACAACGAGACGGCTCTCAACGAAAAGCTTCTTGACCTGCGGGCATCCATCTACTCCCTGTCCACCACACGCGGCGATAAGGCAGGAAAGGATTTTGAACTTGTGTTTCGCCTCTACATCACGGAGCACTGCGACTCCCTCGCGCGCATATTGTTTTGAAAAATATTGCGCGTAACGCAACCTCAATACCGATTTATTTGTTAAATTTGCAGAAGATCATTAATTCTTAAAATCATACGTTATGTCCAACAAACGACTTCTCAAGAAAGAAATCCGCAATATCTGCGGCGCCCTCGCCGGCGAGTGCATCATAGCTAAATGGGCCATCGAAGGAATCGATGCCGAAAAAATGAATGAAATCGTCTATAAAATAGCTGACCTTCAGGAGACTACCATTGACCGCGTATCAGTGGCCTACGACCGCACTCCCTCCAGCTTCGGCTACGACATGAAGGCCTACAACAAAGCCCGCAAGGAATATTACAAAGAAGCCTTCAAAGCCCTCAAGGCTGATTTCAACAAGAGCGTTGAAGAAATCATCAAGGAGATGAACGCTGCCCTGCCCGCTGCCGCCAAGGAAGCTGCCAAGGCTGCCGCCGCTAAATAATCATCTTAAATTTCTGCCGATATGGGAATATGTGCCCGGATTCTTAAGATGGCCGGATGGAAAGTCATCGTCAACGTGCCCGAAGTGCCCAAGACTATAATTGTGGTGGCTCCGCACACGTCCAACTGGGACTTCATCCTCTGCATCCTCGCCTCGCGTGCCGTGGGGCGGCGGATAGGCTTTCTCATGAAAGAATCCTGGTTTTTCTTCCCGCTCAATATCCTTTTCAAAGCTCTCGGAGGGATTCCCGTTTCCCGACGCAAGGATCGCAAGGAATCGCTCACCGATGCCGTAATCGAGAAATTCAATCACTCCGAGCGCCTCACCGTAGCCATCACCCCCGAAGGTACGCGCTCCCTTACCACACGCTGGCACACGGGATTCCTGCGCATCGCTCAGGGTGCCCAGGTCCCCATCTTCCTTGCTGCGCTTGACTTCCCTTCGCGCACCGTGATACTCGACCGCGAGTTTATACCTACGGGCGACGTGGAGGCCGATATGCGAGCCATCAAGGATTACTACCGTCCCTTCACCGGTCGCTACGCTGACCGCTTCTCAACCGACGACTGATGTCAAATCTTCTCAAAGTATGCACCCTCGCCCATGATATCGTAGAGGGTTCAGTTCATGAAAATATCATATCCGTTGCCTCGCGCCTGCGTGAGGTGGAGACTGACACTGACCTCGTAATCCTGCCCGAGCTGTTTACGACCGGTTATGTGTTTGACTCCGCGAAGTTGGCCGAAATGGCCGAGACTGACGACGGCCACACCGTAGACACACTGCGCCGCTGGGCACAGTTTTTCGGCGTGGCTCTTGCCGGCAGCTTCCTTGCCACTGACGGCGACGGACATTATTACAACCGCGGCTTCTTCATAGAACCCGGGGGCGACACCACGCTCTACGATAAGCGCCACCTCTTCACCCTCTCAGGCGAAAACAAGATTTATACCCATGGCACAGCTCCAGCCCCTATCGTAAGATACCGCGGATGGAACATTAAGCTGATTATATGCTTCGATCTGCGATTCCCGGTGTGGTTACGCACCACGCCGCGCGCTGAGTATGACCTGCTTATATGCCCTGCCATGTGGGGAGGCTCGCGAAGCCATCAGTTCAAGACACTCCTTGCCGCACGGGCTATTGAAAATCAGGCTTACGCCATAAGTTGCAACCGTCTGGGCAAAGATGCCTACGGCATATACCCGTCAGGCATGTCAGTGTGCTATGACAACCTCGGAAACGAGATACACGAGACACGCCGCAACGGTCTTGTCTATGCACTTCTCGACCTCGATGACCTGCGTAAGTCGCGCGAGAAATTTCCCGTGGCCGATGCAGCCGACGAATTTACCATCAACTACTGACCTCAATATGAAAGAATTTTCTCCCAAAGCATGGCTCCTTCCTCAGCCAGTGCTCATTATCGGAACATATAATGCCGACGGCACCCCCAACGCCATGAATGCCGCGTGGGGTGGCCAATGGGATGCCACCGAAATAATGATTTCACTGGGCTCTCACGCCACAACTGAAAATCTCAATCGCTGCGGAGAGTTTACCCTCTCCTTCGCCACAGAGCCTACCATGCAAGCAGCTGATTATGTGGGAATAGTAAGCAGCAAAACTCACCCTGACAAGATGAGCCGCACCGGCTGGGACTCGGAAAAAGCCCCTCATGTCAACGCCCCCGTATTCACATGCTTTCCCATGACTATGGAATGTCGCGTTAAGGAAAAGCTATACGAGTCACCCACAGGATTTTACCTCATAGCTGAGATTGTCAACATACTTGCCGACGAGCGATACCTTGCCGCCGACGGCAAGCCCGATGTCGAGAAGATGCAACTCATCACTTTCGACCCCATCCACAACGGCTACCTTACCCTCGGCACCCGCTGCGGCGACGCCTTCTCCTCAGGCAAATCCCTCAAACCCTAACCCCGCAAAAGCACCATATTCCACCGTAAGGGGCATCGCGCGTCGATGCCCCTTTGCTATTATATATAGCCGGTAGCACGTAATTTCCGCTTCTTGTTCACTGCCGGGTCTGTAACTTTTAAGATTATAGTTTATCATCACTATTTCCTGTAACTACTACGCTGTATTATAGTATTTTCACATCAGCCATGCTACGTATAATTAACGATTAGGATTATAGTTTTAACTAAAACTCGGTACCACAAGCGCCACGCCTTTCATTATCTTTGTAATTACTATCCCTTACCATACCTACGAAAACAAAGAAAGCGTGACAGTATGAAACGAAATGACTCATTGATATCTCTCATTCGTTCCATGACAAAGTCAGAACGAAAGGCATTTACGCTGCGTTATGGCGACGCAATCGGTCAGCCCGATAAGCGCTATTTCGCTCTCTATCAGATAATAGCCAACGAAAATATCACCAATCCTCGACTTGCTAAAGAGAAATTTCTGGCGCAGTATCCCGGCGGAGCTTACGATGTGGAAGTGAAGTATCTCTATACACTGCTCACCGACATGCTACTCCAATTGCGCAATGGCAAGGATGTCCACACTACGCTGCTCACTGATATTGCCAAGGCTCGGATGTTTTTCGAGCGGTCGCTTTTCGAGGAGAGTTTCGACCTTATTTCATCGGTAATATCGCGCGCCAACAATCTTGGTCTTAACGAGATACTTCTCATAGCTCAGAAGCTCGAACTCGAATTTTTCCAAAGCCTCGACTTCCTCGATATAAGCGAGCAGGAGATATTTGACAAGCACACCCTGCAGCGCAAGGCCATCAAGTCAGTAAGCCTCATCACCGAGCACGCTTCGCTCTACGATCTGCTGCGCCAGCGAGTGCATCAGATGGGCGGAGCCATTCACACCACGGAGGAGGTCAAGATGATGTCAGACCTCGTGATGAGCGAATTTTACAGCTTCAGTTCCGAGCCCGAAAAACCCTTTGAGCTCGAAAGAAATCATCGCATCTTTCAGGCCAAGTATCTCATGGAGACAGGCGACATCTCGGGAGCTCTCAATGTATATAACTCGCTTGACCGCCTGCTGGCCGAGTACTCTCAGCAGCCGGCATCGTCACCATTCTACCGCCTCTCGGTGCTCGAAGGTATTCTCAAAGCGCTCCGCTACGCCCGCCGCTATGATGAGATGGGGCCATTTGTGCAGCGACTGGAGCAGTTTGCCGTCGACCCGCAGGCCGACATCCGCACCACGGCCTTGTGCTTGCAATTCCAGTATGAGCTCGTGCCTCACCTTGACCGAGGCAACTTCAAGAAATGCCGCGAAATCATCGAGCGCTATCGTAAGCCTCTCCTTGAGCGCGAGTCACGTCCTAATCCCGTGAGGGAATGTGAGCTACAGATGTATCATGCCATAGTCGAACTCGTGTCAGGCAACTGGCGCAAAGTGAGCCGCATCATCAGCACGGCCATGGTTAACGAAAACATCAAGTACCTGCCTATGATGCGCACCGTCAGGCTCATTCGCCTCATGGCATATTACGAACTCGACGAGCACGACCTCCTGCAATATGAAGCCCGCTCCATCGCCCGCTCGCGGCGCAACATCTCATTTGCCACCGAGTCAATGATGCTTCGCTTTCTCAGCAACTCCGGCCTCCCGCCCATGCAGCGACAACGCATGGCGATATGGAATAAAATGAAACCCGCCATCACCCGCCTCTCCGCCGACAAGCACGAGCGCCAGATATTGCTGATATTTGACTTCACCGCTTGGATCGAATCAAAGCTCACCGGCATAGCTCTCGACAAAATTCTTGCACTGCGCGGTAAGAGCTATGAATGACCGATTGATTTTCTTTTCAATTATCGCTGCAAGCAGGTGGAAAAAATTGCATACTATTAATTAGTAATAAGTTACACAATCATCCTTTCAAAATATAGCCACTCAGCAATATCGCAATGGCAAAATTTTGGTGAATGAATATTGAATTTTGATACATTAATTTGCAATACAAAACAAAACTGACATACCATGAACGCAAAGAATATCCCTCCGAAGATCGTAGTAGTGGGAAGTTGCAATACTGACCTCATAATCCGCACCGATCGTTTTCCCGCCCCGGGAGAGACGATTCTGGGCGGCACTTCGCTCATGGAGCCCGGAGGAAAGGGTGCCAATCAGGCTATTACAGTTGCGCGCCTTGGCGGACAGGTGACACTTGTGTCAAAGATAGGCTACGACCTCTTCGGCCTGCAGGCTATGGAACTTTACCGCAATGAGAAGATCTGTACCAAGCATGTGATTACCGACGTGAGCAATCCCACCGGTCTGGCCATGGTATCGGTCAACTCTCTCGGAGAAAACTATATCATCGTGGCACCCGGCGCCAACTCCACCCTTAGCCCCGAGGATGTGGCCGCGGCTGAAGACTGCATCAAGGAAGCCGACATCCTCATAGTGCAGCTTGAAATACCTATGGACACCGTGGAAGCGGCCATCAACATTGCCAACCGCCATGGGGTGCGCGTGGTGATGAAGCCGGCCCCCGCCCCGCTATCGCTAAGTGATGCCATTATCAGCCGCCTCTTTGCCATCCTCCCCAATCGAGTCGAAGCCGAGCAACTTTCGGGCATAGAGATTACTGACATCCGCTCGGCCAAGGCAGCTGCCGAAGTGATAAGCCGCCGCGGCGTCGACAATGTCATCATCACCTTGGGAGGTGGCGGAGTATATGTGAAGTCGGGCGACAATTACGCCTCTATTCCCGCCCGCGACGTGGATGTGGTCGACACCACCGGTGCCGGCGACGTGTTCTGCGGTGCTTTCTGTATGCAGGTATCACTCGGATATACGATAATGGAAGCAGTGGTGTATGCCAATGCCGCCGCTTCACTCTCAGTGTCGCGTCTCGGCGCCCAGCAGTCGATTCCTCGCCGCATAGAGGTGGATATGACTATGTAAAAATCTAAAAATTTAATACCATATATGAATAAAATTGTAGTTGTTGGTAGTACCAATATTGATATGATGGCCAAGGTTCACCGCTTGCCTGAGCGCGGTGAGACTGTGGGTGATGCGGAATTTTCGCAAGCCATAGGTGGCAAGGGCATGAATCAGGCTATAGCGGCCGCCCGTCTTGGCGGCGATGTCACATTCGTCACCTCGCTCGGCAACGACCATTATGCCGACATGCTTAAAGACCATCTCCGCAGCGAAGGTATTTCTACCGATTATGTGCATGACGACGCCGACAATCCCACCGGCATGGCTCTTATATATATCAGCCACGCGGGCGACAACTGTATCGCCGTAGCGCCCGGTGCCAACGGCACCCTCCACCCCGACCTTCTCAGCACATTTGAGCCCGCCATAGCCGACTCTGATGTTGTGGTGATGCAAGCCGAGATTCCCATCGAGACAATACGCTCCACCGCCCGCCGCGCCCACGACTTGGGCAAGAAAGTGATACTTAATCTCGCGCCTGCTTTCGTGGCCGACAGCGATCTCCTATCAACGGTAGATGTGCTCGTGGTCAATGAGGTGGAAGGCGGTGTGCTGTCAGGACTCCCCTATGACAACTCTAATCTCGACGTCATCATCGAGCGCCTGCGCAAGACCGGAATACCTAATATAGTGGTAACTGTGGGTAAAGACGGGGCTCATCTTGTCACTCCCACCGAGCACATCCATGTATCGTCTTACGATGTGAAGGCTATCGACACCGTAGCGGCCGGCGATACCTTCTGCGGAGCGCTGGCAGTATGTATCAAGGGCGACTTCATCACCCGCCACGACATGCAGTATGCCAGTGCGGCCTCGGCCATCGCCGTAACCCGTCACGGCGCCACCACATCCATTCCCCAGGCCGCCGAGGTGGAAGAGTTTTTAGCTAATTATCACGAATGATTTGCAATACCATGAAGACAAATTATCATTTCAGGCTGATAGCCGACGTGCTGACCCGACGGGCGTGCATGTCACTGTTTCTCCTTGTGGCCGGTATTACGGCAGCTATGGCTGAGGTAATCACCGGTACAGTCACTGACCTTCAGGGCGACCCGCTCTACGGAGTGAGTGTGACGGTTAAAGACACACCATCCACCGTGAGCATCACTGACCTTGACGGTCGATACTCTATTGACGCTGAAAGCAACTCCACGCTGGTATTCAACTACGTAGGTTGCTTGCCCGAAGAAATAAAGGTCAATAATCGCACTGCTATCGACGTGGTGCTTCGCGACAATACCGAAGCTCTCGACGAGGTAGTGGTGGTGGGATACGGCTCGCAGCGCAAGGTCAACCTTACCGGTGCCGTCGCATCGGTATCAAGCGAGGTATTTGAAGACCGCGCCACCAATTCTGTCACCCAGATGCTTCAGGGTGCGATGCCTAATGTCAACATCTCGGTCAACACCGGAGCGCCGGGCGCAGGCGGTTCGCTCAGCATCCGCGGCCAGGGCTCGATTAACTCTAATTCACCCCTCGTGCTCATCGACGGTGTTCCCGGAAGCATCGATCAGGTCAATCCGAGCGACATCCAGTCAGTGACCGCTCTCAAAGATGCCTCGTCGGCTGCCATCTACGGAGCCCGTGCTGCATTTGGTGTAATCCTTGTCACCACCAAGCGCGCCACCGAGGGCAAGACCCGAGTGAGTTACTCAGGCTTCGTATCATGGTCAGAGCCTACGGTTAAGACTGATTTCGTAACCTCGGGCTACGAACACGCCATGATCTACGATACCTCTTATAAGAGCACCGGCAGCTCCGCCACCGGTTATACTGAAAATGATTATGCCGAACTGGAAGCCCGCCGATATGACGTGACCGAGAATCCCGAGCGCCCCTGGGTGGTGAAGGACGCGAGCGGTAAGTATCACTACTACGGCAACTTCGACTGGTGGAACTGGATGTATGGCAAAAAGGCCTTCTCCCACTCCCACAACGTGTCCATATCAGGTGGCGGCGACAAGGTGCAATACTTCATTTCAGGAAGTTATTACACTAAGGAAGGTTTCATCAAGATAGCCGACGAGCGGTATTCTCAATACACCCTCACGTCGAAAATCAATGCCAAGCTGAGCAGCCGGGTGAGAATCTCCAACAATACGATGTACTTTGACCGCAACCACTCCTACCCCGGTGAAAATGCATCGAATGCAGCCTTTGCCCGCACGATGATCAACTGTGCTCCTTACTACGTGCCCATCAGCCCCGACGGCAACTATACCGGCGTGATGGCCAACGGCAAGATACTCGGCGAAGCTCGATTTGCCGACATCCTCGGCGGTGTGTCGAAAGGCGAAGTGGGATTGCGCCGGTTCAAGAATACTTTCTCGGCTGAAGTGGATATTGTAAAGGGTCTGAAAATCAATGCCGACTATACATATATGTTTACCATGGACGACAACTGGAAGCGTCAAGGAGTAGTGTATGTATCATCAGGCTCCGAAGGTCGCACCCAGCTCAGCTCCACCACGGCTCACAAGACTGACTATTACCAGAAGAGCATGTCATATAACCCTTCGCACATCTTCAATGCTTTCGCCACCTACGAAGGCCGCTTCGGACAGCGCCACAATCTCTCGGCAGTGGTGGGTGTCAACTATGAGTCGCAATCGTATCACGACCTCTCAGGCTACCGCTCCGACGTATTGTCAGAGACCCTCAATGACCTCAACCTTGCAGTAGGTGATGAAATCAAGGCCAACGGCGGCGCAAGTGCCTACGAGCTTTTCGGCCTCTTCTTCCGTGCCAATTACAACTATGACAACCGTTACCTCTTTGAAGTCAACGGACGTTACGACGGTTCATCCCGCTTCCTTCGCGGCAACCGCTTCGGCTTCTTCCCCTCGGCATCATTGGCATGGCGAATGAGCGAGGAAAGTTTCATGCACAATCTCGTGTGGCTCAACAATCTGAAAATCCGCGCCTCGTATGGTGTACTCGGCAATCAACTCGGTGTGGCCACATATCCTTACAGCACTATCAGCCAGCAGCTTTCATCGAGCTGCATAGTCAACAATGAATTGATCTACTATCTCTCCGTACCCAAGCCCATCTCGGCCGACTATACGTGGGAGAAAGTGCATACGCTCAACTTCGGTCTTGACGTGGCCGTGCTCAACAACCGTCTCTCCTTCACGGGCGATTACTTCATACGTCGCACCACTGACATGTATTGCGACGGCATCACGGTGCCCGACGTGTTCGGCACCGATCCTCCACGCCAGAATGCCGGTGAACTCCGCACCAACGGTTACGAACTTACCCTTAGCTGGCACGACGGCATCTCCCTGCCCCTCGGTACCCTCAACTATGAAGTACGCGCCTCACTCGGCGATGCCACTTCCAAAATCACCAAGTATCGCGGCAACGCCGCCGGTATTCTCACTGACTACTACGAAGGCATGACGCTTGGCGAAATATGGGGCTATCGCACCGACGGTCTTTTCCAATCTGATGCCGAAGCGGCAGCCTGGGAGGTGGACCAGCGCCAGGTCAACCGCGACATCTCGCTCTCTACCGGCGAGTGGGCTACACTGCGCGGCGGCGATGTAAAATTTGTGGATGCTGACAACAGTGGCCGTATCGACAACGGATCAAATACTGTAAATGACCACGGCGACCTCTGCGTGATCGGTAACTCTACACCCCGCTGGAACTACGGATTCGGCGCCTCGGTAAGGTGGCTCGGCATTGACATTGACGTCAACTTCCAGGGTATAGGCCGCTACCAGATGTATCCCAACAAGGAAATGGAAAAATTCTGGGGCTCGTGGGGTCGCGTCAACAGCGCATTCCTCCCCAAGGGGCTTGCCGAGCAGGCTTGGACTCCTGAGAATACCGACGCTTATTTCCCCCGCCTCGAACGCGGCAGCGCCGCCTACAAGGACAATGCCCAGATGACCGTGGTCAATGACCGCTATCTCCAGAATCTTGCCTACATAAGATTGAAGACCCTCTCGGTGGGCTACACACTCCCGGCCAACCTCACCCGCAAGTTCTACGTTGAGCGTCTGCGCGTGTATCTGTCAGGTGAAAACCTGTGGTATCACTCGCCGTTCCACACCAAGTATATCGATCCCGAGCAGGCAATGTCATCTGACGACGCCCGCATCTATCCCTTCTCCCGCACCTTCTCGGTGGGATTGAACTTAACCCTCTAAACCCGCACTACCCATGAAAGCAAAATACATATTTCCATGTCTGGGCCTGATGGCACTTGCGCTGTCGTCATGTGACCTCGACCAGATGCCGCAATCGCAACTTAACCCGGAAAACTCTTTCCGCACCGAAAATGAGTTAAAACTATACATCAACGGATTGCTCACCCAGATGAGCGGCTCTACAAGCGAGACTGCCGACAACGGCGTACGCCTCACTCTGCCCGACTATATGACCGGACTGCGCAGCTCTACCATCAGTGCCGGCAGTTGGAGCTGGGGCAATCTGCGCTCCGTCAACATCTTCTTCAAGTACTCGGGCAACTGTCCCGATGAGACCGTGAGACTCAAATATGAGGCTATGGCAAGATTTCTCCGCGCTAAGTTTTACTACGAGAAGCTGAAGACATTTGGCGGTGTGCCCTGGTATGACATAGTGCTCGAAGATACAAGTCCCGAGCTCTACAATCCGCGCGACACCCGCGAGTTTATTGCCGATAAGATTCTCGAAGATCTCGACATAGCTCTCAAGTCGCTCCCCTCTGACAAGAGTATCAACACTATCACCCGCTGGAGCGCCTTGGCCCTGAAGAGCCGCTTCTGCCTCTTTGAAGGTACGTTTCGCAAGTATCACGGTATCGCCGACGGCGACCGTTTCCTGCGCGAATGTGAGGAGGCCTCTAATGAACTGATGAACTCGGGAAAGTTTTCCATCGACATGACCGGTGGGCCGGAGTATGCTTACCGCGACCTCTTCGCTCAGCCTGTCACGAATGATGCATCGGATACCGAGGTGATCAATGCCGAAGCCTATAATTTCAGCTTGGGCGTAAAGCACGGATTCAACTACGCGCTTACCAATCCCGCCGGCAACCGCATGGGATTTGAAAAGACATTTGTCAACTCTTATCTCATGACCGACGGAACACGGTTTACCGACAAGCCCGGCTACGCTACCATGAAGTTTGCCGATGAGTTTAAGGATCGCGACCCTCGCATGAGCCAGACTATCGCCGGTCCCGGATTTACCCGCGTGGGTCAAGATGAAGCTGATTCCGAGGTTCTTCGCGATGCCTTCACGCACTCAGTCACCGGCTATCTGCCCATCAAGTATTACAGTGCGCCCATAGCCGACGCCCAGAACTCCAACGAAAACGATATCATCATCTACCGTCTCGCCGAGGTAATGCTCAACTACGCTGAAGCCAAGGCCGAGTTAGGCACCCTCACCCAGGACGACCTCGAACGATCTATTACCCTCATACGCAAGCGCGTAGATATGCCGGCTCTCGACATGCGTGCTGCTAATGCCGATCCCGATCCCTATCTCGCCTCGATGTATCCAGCTGTGGGTGGTGCTAATCAGGGTGTGATTCTCGAAATACGCCGTGAGCGCCGCATAGAGCTCGCCATGGAGGGACTGCGTTATGACGATATCATGCGCTGGAAAGCCGGTGCTCTGTTTATACCCCAGTTCTTGGGTGCTTATATTTCGGGCGAAGGCGGTTATGATCTCGACGGCGACGGCAAAAATGAGATTTACGTCTATAAAGAAAACCGTCCGCCTACGCCGCTGCTGCGTGGTGCCAAGCCGCTCAAACTCGGCCTCGACATATTCCTGAGCGAAGGCGACAAGGGTTATCGCGTGGTCAATACCGAGATTTCAAAATCATGGAACGAAGATCGCGACTACCTCGCTCCCATCCCCTCACGCTCACTCGTGTTAAATCCCAACCTTGAGCAGAATCCCCTGTGGGACGCTCCGGGAAGATAATTTCGCTAAACCATGAAGTCAATCATCATTACCATAAGCACCCTCGCAGCCCTGAGCGCAGGAGCCGAGACGCTGTCAAACGGCGTTACGCTCCCCGAAGTCTGGCCGCCGCATCCGCATCTCAATTATGATCCCATGCCGCTGCCCTACCTCAATGAGTATC
>CAYZFG010000051.1:0-18868 GCA_964477665.1 uncultured Staphylococcus sp.
CTTACAAAGACAGGAGTGGAGTGCCGATGATAGGAATTCCGATGCGCTCAAGAATATCCTAAACTGTTATCTTCATCACCTTTGTGAGGATGAGATCGACTTCGTTCCCCAGCCGAAGTTACATATACACTAATGCCGAGGCAAAAGCCGCGGCCGGAGGATTAGCATGATTAATAGAGAGGTTTTTTGATGAATCATGAATCATAAATCATGAATCATAAATCATGAATCATAAATCATGAATCATGAATCAAGAATCCTTGCGGGTGATTTCGGCTTCGAGGGATTTGATGGCGCGGGCGTTGTAGCGGCGGCGGCCTGAGTCAAATATCCATCCCCATTTATTGAAGTAGCGGAAGAGGTTGACGATGTGGCTCACGAGCGGGCGCCATTTGTAGTATGATTCCTCGCGGTGCTTGTGGGAGGCGGAGACTTCGGGCCAGAAGATGGTGAGATATTTCTCGTGGATGCGGCGCGATAGGTCTACATCCTCGCCGTAGAGGAAGAAGCGCTCGTCGAAAATGCCCACTTCTTTAAGCGCATCCACGCGCATGAACATGAAACTGCCCTGATGCTGTGGCAGATTCAGGGTATGGACGCGGTCGCTGGCCTGGAGCAGGTAGCGGTGATTGATTTTTCTTACCCATTTCTCGGGGAGGAAGCGGCGCGCGAGCAGGTCAGCGGGAGTGGGAAGCAGGCGGCAGGTGTATTGCGGGCGACCGTCGGGATAGAATATTGCGGGCTGAAGGGTGCCTATGGCAGGATTGGCGTCCATGTACTCGGCTATACGGCCCAGAATCGCGGGGTCGAAACTCACATCGGAATTCAGCACCAGGTGGTAGCGCTGGCCCCGCTCAATAGACTGACGCAGAGCTATGTTATGGGCTCGACCGTAGCCTATGTTGTCGCTGGGAATGTAGGTCACCTTGGGGGTAGACTCGCATATCTCGCGCGTGGATGGTGTGCGCGAGTTGTCGATGACTATTATATCATCGACCAGCGGGGAGTTGAGTGAGGCAAAACACTCTCTCAATTCATCGTCGTCAGTGTGATATGTGACGATTGATACGGTGAGCATACATAAAAGAAACGAGTAATTGTGAAAAATAGTATAACGACGCAATATATTTCGCAGAATCTGATTATCTTTGTATTCAGCATCATAATATTTTACTCAGAAATGGCACCGTTGTTTTCCATCATTACCATCACTTATAATGCGTCGCCCACCATAGGGGTGACCATGAAGAGCGTGGCCTCGCAGTCGTGTAAACTCTACGAGCACATAGTGGTCGACGGGGCCTCGACCGATGCTACCGTGGAGCTGGCGCGTCGCGATGCCACGGAGCGCACCATTATCACGAGCGAGCCTGACCGCGGGCTGTATGACGCGATGAACAAGGGCCTGGGCATGGCCAAGGGTGACTACGTGATATTTCTCAATGCCGGCGATGCGTTTGCTTCCGATACCACTCTGGAACTGATTGCCGACACGATTGTCGACAATGACTATCCCGGGATAGTCTACGGACAGACGCGTCTGGTCGACAATCTGCGCAAGTATGTGGGAATGCGGCACTTGACTGCGCCTGAGGTGCTGACGGTCGACTCGTTTGCCGACGGGATGGTGGTGTGCCATCAGGCTTTCATCGTGCTGCGCAAGCTCGTGGATAATTATGACCTCCGCTACCGCTACTCGGCTGACTATGAGTGGTGTATACGATGTCTTCAGCGGTCGAAGCGCAATGTGTATATCCCCGAGGTCATTATAGATTATCTAAATGAAGGAGTGACCACGCGCAATCATTATGCCTCGCTGCGCGAGCGGTTTCGCATCATGTGTCACTACTACGGCGTAGGGCCTACGGTGTGGCGTCACATAGGATTTTTTATCAGAAATTTAAGAAGAAAATGGCAGAAAAAATAGTTCTCAATACATCATTTCACGTAGAGAAGTCGGTAGAGAAAGAGTTCCTCCGTTGGCTCGCTAATGAATTTGTGGCCCGGCTCGGTGAGGGCGATTGTCCATTTCAGCTTCAGGCCGTGTCGCGGCTGCTTATGACCGTCGAGGAGGGTCTGGCAAGCTGCTCGGTGCGCGTAGGTGCCCCGGGGATGAGCGTGGAAGAGGCCACCGGCAAGTGGGAAGAATATCTTTCGGGCGAAAAGCTCGGCGCCATGCAGCAGCATCTGGGCAGCCGCATGCTCTTTTTCACCACTCCCATGGAGGATATCGACCTATGAGCGACCTTCTGCCGCAGGTGCCGCTTAAGGAGTGGGACCGCATTATCATAGGTATCGACCCGGGTACAAACGTGATGGGCTACGGCGTGGTGGGCGTCAAGGCGCGCCGGCCGTCGGTGATAGCCCTGGGCGTGGTCAAGCTCTCGAAAATGGAGAGTCACTACCTGCGCCTGTCGCGTATCTATGACCGTGTGCTGGGGCTGGTGGAGCAATATCTTCCTGATGAGATGTCGATCGAAGCACCGTTTTTCGGCAAAAACGTGCAGTCGATGCTCAAGCTCGGTCGCGCTCAGGGCGTGGCGATGGCTGCCGCTCTATCGCGCGACATTCCCATTCATGAATACGAGCCCCGTAAGATCAAGATGTCAATCACCGGCAACGGTGCCGCATCTAAGGAGCAGGTGCGCGAGATGCTCCGACGCACCATGTCGATTCCCGCCGAGAGCCTCGACATGGAGCTCGACGCCACTGATGCCCTCGCCGCCGCCATGTGTCATTTCTACGAGACCGGACGCCCGCAGCAAGCCTCCGGCCCCAAATCGTGGAAAGACTTCATCGCCAAGAATCCCGACAGGGTGAAGTGATGTTATCCTATCGGGACGCTCCATGGAGCGTCCGGCGGAGCAACATGGTAACTTATTAATATTCAGTCCGTAGCGCACGCGATTCATCGCCGTGGTCGACGCCGGACACTCCATGGAGTGTCCCTACAGAAGGCCGTAATTTTTTTACAATTCCGTGAACTTATGCGACTGCCTTTTTCCTTATTTGAACCGCATTGCGGCAATACTTTACCAGCAAATGGGAGCTACTACACGCTATTTCAGACTCTAAAGGGCGCCCGCAGGTCGCCGAATTACTAGTAGCCCCGACCGCCAAAGCTCAGCGGAGGCGTTCGGGGAATGCGTTGATAATCATTTCAATGGCGTCCGTAAGGCCGCCGATTAAAGAGCCGTACCGAGCAGCTACAATCGGCGACCTTCGGGCGCCATTTTTGGTATCCATTTGTGGGTAAAGGATAGTCGCGCAGCGACGTCCCTATGATAATTTACGCGAAATAGAAGAAATTGAGAGCCAATGTGCCGAGGGCAAATATGATGATATTGATTATGCTGCTTATGGGGAGAGCCAATGATGAGGAGCGCTCGATGATTTCTTTTTTATCATGCACATCCACGCCTTTCAGATTCTCTTTCGCCTCGCTATAAGCACTTTTGTGTAATCTGAGGGAATAAATCATCACGGCTACTGCTGCCACAAATAATGCTGCCACACCAATCCATCTTAGGGCTGCAATCTCACATTTCACACCGCAGGTCCAGATGAAAAACGATGCGAAGCAGACGCCCCACCAATACATCAACTTACTGTCAGTCATAATGAATTGAAAAGCTTAGAGATTGACGGGAAAGAGAGAGCTGTCACGCTTCCCACATATAATATCAGGCATACAACGCTGTAGATCGACGCTTTAACAGCTGCACTGTCATGCGTGCCGCGAGCTTTGAAAAAGAGTCTGCCCGACTGATAAAGCACAATCAGTCCAAACAGCACAATCAATCCCCAGCCCGGGAGAATGAGTGCGCCGTCTTGGAAAAAGTGCCCTGCTACCCATAGCAGAAAGCACCCGAGGCAATCATCCCAATGTTTCAAAAGATGATTGATTGTCATAATAAAGAAAGATAAACCAAATATGAATTACGCGTAGCGGAAAAAGTTGAGATAGATAACTGCTCCGATTAATATGATTGCACCGAAGATATTATTGATAGGGGTGTCCATCACTGAGTGACGTTCAGCCAATTCATTCATTTCTTTGAAAGAATGAGGCGTCTCTTCATTTTGAAACTCAATTTTGGCTTGACTATACGCTACTCGGTATTGAAGCACTGATGCGATAAAATATACTAAAGCTGCTATTATTACAGCTGCGAATCCTATCCACCGCATAACCGGAATTTCAAGAATCATTCCGAGAATCCAAATAATTGCGGTAATAGCACAAGCTAACTTTAAATAAGTAAAATTAAATTTTATCATTGTATATTTCTTGTTATTATCGGCAAAATTACGAATTTTTCTTCAAATTATCACAATTTTGCTTGGGGAATCGGATGAGAAAATAGGCGGTGATGGCGGCGGTGGTGATGGCGCCGAGGATGTAGGCAGCGGTGCGGGATTCCATGCCGAGGAATTGGGGCGAGATGAATACAAATGAGGTGATTACATAGGTCATCACCACGGCCGGGATGAGAGCGATCCAGATGTTGCGTCCGCGGCGGGCAAGCCATATATAGATGGCCCAGAGCACGATGGTGCCCATGGTCTGATTAGACCACGCGAAGTAGCGCCATACGATACCGAAGTTGACCAAGGTGATTGCATATCCTATCACGAAGAGTGGTATACAGATGAGGAAGCGCTTGAGGATGGGGCGCTGGTCGAGGCGGAAGATGTCGGCGATAATGAGGCGGGCTGAGCGGAATGCGGTGTCGCCCGATGTGATGGGGGCGGCCACTACGCCGAGGAGGGCGAGGATTGCGCCCACTTTGCCGAGTGTGGTGCGGGAGATTACGTCGACGGCCCAGGCGGCATTGTTGTCGTTGGCGGCGAGGGCTTCACCGAGCTGGCTTGCGCCGCCGAAAAATGCCATAGCTATCGCAGCCCATATCAGTGCGATAATGCTCTCGGAGATCATTGAGCCGTAGAATACTGATTTGCACTGGCTCTCGCTCTGCACGCAGCGGGCCATGAGAGGCGACTGTGTAGCATGGAAACCTGAGATAGCGCCGCAGGCTATGGTGATGAAGAGCGTGGGGATGATGGGGAGAGCGTGAGCGTCGGGCTGGAAATTGTGGAATGTGGTCATTTCAGGAATTTCGTAGGCGCCCGAGAGGATTACGCCGAGCAATCCTACCGCCATGGCTATGAGCGCCACGCCGAAGATGGGATAGAGTCGGCCTATTATCTTATCTACCGGGAGCATGGTGGCAAGGATGTAGTAGGCAAGGATGATCCACACCCACATCGAGGTGGTGGAGCCGTCGACCATCGACGAGAGCAGCTGCGCGGGGCTGAGGAGGAACACGGCGCCCACGAGCACGAGGAGCACCACCGAGAAGTAGCGCATGAAGTGGCGCATGGGTGTGCCCATGTAGTCGCCCACGATTTCAGGCAGCGAGCGACCGTCGCCGCGCAGTATCATCATGCCCGAGAGATAGTCGTGCATCGAGCCGAAAAATATACCGCCGAGCGTGATCCACAGGAAGGCGACGGGTCCGAAGCATGCACCCAAGATAGCGCCGAATATGGGGCCGGTGCCGGCGATATTGAGGAGCTGGATGAGAAACACGCGCCAGCGGGGAAGCGGCATGTAGTCTACATCGTCGCGCAGGCGGTGGCAGGGGGTGGCGTTTTTATCGTCAGATTCAGCCTGACGCTGCAGATAGGTTCCGTAAGTGAAATATGCGATAATGAGTGCCGAAAGGCAGATTATGAATGTAATCATCGTTTCTATAAATTTTGAATTTAGAATTTAAAGTTTAGAATTATATGAGCGGGTGCGTATAATTATAAATTCTCAATTTTCAATTTTCAATTCCTCAAAAGTACCATGGGTGAAGGCGGAAGGTGGTGATGCCGGGTGATGGAATGGCACCTTCGATGCGTGAAGCGCCGCGATATACGCGGTGGGAGAAGTCGGGGTCATCGGCCGTCATGCGGTTGACTTTCACGCGGCCCGAGGAGTGGATATAGGTGGAATCGGCATCATAGAGAGCCACATGCGAGATGCGACCACCGGGAACGTAGGAGAAGAAAAGCAGGTCGCCCCGGCGCAGTGAATCTACGGGCGCATCGGGTGAGATTTTTTTGCCGGTGTGGATCTGCTGCGAGGCGTCGCGACGGAGCAGTATGCCGTTGCCTTGATAAGCGACTCTCACGAGCCCCGAGCAATCGACAGCCTTGGTCGACATGCCGCCCCACAGGTAAGGAGCGCCCATGAGCGAATATGCGGTAAGAACCACTGAATCAGTAGAAAGCGGCTGAGATGCCCATTGCTCTATAGGCATCAAAGAAGCGGTAGCGACCCATACCGAGCGGCCGTCGGGGAGGCGGATAGCCGTAACGGAATCAGTCGACAGAGTGCCCTCTACGATCGACCCGGGCACGAGTTCGGTCATCACAGAACGCGGGTCGCGTGCCGTGGGAGAAGTGTAGGCAATCACTTCGCGCGGAGGGCGCACAACCAAGCGGGGGGCCTTGCGCCAAGCGCGCATTTCGGCTTGCGACGGGCGGGTGACGGATGAGTAAATCATGTACCCGGTGTAGCCGTCGGGGCCTTCGATTGCAAGCCACTCTTTGTCGGGCTGGCCGGTGATGCGGAGCGGAGTGCCCAGAATGGCCTGAGAGGTCATCTGAGCCGAGTGTGACGGCTTCTCGCGGATGCATGCCACGGGGATGGTGACGTGAGCCCACAGCGTATCGGCAGGCGTAGCGGCCACGGTGGATAAAACGCTGAAGATTAAGAGTATAATAAATGTGATTCGTTTCATGAAAGTGAGAAAAGATTTATAGCATTGGCAGTGGTAATATCTTCAACCTGCTCTACGGTCATGCCGAGCGCGGCAGCTACGGCAGCGGCGGTGTGGGTGATATAGGCGCTCTCGTTGCGCTTGCCTCTATAGGGCACCGGAGCAAGGTAAGGAGCATCGGTTTCGAGCAGGATGCGATCAATGCCAATTACGGGAAGAGTGGCGGGGAGAGTGGATTTCTTAAAGGTGACTATGCCGTTGATACCGAAGTAGAAATCGCCCACGGCGCGGATGGCTTCGACGTCTTCAGCTGTGCCGGTGAAACTGTGGAAAACCCCGCGCGGCACTTCGGGAAGCGAGGCGAGCACTTCGAGTGTCTGCGGCAACGCCTCACGGCAGTGGATGATGACAGGGAGCCCCAATTTCACGGCCAACATTGCCTGGCGGCGAAATACCTCGGCCTGCTCCTTCTCGCGCGACTTGTCCCAATATAGGTCCATACCTATCTCACCTACAGCTACATAGCGTCGGTGCCCCGGGGTGGTGAGAAGTTCCTCTATGCGATCGACCTGAGCGGCGGGGTCATCGGAGAGTTCGGTGGGATGCAGCCCCATAGCTGGGTAAAGATTTCGCGGAAAGCGGTCGCAGAGATTGTGTAGCGGCTCGATGGTATTGAGGTCTACATTGGGTAGGATGATTTTCTCCACGCCGGCGGCGATGGCACGCTCCACGGCATGGCTGCCGGCGGCATCGTCGTCAAACTCAGGCAGATATAGGTGGGAATGAGTATCGACTATCATTTGGTGCGGGAAGCAGTTTCGAGGGCGAAGCGCATGAAAAACGCGCGCGCTTCGGGGGTGATGGGGAGGGTGTCGAGACAGGAAATGGCTGTGTCGGTGTAAGCACGGATGAGTTCGCGTATGCCGTCAACAAGTCCGAGCGACCGGTATATCTCCTTGACAGCCTTTATTTTATCCTCCGGAGCCGGTGGATTGGCAATAATATCGGCAAGGCGGTGGCCGCTGTCCTCGCGCAGAGCTGAGATAAGGAGCCACGTCTTTTTGTCGTTAAGTATATCACCGCCGATAGCCTTTCCGAAAGTGGCTTGATCGCCGAATGAATCGAGGTAATCGTCCTGAAGCTGGAAGGCAAGGCCGAGATTGACGCCGAAGTTGAAAAATTGCAGCTGAGTGTCAAAGTCAGTGTCGGCCATGAGCGCTCCCATCGAGCACGCGCAACCTAAGAGCACCGAGGTCTTGAGTCGGATCATTTCGAGATATTCCTCCACAGTCACATCCATGCGCGACTCGAAGTCCATGTCGAGCTGCTGACCCTCGTAGATGTTCATGGCAGTGCCGTTGAATAGATGCAGAGCCTCGTCGAGCTTATCGTCAGCTTTGATAGAAAGGAGCATGGTGGCGGTGGTGAGCATGGCGTCGCCCGAGAGTATACCGGTCGACTCATTCCACTTCTTATGGACGGTAGGGCGCCCGTGGCGCACGTCGGCTTTGTCCATTATATCGTCATGGAGCAGCGTGAAGTTGTGAAACATCTCGATAGCAATCGCCTGATGAATAGCGCGCATGGGCTCGACGCCCATGGCATCGCAAGCTGCGAGAGTGAGCACCGGGCGGATGCGCTTGCCGCCTCCGTCGAGCATGTAACGTATCGGTTCGTAGAGGCCGGCGGGGCGAGTGGGGAGAGCGAGACGGGCTATGGCATCTTCGGCCATAGTGCGGTATTCCTGAAGTGAGAGCATATAGTAAAGTTAACGGGAGTGATAAGCTTTGAGAAATGAATTGACGCTTGCCGTGTCGGCGTCATAGCGCTTTACGATGAGCGAAGCGATGGTGTCAGCCTGCGGATCATTGCGAAGCATGTGACCCAGAGTGGAGGGCGACGACACTGCCACAAATACATTTACCTGCTTGTGGAGGGGCAGAGAATCCTTGGCTTTTTCGAGCGTGGAGGCAAATGACGACAGCGACCCCGAGTCAGAGGCTACCGAGTAGAGACGGTAAATCTCGCGGGTATATTCTTTGGCAAAGTCGCGGTCAGCGACGGGCGTATCGGCGAGCCACTCCACGAGGCGGCGCGCGGCAGAGTGAGGATCATTGTCGGCCACCAGTGAAGCGGCCTGCGGGGCTACGGGAGCGGAAGTGTCAGGAGTGATTGCCGGCAGCTTGCCTGAAGATTGGCTGCAAGCATAGAGAAGGCACGCGGCCACGGTGATAAGGAGAGTGATGAACGATCGCTTCATGGTCAAGGGGTGATAAAGATTGAACACAATAGCAAAGATACTCACTTCCGGCGTAACAGCCAAGGTTAATCCCGATAAATCATGATAAATCCTGATTATTCGGGATTTATCATAAAAGGAAAGAGGATATATCACTCGAGTGACATATCCTCATGTAAAGGTAGCCCATAGGAGAATCGAACTCCTCTTTCAAGAATGAAAATCTTGCGTCCTAACCGATAGACGAATGGGCCCCGTGAAGCTGTCGCAGACATGTATCTGCGGAGCTTATATCTTAGGCAGCAAGCTTAGCGATGTGGTGAGCGAGCTTGCTCTTGAGGTTAGCTGCTTTGTTCTTGGAGATGCTCTTCTTTGAAGCAAGACGGTCAAGCATAGCGGAGATCTTGACGAAAGCGGCCTGAGCCTCAGCTTTGTCAGTCATCTTGCGAAGATTGCGCACGGCGTTGCGGGCAGTCTTGGCGTAGTAGCGGTTGCGGAGTCGACGTGACTCGATCTGGCGGATTCTCTTGATAGATGATTTATGGTTTGCCATTATAGAAACGTTAGTTGTTCTTGATTAAAAACTTAGTAGCCCATAGGAGAATCGAACTCCTCTTTCAAGAATGAAAATCTTGCGTCCTAACCGATAGACGAATGGGCCATTGCCGAAATCGCTTGCAAAGTTAAGGAGATATTTTCAGTTGTGCAAATTTTTCGACTGATTTTTACTCTTTTCTCGCTGAATTTCGGTGAAAATCATTCAAAGCGAAAGGTGCACTCCGCTGAGAGAGGGCACCTTCCGATGATTGTGGTCCTTTTCCGGAGGAAAGGGATTAGTCCTGATTGAGGTTGACGCGCTTGAAAGCAACGGCAACGAGACCCTTGGTGGTCTGATCGAGGAACTGGCCTACGGTGAGCTTGCCGTCCTGAACGTATTCCTGCTCCATGAGGCAAGATTCCTTGAAGAACTTGTTGAGACGACCGTTGGCGATGTTCTGGATCATAGCCTCGGGAAGGTTGGCAGCCTTAGCCTCAGAAGTAGTCTTGATGATTTCGCGACCCTTGGCAGCTTCTTCCTCAGTGATCCAGCCCTTAGCGGTATTGGATTCGATGTGGTCTTCGCTGTCGAAGTGGTGGGGGTTGAGACCGGCCTTGGAGAGGGCGGCGTCAACAGCCTTGCGCACGAGTTCCTGCTTGGTCTTTTCTACTGCTACGGCGATTTCCTGGTCGATAGTGGCCTGGGGAACGTCCTCGCGGCTTACAGCTACGGGGTTCATCGAAGCGATCTGCATGCAGATTTCGCGACCTACCTGCTCGTCAACGCCTTCGAGGTTGAAACCTACTACAGCGGCGAGCTTGTTGTTGAAGTGATTGTAAGCGGCGGTAGAGGGAGCTTCTACTACTTCGTAAGCACCTATCTCGGTCTTTTCGCCGGTCTTACCGCTGAGCTCGGTGATCATGTCGGCTACGAGCATACCGTCTACGGTATAAGCCTTGAGCTCTTCGGCGGTCTTGAACTTATTGGCCATAGCGAGATCCATGAGCTTGTTGGCGAGCTCGATGAAGCCGGCATTCTTGGCTACGAAGTCAGTCTCGCAGTTGAGGGCGAGGATAGCGGCAAACTTGCCGTCGGTGCGGGCTACGACATAGCCTTCCGAAGCCTGACGGTCTTCGCGCTTGGCGGCTACAGCCTGACCTTTTTTACGGAGGATTTCTACGGCTGCTTCGATGTCGCCGTTAGTTTCGTTGAGTGCTTTTTTGCAGTCCATCAGGCCGGCCGAAGTGAGGTTGCGCAGCTTGGTGATATCTGCCATTGTTACTGCCATATTGAGTAGTGGTGTTTAGGGTTAACAGATTGGTAAATAGATGAGGGTCAAAAGGCGCCCCGCGATGGTCAATTCCATCAGGGATGACTTTTGACCCTAAAAGTTTTTTTAAGAGAAAGATCAGGCTTCTTCAGCGGGAGCCTCAGCTGCGGGAGCTTCAGCCTCAACTGTTACGGTCTCCTTCACTTCAGCCTCCTCGTTGCGGCGGGCAACGCGGCGACGTTCGCGGCGGGGAGCCTTCTCTTCAGCCTGCTCGGCCGATGCCTTCTCGTCGGCCTTCTCTACCTTACGCTCTTCGAGACCTTCGGCGATAGAAGCACACACGGTGTCGAGGATGAGCTCGATTGACTTGGATGCGTCGTCGTTGGCGGGGATCACGAAGTCGATATTGTTGGGGTTAGAGTTGGTGTCGACGATACCGAACACGGGGATACCGAGACGGTTGGCCTCAGCTACGGCGATGTGCTCCTTGAGGACGTCAACTACGAAGAGAGCCGAGGGAAGACGGTTGAGATCAGCGATCGAACCGAGGTTCTTCTCAAGCTTGGCGCGCTGACGGGTGATCTGGAGTTTCTCGCGCTTAGAGAGGTTGTCGAAAGTACCATCGTTGGTCATCTTGTCGATGGTGGTCATCTTCTTGACAGCCTTGCGGATGGTGGGGAAGTTGGTGAGCATACCGCCGGGCCAGCGCTCGATCACATAAGGCATGTTGACCGATGAAGCCTTTTCGGCGAGAAGTTCCTTGGCCTGCTTCTTGGTAGCTACGAAGAGGATCTTCTTGCCGCCGCGAGCTATATTGCGGAGAGCGGCAGCAGCTTCTTCAAGCTTGGCCTGGGTTTTATAGAGGTCGATGATGTGGATACCGTTGCGCTCCATAAAGATGTAAGGAGCCATAGCAGGATTCCATTTTCTTTTCATGTGGCCGAAATGGCAGCCTGCTTCGAGGAGTTGGTCAAAATTGGGAGTTGACATGATTTATTGTTGGTGTATGAGTTTACGTTCTTTTGATAAATACAATTCGGCGGTAGGGAACGTGTCCATCCGGAGAATTTAGATTCTAAACACAATGACGACGCAGATGTCAGGCTGCGGCATCGGGTAGGAGCATTAACGCTTTGAGAACTGGAAGCGCTTGCGTGCTTTGGGACGACCCGGTTTCTTACGCTCGACGGCACGGGGGTCGCGAGTCATGAAGCCTTCTACGCGCAGAGCGTGCTTGTCTTCGGGATTGATCTTGACGAGAGCGCGGGCAATAGCGAGACGGAGAGCCTCGGCCTGGCCTTTGTAACCGCCACCGTTGAGGTTGACCTTGATGTCATACTTCTCTACGGCTTCGAGGGTATTCAGAGGCTGCTTAACGATATATTGGAGGATGGATGAGGGGAAATACACATCCAAGGGACGCTTGTTGATGGTGATAACGCCGTTACCTTCTTTGACGATAACGCGAGCTACGGCGGCTTTACGACGTCCTACTGCATTTACTGATTCCATTCTTCAATTATTTAATTTTGTTGATGTCAATTACTTCGGGGTTCTGCGCTTCGTGGGGATGCGTGGGACCGTTGTAGACGTGCATGTTTTCGATGATGCGACGGCCCAGACGGTTCTTGGGGAGCATACCTTTTACCACCTTGATGAAAAGGGGATGATAGCCGGGCTTGATGTGCTTGTTGAATGACTTCTTCATGAGGATCTCGGGAGTCGATACACGCTGTCCGCCGGGATAGCCGGTGTAGCGGAGATACTCACGGTCAGTCATCTTCTTGCCGGTGAGGCGCACCTTGTCGGCGTTGATGATGATTACATTGTCGCCGCACTCTACGTTGGGAGAGTAGCAGGGCTTGTTCTTACCGCGCAGAATCAGTGCGACGGTAGCGCAGAGACGTCCGAGTACCTGATCGGTAGCATCGATGACGACCCACTTGTGGTCAACGCTTTCGGCGTTGGGGGTGAGGGTTTTGTAGCTTAAAGTATCCACGTTTTAATGTTAATTAATAGATAGTTAAATGTTGGCTTCTCATGCGCTTCGCTCGGCCAAAAGCTCCGCACCGATAGGCCGTTGGTTTATTAATTGGACATAATCGGACTGCAAAGGTAGCAATTTTCCCCCGCTTTATCAAACTTTTTTAAGATTTTTTAGGATATAGAAGATTAAGCACCCCGCCGGTGATTATATATGGCTATGCGCTTCTGTAATATGGTTATGCAGTTGTACATATTCTATACATTGATGTAAATACTTTCTTGCCTTCCAATAAAAAAATGTGGTGCATTTGCTTAATTCCCTTGAAAAAGTGTAGCTGTTCTCTGATTATTCCCTTGAAAAAGTGTTGTCAAAAAATTTCGGATGAATTTGGCCGGTTTTTCGAGGAAATGTGTTAACTTTGCCGGAGTGCGTGACCGGTGGCGTGGGTGCCACGGCGCCGGGAGCGCACTTTTGTGATTCAATTTTTTCAACTATTTACCTAACCATTTATGAAGCCGGCGCAGTGCCGCGGTGTGCTTCATGACCATTAAATCTTATTATGAAACAGCTGTTAACCAAACTGTTGCTTGGCAGCGTGGCGCTACTCTCACCGGTGGCTGCCGGGGCTGCGACATTCGTAGGAGATCGATCTGATTTCCGCGACGAGACTATCTATTTTGCCATGACCACGCGCTTCTACGACGGCGACCCTACCAACAATGTGCTGTCGTGGGACAAGCAGGATGTGCAGATTTCCAAGAATGACCCCGACTGGCGAGGGGATTTCGCCGGACTCATCGAGAAGCTCGATTACATCAAGGCTCTCGGTTTTACGGCCGTGTGGATCACTCCGGTGGTGCAGAATGCTTCGGGCGAGGATTACCACGGCTATCATGCGATGGACTTTTCATCGGTCGACCTGCGCTATGAGTCGCGCAAGGAGTGGGGCGCAGAGAAGGACGTGAAGTTTCAGGATCTGATCGACGCCGCCCATGCCAAGGGAATGAAGATTATCCTCGATGTGGTGCTTCAGCACACGAGCAATTTCGGCGAGGTGAACCTCAACCCCCTTTTCACCCGCGACCAAAACATACGCAATCAGGCCAACGTGGCTGCTTCGCTCATCCCAAATCCCGATCGCTTCTCGGCCAACTATTTTGACCAGAGCGGCGAAAAGCAGTATGCCGAGCGATGGAAATATTTCAAGAATCCGCAGTATGAGCCCAACAATTATTATCACCACTACGGCACGGGCTGGAACTGGGATCTCCCCAACCGCTGGTGGGGGCAGATCGCGGGCGACTGCGTGGATCTCAACACTGAGAATGACTATGTGGCTCAGTATATCGTAGACTGCTACGGCGAGTTTATAAAGATGGGCGTGGACGGTTTCCGCATCGACACCGCCGGCCATATCGCCCCGCTTACATTCAACAAGCAGTTTATCCCGCAGTTTCATGCCATTGCCGAGCAGTATAAGGACAAGCGATTAAACGGATGCGAGTTCTTCATGTTTGGCGAGTGCTGCCAGCGCTTTCAGGGCTCGGTAGTGTATCGCGACCAGCCCAACCTGTCGAGCTATTTCTACACCTGGAAGTCAGATCAGTCGCTCATGGACCAGTATGACGGCAACGCCGAGTGGTGGCGGTCGCAGAATCTCCCCGAGGGTCACGACGCGCCTGTAGGCCCCATGGCTGTGTGTGAGAAAGACACAAAAGACAAGCCTACAAGTAACAATGCTCTGATGGTAAACGGCGCTTGGCACGAGCCCGACTACTCGCAGGCAAGCGGCCTCTCGGTAATCGACTTCCCGATGCATTATTGCTTCAACAATGCCTCATCGGCCGTATCTATAGCCCGCCAAGGCGACAATAAATATAACGACGCGTCATGGAACGTGGTATATGTCGACTCCCACGATTATTGCCCCGGTCCCAACGACGGCACACGCTTCAACGGAGGCACGGCTCAGTGGGCTGAAAACCTCTCGCTCATGTTCAGCTTCCGCGGTATCCCCTGTATCTATTACGGCTCAGAGGTGGAATTTAAGAAAGGTAAGCCCATCGACGTGGGCGGCAACAACAACAAGACACCCCGCTCCGAATCAGGCCGCGCCTATTACGGCACATATATGGAAGGCTCGATCAGCACTACCGATTTCGGCGAATACACAGCCTCGGGCAACGCCGCCACTACCCTCAACGGCGACCTTGCTCAGCACATCATCCGCCTCAATAAGATACGCGCCGCCGTGCCCGCGCTCCGCAAGGGACAGTATACCTTCGACGGCTGCTCGGCTTCGGGCGGCTGGGCATTCAAGCGCGCATATAAGGATTCCTACGCTCTCGTGGCCGTGAATGGCGGCGCCACATTTACGGGCGTACCTGCCGGTAACTACGTTGACCTTGTCACAGGTAAGTCCTACACTCCTGCCGGCGGCTCTATCACCGTCGACGCTCCCCGCGGCCAAGGTCAGCTCCGCGTGCTGGTCAAGGACTGGACCGGCGGCAAGGTGGGCACTGATGGAAAATTCATCTACGCTACCTCGCCCGTGGCTCACGGCGGAAATCCGTCGTTTGACGATCCCGGTACCACACATTATTATACTGCTGATGATGCCGTGGGTAAGCCGGCCGTGACTTTCAGCCCTGATGGCGGTTCGTTTAAGACCGCGACCCTCTCTGTCACCGCTACGCTCAATGAAGTAGCCACCGCGGGCTGGTATCAGGTAGGCTCAGGCTCTAAGGTCAACCTCACCAAAGGCGCTACATCGACCTTCACCGTAGGCGAAGGGATGGCCTATGGCGAGAGCGTCACCGTAAGCTGGGGCGCCGACGACATGACCGGCAAGGTGACCTACCGCAAGGTCGACCCCAATGCCACAATTACCATATATGTCACATCATCTGCCGCTCCGTATTTCTACGCCTGGTATACCGGCTCAAGCGGTAGCAACGTGGAGCCCAACGGCGGTTGGCCGGGCCGACAGTTGACCAACACCCTCAGCGCTTCCGGCCGCACTTTCTACTACTTCACGTTTGACGAAGGCGAGAGTGTCAACTTTATCTTCAACAACGGCTCCGGCGCCAAGACAGCCGACATCACCGGAGTGACCGCCGACGCTTACTACGAGTGGGACGGTGGCAGCGGTTACCGCCGCCTCACGAGCCTCAATGACGAGCCCGTAGAACCTGTGGGCGAGGAAATTACCGTGTATTTCGATGACTCCGTTTCCCGCTGGGGCAATGTGAATGTCTACGTCTACGGCTCGGGCAGCGATGACGAGATAGCCGGCGGTTGGCCCGGCAAGGCTATGACCAAAGATGCAGCCACGGGTTATTTCAAATACACCTTCAATACCGAGCGCGACCACACGCATCTCAACGTGATATTCAACAATGGCAGCGGCTCGCAGACCGGCGACAATGTCAAGATGCGTCCCGGCGGTGTATATTCCGTAAACGGCGATACCGGCCTCACAGGCATAGACTCAGTGGCTGCCGACGACGAAGCGCCCGAGGAATACTACAACCTCCAGGGAATCCGCGTGACTAATCCCACATCGGGCTTCTACATCCTCCGCCGCGGCGCGAAGGTGAAGAAAGTCTTCATCCGGTAAAGATTCAGCGACCTTTTCGCTATATTTTTGAGGCTGCGTCGTGAGACCGACGCAGCCTCATTTCTTTGTTGGGCGTGAACAACCCGGCGCCGTTGCGTGTAATAATAATACTCACTTTTTCAACTAACAACTTTATATATATGAAACGACGGATTATTATCCTCTCAGCCCTACTTCTCGCTATTGCGGTTCAGCTCTCGGCCGCCGGTAAGTCATCAACCAAAAGACGATATATCACCCCTCAGGAAGTACACGTGACCGTGTCGGCTGCCGCGCAGCATCGAGCCAATGAGCTTTACGAGTCAGTGCGCAAGGACTATTTGCAGGGAAAACTCACTACTGACGGCGTGGTGGAGAAAGCTCTCTATCATAAGGCGTGGAGCCCCGAACTCGCCGCCCGCTGCCTGCAATTAGTGGCCGATAAAAACAACGATGCCAAGGCCGAACTTGGCTATCTGTATACCTTCTACAAGACCGCCTACCTGTTTCCCGGAAAGGAAACTGATGGTGTGCGTCTGCTGGAAGCCGCAGCCGCCGGGGGTGTCAATAAAGCCAATGACTATCTGGGCATATACTACAACGGCAAAAACGATAACAAGAAAGCACTCAAGTATTTTAATGCCGCCGGTCAGGACCACATTCCCTACGCGCTCACCATCATCGGCGGAATGTATGAGGATGGCCACGGCGTGAAGAAAGACCGCACCATAGCACGCGAGTATTATCAGCGCGCGGCCTCGCTCGGCGACCCCGACGGTGCCCAGAAATATGGATATGCACTGCAGCGCGGATGGTTTGGCAAGGTCAATATGCCCGACGCATTTTTCTGGACCTATATAGGAGGCGACCTCGGAAGCGATTTCGCACGCTCCCGCCTCATGCTGCCCATACGCGGCGAGCGATTTGGCGACGATGCCCACACGGCATTCATGCGCAACGGTATGACTCTTGTCGATGCGTGGAACGACCAATACGGCGAGAAGCTCAAAGCCGAGCCCATCTATCAGGAAGGCTATAAAGCAGGCCTGGCATCAAGAACCGTAGCCGCCGAAAAGGGCGATGACTGGTCGCTCTTCTACCTTGGCAGCATGAGCTATAACGATGAATTTCTCAACCACTCGGGCGACTTCATCTCGAAGTGTTACGAGCCGCTTATAGCCGCCGGCCACCTGCCCGACACCGCGATGGCATTGGTATACGAACGCATGGGCGAACTTTATCGCAAAGGCGACGGCGTGAAAGCCGACGCCGCCAAAGCCCGCGAATATACCAGCAAAGCCGCTCGCCTCGGCAGCCTGAAAGCCTACAAGACATTAGAAAACATCCCCGACTAATCTGTCCCCACGATAAAAGAACGAGTAGGAGATGAGCACCCGCAATCAGTGCTCATCTCCTACTCGATTATAGGTTAAAAAGAGGGTTACTATCTCACAAGAACCTTAGCTACAATGTTACCTTGACGAATTATATAAAGGCCTTTTGTAAGGTTCGCCTCCGAACGGGGACCTTGGAAGACACATACACCATTTAGGTTAAATACCTCTACCACTTCGTCAGCATCCGCGTCGGCATTGATATCTTCAATACCTGAATTATTGACCACGGTTACTTTGGCAGGAAGAGTAGAGATGGCGTAGTTGCGATCGCGACCGGGAGTATACGTCACTTTGTATTCTCCGGCGGGAGAAGCGGGAGTAACCTCACACATTGCCACCGGCAATTCCTCGATATCATCGGGAGTGTCAGAGTATTGCAGCCCGCTAAAGGTGTAAGTAAATTCGGGAAGCGCTTCGCCCTCGTTGATTGTAATGTCGGCCACTCCCACAGTGAGGTCGGCCTTCAATACATTCAGCTGTCGCATTTTATTCATCAACTCCATGGAAGTTCCTTCCCCTACAGTTCGGGCACCTATAGTCGCACTGCCCGCACCTACTATGCGCATCTTAGAGCCCTCGATCTGCACCACTTCGATGTTAGATGACTCATATACGAGGTCGAGACCGTCAGGGTTATACTCGTTAAGGTCGATCTCGCCATCGCCATAACGTGCATCGGGTATAGCGTTCAGGCATATCAAATCGTCAGAAATTTCAAGGAAGTTTTTCCACTCAGGGTCGAGCCAGTAATATACAAGCGAACCTTTGCGCACATAGAGGGGTGCGTTTGACTGTGTTGTGTAATCAAATGTAGAAGAGGCAATAGCGGGAGGGGTAGCATTAAGCGAATACACTTTCCTGATATTTGCACAACCCTTAAAAGCTCCCTCGCCTACTGAAGCGACCGAATCCGGAAGCTGTACTTCCGAAATCGCAGTTCCGCTAAATGCATAAGCTCCAATTGTATGTACCTTTTCGGGTATCACTATTGATTTCAAGGCCGAACATCCTGAAAAAGTATAGTTATGTATTTCGCGTAAAGTCTGTGGAAGTTTAATCGACTGCA
>CAYZFG010000052.1:0-4060 GCA_964477665.1 uncultured Staphylococcus sp.
GACCCCCTGATTAACAGTCAGGTGCTCTAACCAACTGAGCTACTGAAGCAGGTGATGCACTTTCTCGCAAATGCGATGCAAAATTAATCTCTTTTTTTGAACTATGCAAGAGTTTTTATAAAAATCACGAAATTTTTTATTTTTTTGGCCGTTATCTCTCTTGAAGTGTTGTAATAATTGACTACCTTTGACACGGTTTTAACACATAATATATAGATGAATATATAGATGAAAAAATTTCTCTTGATAGCGCTTTGTTTTGCAGCGGCGGCCGCTGCCGTCACCGGTGCCACCCGCAGCCGCAAGAATGAGATCTCGCGCAATCTCGACATCTTCAACTCGGTCTACAAGGAATTGCAGACGTTTTACGTGGATTCCATCGACGCCGAGCGAAGCATCAATGTGGCTATTGCGGCCATGCTCAACGACATAGACCCTTACACCGAATATATCTCGGCCAAAGATCAGGAGGGCTTCCGCTCCATGACTACCGGCGAGTATGCCGGTATCGGCTCGATGATTCAGGAGCGCCCGGGGAGTAATGTGATAATAGCCGATCCCTACGAGGGGTCGCCAGCCGCGCAAGCAGGTTTGCGTCCGGGCGACGTGATCATCACCATCGACGGTGACAGCATCGCCGGATGGAGGTCAGATAAGGTCAGCGAGCGCCTGAAGGGTCAGGCCGGTACGAAAGTAGTGGTCACGGTCGACCGCCCCTACGTGCAGGATTCCATCATCACCGTTGAGATTACCCGTCGCAAGATTCAGATTCCCTCGGTGCCTTACTACGGTCTGGCTGCCGACGGAGTAGGATACATCGCTCTTAATTCGTTTACCGATAAGAGCTACGATGAAGTGCGCGATGCCCTGCTTGACCTGAAAAACAATCGCGGTGCCCGCAGCCTCATCCTCGACCTTCGCGGCAATGGCGGCGGACTGCTCGAAAGCGCCGTGAAGATTCTCGGCCTCTTCCTCCCCAAGAATACCGAGGTGCTCACCACCCGCGGCAAGGGCTTGCTCAACGAGCGCACCTATAAGACATCAGTCAAGCCCGTCGACACCAAGATGCCCATAGTAGTGCTCATCGACGGTGCCACCGCTTCGTCGAGCGAGATCGTTACCGGTGCGCTTCAGGATCTTGACCGCGCCGTTGTGGTAGGAAACCGCTCATTCGGCAAAGGTCTCGTTCAGGGCACCCGTCAGCTCCCTTACGAGGGCCTGCTTAAAGTCACGACGGCCAAATATTACATCCCCTCGGGCCGACTCATTCAGGCTATCGACTACTCGCGCCGCAACCCCGACGGCTCAGTGGCCCGTATCCCCGACTCGCTTACCACTGTGTTTCACACTGCCGGCGGCCGTGAGGTGCGCGACGGCGGCGGAATCACCCCCGACGTGAAAATCGACTACCCCGACGTAAACCGTATTACTTATAATGTGGTGCGCGACAACTGGAGCTTTGACTTCGCCAATAAGTTTGCCACCGAGCATCCATCGATACCTTCCCCCGCGGAATTTGAGGTGACCGACAGCATCTACGAGCAGTTCAAGCAGTCGATCGACCCCTCGCGCTTCCAGTATGACAAGGTGCTTGAGACCGCCATGAAGCAGATGCGCGAGCTCGCCCGCACCGAAGGTTACATGAACGATTCCACCGCGGCTGAATTTGACCGCCTCGAATCCATGCTGCGCCACGACCTCAACCGCGACCTCGACACCCATCGCGCCGATATTGTCAACTACCTCGCTCCCGAGATACTCTCGCGCTACTATTACCATCGCGGCGAGATGGAATATGACGTCAAGCACAGCCCCGACGTGAAGCGCGCCGTAGAGATACTCAGCAGCGACGAGTATGATAAAATCCTCCATCCCGGCACCGCGCGATGACGCTCGACGACCTTAACAGGCGGTTTATGACCGCCGCGCGTCGCCGCTCGCTGTCGTCGGCGCTTGAATCAGGCCGCGGCCTCGTGTCGCTCTACGGTCTGGCGGGCTCGTCAGTATCCATGGCTCTCACGGCTATCGACGGCGGCGGAAGACCGGTGGTGGTAGTGGGCGACTCGGCCGACGATGCCGGTTATCTTTACCACGACCTATCGCGACTTGTGGGTGAGGAGAATGTGGTGATGTTTCCCTCGGCCTACAAGCGCGACATCAAGTATGGCCAGATCGATCCCCCCTCACAGATACTCCGCACCGAGGCGCTCAACCGCTGGTATTCGCCCGACAATGCTCCCCGGTTTGTGGTCACCTATCCCGAGGCAATGGCCGAGAAAGTTGCCTCGCGAAACCTGATAGAGGATACCACCATGCGCCTTGTCAAGGGCAAGGAAATCGACCCGCAGGAATTGATGAAATGGCTCATGGACAATGGCTTCGTGAAGCGCGACTATGTCTACGAGCCGGGTCAGTGGGCTATGCGCGGCTCTATCGTGGATATATACGGATACAGCAACGAGCTCCCCCTCCGCATCGACTTCTTCGGCGACGAAATCGACTCTATACGCCTCTTCAACATTGAGACACAGCTCTCCGAGCGAAATCTCGACGAAGTGGCCATCACGTCGGGCATCGCATCGCAGTCGGCCGGCGAATCGCTGCTCGATTTCATCGACAAGGATACCGTGATATGCTCCCGCGACCCCCATTACACGGTGAGCCGCGTGGTGGCCGTGTCGCAGGAGACGATGTCAGAAAACGCCCTGCTCGCCGGGACGCCCGATAATATGATCGACGAGAAGGCAACGCTTCAGCTCGTCGACGGCGAGGCTTTTGCCGCCGCCTTCCCCCTCTTCCGGCAGGTGGCTTTCACAGCTGCGGCTCAGGCTGAGAAGGGTGCCGCGAAGAGCATCAATTTCAAGTGCACGCCTCAGGCCATCTATCATAAGAATTTTGACCTTATCAGCGAGTCATTCACTTCGCTGCTCGCGCGCGGCTACCGCATATGCATCCTCTCTGACAGCGAGAAGCAGATCGAGCGCCTGAAAGTGATTTTTGCTGACCGCGGCGACAAGATCGACTTCACCCCGGTCAACGCTACTCTCCACGAGGGCTTCGTGGATGATGCCACCAAAACCTGTATTTTTACTGACCATCAGATATTTGACCGTTTCCATAAATACACCCTCCGCAGCGACCGTGCCCGCTCGGGCAAGCTCGCCCTCTCGCTTAAGGAGCTGAGCTCCATCGAGCCGGGCGACTATATCGTGCATGTGGACCACGGTGTGGGGAAGTTTGCCGGACTGCTCCGCACTAATGTCAACGGCCATACTCAGGAGATGATCAAACTCATCTATGCCAACGACGACATCATCTTCGTGTCAATCCACGCCCTCCACAAGCTCGCCAAGTATCGCGGCAAGGAGGACGAACCGCCCAAAATCAACAAGCTCGGCACCGGAGCGTGGAACCGCATCAAGGAGCGCACCAAGTCCAAGCTCAAGGATATAGCCCGCGACCTCATCAAGCTCTATGCCGCTCGCAAGAGTGAAAAGGGATTTGCCTTCTCTCCCGACAGTTATCTCCAGCAGGAGCTCGAAGCGTCGTTTATCTACGAAGATACCCCTGACCAGCTCACTGTAACCAAGGCCGTGAAAGCCGACATGGAGAGCGACCGCCCGATGGACCGCCTGGTGTGTGGCGACGTTGGTTTCGGTAAGACCGAAATTGCAGTGCGCGCCGCCTTCAAGGCCGCTACCGACGGCAAGCAGGTGGCCGTGCTCGTGCCCACCACTGTGCTCGCATTCCAGCACTATACCACTTTCACCAAGCGACTTGCCGATTTCCCGGTGAGGGTGGAATACCTTTCGCGCGCCCGCACCGCCAAGCAGGTGCGTCAGATTCTCGCTGACCTTGCCGAGGGTAAGATTGATATTCTCATCGGTACCCACCGCATCGTGGGCAAGGATGTGAAGTTCAATGATCTGGGTCTGCTCGTCATCGACGAGGAGCAGAAGTTTGGCGTGGCCGTGAAGGAGAAACTCAAGCAGCTGAAGACAAACGTCGACACTCTCACCCTCACCGCCACCCCCATCCCGCGCACCTTGCAGTTCTCCCT
>CAYZFG010000052.1:4070-18582 GCA_964477665.1 uncultured Staphylococcus sp.
GACCTGTCGTCGCTCAACACCCCGCCGGCCAACCGTTACCCCATCATCACCTCCGTAACCGGCGACGATGACGACGTGATAGCCGAGGCCGTCAACTTCGAGCTCTCGCGCAACGGCCAGGTGTTTATGATCAACAACCGTATCGAGGGCCTCCACGAGCTCGAAGCGCGCATCCGTCGCCTCGTGCCCGATGCCCGCGTGGTGGTAGCCCACGGCCAGATGGCTCCCGAGGCTCTTGAAAAGACAATAATCGACTTTGCCAATCATGACTACGACGTGCTAATCGCCACTACGATTCTTGAAAGCGGTATTGACATGCCTAATGTCAACACCATCATAGTCAACAACGCCCAGAATTTCGGTCTGAGCGAGCTTCATCAGCTCCGCGGCCGCGTGGGGCGCAGCGCCCGCAAGGCATTCTGCTACCTCCTCGTGCCACCCCACATCCCTCTATCGCCCGTGGCTCGCCGCCGCCTGCAGGCCATCGAGAGTTTTTCGGAGCTCGGCAGCGGCATCCACATCGCCATGCAGGACCTCGACATACGCGGTGCCGGCAACTTGCTCGGCGCAGAGCAGAGCGGCTTTATCGCCGACCTCGGCTATGAGACTTATCAGAAGATTCTCCGCGAGGCCGTCACCGAACTCCGCACCGAGGAGTTTGCCGACGTGGAGACCGACACTCAGCAGGAGACCGAGTATGTGGCTGACTGCGTGATAGAAAGCGATATGGAGCTTCTCCTCCCGGCCGACTATGTCCCCACCGAGAGCGAGCGCATCGCCCTCTATCAGGAGCTCGACGGCATCGAGCGAGAGCTTGACCTGAAGGCATTTGCCTCCAAACTCGTCGACCGCTTCGGCGAGATTCCCGCCGTCACGCTCGAACTCATGCGCATCCCCCGCCTCCGCGGCATGGCGCGCCGCCTCGGTATCGAGAAGGTGTCGCTCAAGCAGGGCATGATGTATCTCTATTTCGTCGATCAGACCAATGTGGCCTACTATCAGTCGTCTGCCTTTGGCCGCCTGCTCAACTATCTCCAGCGCAACGCCCGCCGCTGCAAGATACGCGAGCGCAACGGTCGTAATTCGTTTGCCGTGAGCGATGTGCCCAATGTAGAGACTGCCGTGGCCATACTTCAGGAGGTGCTCGACCTTCCGGCCTTGTGATATAAAAATCGTTCGGGCGGTGTCTTCTCAGATACCGCCCGTGGATATAATTCTCTTGTCCAATTCAATTAGATAATTCTATAATATATGACGCGCGCCGCCGCTATTCGTTACACCGGCTTTTGCGAGTTTTAACTATTTTTAATAATTACATCCTGTCATGAAAAATACTGCTGACTTCCTGCCCACGTCGGTCAAGGAGATGAAGGCCCTCGGTTGGGATCACGTCGATGTGGTGCTCTTCACCGGCGATGCTTACGTGGACCATCCGTCGTTTGGCGCCGCCGTGGTAGGGCGCACGCTCCAGGCCGCGGGGTATAATGTGGCGATTGTGCCGCAGCCCAACTGGCAGGATGACCTCCGCGACTTCCGCAAGTTTGGCGCGCCCCGACTCTTTTTCGGCGTGTCGGCCGGAGCTATGGACTCGATGGTCAATCACTATACCGCCGCCCGCCGCCTGCGCAGCGACGATGCCTATACCCCGGCGGGTCGCCACGGTGCCCGCCCCGATTACCCCACGATTGTATACTCCGAGATACTGAAAAAGCTCTTCCCTGACACTCCCGTGATAGCCGGCGGTATCGAGGCCTCGATGCGCCGCAACAGTCACTATGATTACTGGCAGGATCGCCTCCGCCCCTCGATTCTCATGGATTGCAAGGCTGACTTGATAGTCTACGGCATGGGCGAGAGTATCGACGTGGAGATTGCGCGACGCCTGGAAGCGGGGGAGAAGATTACCGACATCATTGACCTGCCGCAGACCGTGGTGCGCCGTCCCGCGAGCGAGATTCCGGCGGAAGACGATGACCGCAATGTGGTACTGGCTTCCTACGAGGAATGTCAGCGTGACAAACGTCGACAGGCGTCAAATTTCAAGCTCATCGAGACTGAAAGCAATGCCATGGAAGGGCGGGTGATATGGCAGCGCCACGGCGATACCGCTATCCGTGTCAACCCCATGCTCCCGCCGCTCACCACCGAGCAGCTCGACGCCTCCTACGATCTTCCCTATACCCGCCTCCCTCACCCCCGCTATGCCGGCAAGCGCATCCCGGCCTACGAGATGATACGCCACTCCATTACGATGCACCGCGGTTGCTTCGGCGGATGCGCGTTCTGCACCATCTCGGCTCATCAGGGCAAGTTTATCTCGTCGCGCTCGCAGGAGTCGATCCTCCGCGAGGCGCGGGCCATCACGCGTATGCCTGATTTCAAGGGGTATATTTCCGACCTCGGTGGACCGTCGGCCAACATGTACGGTATGCACGGAAAGAATCTCGAAGCCTGCCGCCGCTGCCGCCGCCCGTCGTGTCTTCACCCGGCAGTGTGCCCTAATCTCAACACTGACCACGGCCCGCTGACCGACCTTTATCGCCGCGTCGACGAGATGCCTGAAATCAAGAAATCATTCGTGGGCTCGGGTGTGCGCTACGACCTTTCGATGCACCCCACAGGCAATCCTGACGTTGACCGCCGCAACCGTATCTACAACGAGCAGCTTATCACCCGCCACGTCTCGGGCCGACTGAAAGTGGCGCCGGAACATACCTCTGACCGGGTGCTCGACCTGATGCGCAAGCCGTCGTTTGACCTCTACCATCGGTATGCCTCGCTCTTTGCCGACGTCAACCGTCGCGCAGGCCTCCGCCAGCAGCTCATCCCATATTTCATCTCCTCCCACCCCGGTTGCCGCGAGGTAGATATGGCCGAGCTCGCCGTCGAGACCAAGGATATGGGCCTTCAGCTGGAGCAGGTGCAGGATTTCACCCCCACGCCCATGACCCTCTCCACTGAGATATATTACTCGGGCTACAACCCCTATACCGGCGAAAAAGTCTTCACCGCCACCACACCCGCCGAGAAGCTCGCGCAGCGCAAATATTTCTTCTGGTATGACCGCGCCTACCGCGTCGACATCACCCGCTCCCTTGAGCGCATGCACCGCCCCGACCTCCTTCGCCGCCTCTATCCCTCCAAAGCCCGCCGCTGAATGAGTTTTGTGAATTATAACTTATAACTTATAACTCATAACTATGACTTAAAAGCCACATGGCCGGGAGCCCGTGCTTCCGGCCATGTGGCTGAATTTTTTTATTATAACACTATTTCTTATTCTTACTGAGCGTAGTCAGCGAAACGCTCCTGGAGACGCTTGCGGGCGAAGAAGATGCGGCTCTTGATGGTGCCGAGGGGAAGATTCATCTTATCGGCGATCTCATTGTACTTGTAGCCGGCCACGTGCATCGAGAACGGGATGCGGTATTCATCGCTCATGGCATTGATGGCAGCGTTGATCTCGTTGGCACCGTAAGAGCCTTCGGGAGTCTCGAAGCCTGAATCCTGGCAGATGTTGAGGTGGTAGAGGTCTTCAGTCTGGTCAACTACGGTAGCGGCGCGAGAGGCCTTGCGGTAGTTGTTGATGAAGATATTGCGCATGATGGTGAAGACCCAGCCTTTGAAGTTGGTATTCTCGGCATATTTGTCTTCGTTATCGAGAGCCTTGAGAGTGGTGTCCTGGAGGAGGTCATAGGCATTGTCACGGTTCTGGGTGAGCATCATCGCAAAGTTAAGGAGGTTGCTCTGGAGATTCATGAGGTTGTTTTGAAACAGTGTCGTTGCCATAATTGTAAGTTTTAGGTGGTCGTTGTTAGAAGTTTTGTTCGTTTGAACAATTCAAAATTACTGCCTCTCGCCCCGAAATGAAATTTTTTAATGTTAAAATCCTTTTAACATTTCGAGATTGTTCACGAAATTTCTGCAAAACCTTGCTAAACAATACTTTACAGGTTTAAAATAATTGTTGCAGAATTGTTACAATGCTATCGTTGTTACATTTTTGTAATGATAAGAATCTATAAATGATTTGTTTGTAATGCATTGATAATCAACTGGTATTCTTATAAATTTATAGATAGGTTATGCACCCCGGTGGGGTGCAATCTTTTCAACCCCGGGTGCTTGTCACCCGGGGTAAATGGATCCAAGGCTTAAGCTGCCCCGGAGGGGCTGAATTGAGGTACATTTGTTGCGCCACCTCCGGGGCGCGGTGGTACCGGGTGATGTAACCCCGGGTGGCAAGCACCCGGGGTTGAGAAGATGTTGCCCCTCCGGGGCATTTTAGCTAATTAGCTTTTAATCATTAAATGAGTAGCGGGCGCTGCGATTGTTGCAGTGCCCGCTATGAGGGGTGTTACGGTGTTACAAGTGTTGGGAGCCTGTGTCAGGCATTGCCGTCGGTGCGCGAGAGGATTTTTTGCAGCTCGCGGTCAGTGGCGGTGAGCTTGGCGCGGCATACTCCCAAGAGCTCGGTGGCGCGGGTGGTGTAGGCGGCGAGCTGGTCTATGTCACACTTGTCGCTCTCCATCATCTTCACGATTCCTTCAAGTTCGCCCAGGCACTCGCTGAACGACATCGTGGCTATATCTTTAAACTTCGGATCTTCCATATTATATATGTGTAGTGGTGTTAACGGTTGACAGTGCGGCCGGGATATTCCCGCAGGGCATGGTCAAGCACCTCGATGGCGCGACCGAGCTCCTCGGTGTTGAGCACGTAGGCCAGGCGCACCTCGTCGTGACCCATTCCCGGTGTGGTGTAGAATCCCGTGGCCGGAGCCATGAATATCGTCTGGCCTTCGTAGCGGAATTCCTCAAGGCACCAGCGGCAGAACTTGTCGGCGTCGTCCACCGGCAGGCGCACTACGGTGTAGAATGCTCCCATAGGTATAGGCGAGTAGCAGCCGGGTATCTTGTTGAGACGGTCGATGAGAAACTTGCGGCGCTCCACATATTCATTATACGTCTCAAGCATATACTCCGCGGGGGTGTCGATCGAAGCCTCGGCCACGATCTGACCGAGCAGGGGCGGGCTCAGGCGTGCCTGACAGAATTTCATGATGTTGGTCTTCAGCTCGGGGTGCTTGGTGATGAGGGCGCCCACGCGTATTCCGCATTCGTTGTAGCGCTTTGATACCGAGTCGATAAGCACCACCTGCTCCTCGATGTCGGGCAGATGGAAAGCCGAGATGTAGGGCGCGCCCGTGTAGCAAAATTCGCGATACACCTCGTCGCTGAAGAGGAAGAGGTCATGCTTCTTCACAAGGTCGCGTATACGCAGCATCTCCTTCATGGTGTAGAGATAGCCGGTGGGATTATTGGGGTTGCAGATGAGGATGCCCTTGGTGCGCGGGGTGATGAGCTTTTCAAATTCCTCCACGTGGGGCAGGGCGAAACCCTCGTCGATGGTCGAGGGGATGGTCACGATCTTGGCTCCGGCCGAGATGGCAAATGCCATATAGTTGGCATACGCGGGCTCGGGCACGATAATCTCGTCGCCGGGATCGAGGCATGCCATGAAGGCAAAGAGCACCGCCTCCGAGCCTCCGGCCGTGACGATGATGTCGTCCACGTCCACATCTATGCGGTACTTGCTGTAATACTCCTTGAGCTTACGGCGCAGCGAGTCGAGTCCGGCCGAGGGGCTGTATTCGAGCACGTTGCGGTCGATGTGTTTCAGCGCGTCGAGGCCGCACTGAGGGGTGGGCACGTCGGGCTGACCGATGTTGAGGTGATACACTTTTACGCCTTCTTCGCGCGCCTTGGCTGCAAGCGGGGCGAGCCGGCGGATAGGGGAGGCAGGCATGATGGTGCCGCGTTCTGATACTTTAGGCATGGCGTGGCGGGGTTAAGGGGTTACTGTCCTACAAAGATAGTGAATTTCCGTGGCCTTCCAACTCTTTATGCTCAGAAATCTATCGACAGGCGCACGTTGATCTGGCGGCGGGTAAGATAGTTGGGCACGGCATACTGGATGTCGTTGACGTCGGTCACCCAGTAGTAGGAGCTCACGTTGGCGATGTCGAGCAGGTTGAATACGTCGAGTCCCAGCCATATGCTCTTGATGTGACGCAGGGCTCCGGAGCGTGTCTGGCCGTCTTTGAGCGGCGAGAGCAGGGCGTAGGAGAGTCCGGCGTCGAGGCGGCGGTAGGCG
The DNA here is from genome assembly GCA_964477665.1 of uncultured Staphylococcus sp. Lineage (GTDB taxonomy): Bacteria > Bacteroidota > Bacteroidia > Bacteroidales > Muribaculaceae > Duncaniella. The sequence goes on from CAYZFG010000052.1 coordinate 10,227, forward strand.
GGGGTGCGGAAGTAGCCTTTGTCGCGGGTGGAGCGGGGCGACGTAGTGGGGAGGCCGTCGGAGAGTATACCGCGCAGCGAGAATTTCAGCTTGGGAAATTTCGGGAAATAGTCGGTGAAGAATATGCCCAGGCTGTAGCGGCGGTCAGTGGGGCGGGGCACTTTCACGCCGTGGATATTCTCGCTCGTCTTCATCAGCGAGAGGCTTATCCACGAGTCAGAGCCGGGCACGAATTGACCGAAGAGCTTCATGTCGATTCCGGCCGTGAAGCCGTTAGATTCATTAATGCCGGAGTATACTATCTTGAGGTTGTTGATTTCGTAGGGCACGAGATGTGAGAGCGCTTTGTAATACACCTCGGCCGAGAGCTTGAAGGGACGGTTCATGGCGCGGAAAGTGTAGTCGGCGCCTCCTATAAGGTGGAAGCTGCGCTGCGACTTGATATTAGTGTTGAGCACTATGGTGCGGTTGCCGTCGGCATCCTCCACGGGCATACGGTATTCCTTGTAGAAGGGCGACTGATAGTAGAGGCCGGTGGCGAAGCGGAAGGCCCAGTTGTGGAGCTTCTCGGGTACGAAGCCTACGTTGATGCGCGGGCTGAGGAGAAATTCCTTGTTGAATGACCAGTAGCTGCCGCGCAGGCCGGCGTTGACGGTAAGGAATCCCGCCGTGGTGGATATGCGCCAGGCATCTTGCGCGAAGATGCTCATGCGTGTGGAGCTCACGTCGTGGTTTGACGCAAGGTTATATATCACTTTCACGGCCTCGCCGGTGGAGGGGAGGGAGAATCCGGCCGAGTCACGCAGCTCCCACTCGCGCGAGCGGTCGAGGATTTTCTCGTGCTGGATATTGGCGCCGTAGCTCAGGGTGTGCTGCTTGTTGAGGGCGGTGGAGCCGTGGAGCGCCAGTGCCATCACTGATGCTTTGAGGCGGTTGCGGGCATGCTCGTGGTAGCGGCCCACGCCCAACTCTCCGCCCACGTCTGACGTGCCGGCCTGGTCGAGCCAGTATTCGCCCGATATGTCGTAGGCCACGAGCTCGTTGGTGAGATAGCCTGAGCCGAGCAGCTTCAGCTCCGTGGAGCGCGACAGGCGGTAGTCGAGCGAGAGGGCGCCGAAAAATGTCTCGAAGCGGTCTTTCTCGTGGCCGTCGAAGTACACGGTGAATTTCTTGGCGTCGGTCGACGTGCCGAAGGTCGTGGTGCGGTTCACGGGGGTGAACTTATACTTGTTGATGGCGATGTTGCCTAAGAATGAAATGCTGAATTTCTTGGTGATATTGAGGTTCAGCGATGTCTGGTAGTCAAAAAATGTAGGGTCATACTCGCCCTTTGTGTCCATCGACGACAGGAGCGACGAGTTGCGCTTGTAGCGGATGCCGTGGAGCTGGGAGAAGCGCCCGGAGTTCTGGCCTATGGCGAGCGATGCGCCCATGAGGCTCACTGCTGCCGAGCCTTCAAATGCCTCGGGCTGGCGGTAGGTAATGTCGAGCACGCTCGACATCTTGTCGCCGTACTGCGCCGTGAAGCCGCCGGTGGAGAAGCCGATGGCACCCACGAGGTCGGGGTTGATTATCGAGAGTCCTTCCTGCTGGCCTGAGGAGATGAGCTGTGGACGGTAGACTTCTATGCCGTTGATATACACGGAGTTTTCGTCGTAAGAACCGCCGCGCACGGAGTATTGCGACGACATCTCGTTGCTCGATGTCACTCCGGCCATGGTGGTGAGGAGCGACTCCACGGAGCCGCCTGTGACGTCGGGCGAGAGCTTGAGCTGCTCTTTGTCGATCATGGCTATGGAGCCGGTCTGCTTCCTGAGCTCGGTCACCTCCACTTCGGCAAGCATCTCGGTGTCCATCTGCAGCTTCATGTTGAGGGTGACGTCGGGCTGCGGGTCGATGAGCGTCGACTTGGCGTCGCGGTAACCTATGCACGAGAAGTGGACCACGATGGTATCGTTGGCCGGGCACGAGAGTGTATACTCGCCTTCGAGACCCGAGGTGGTGCCCAACGCGGTGCCGCCTATGCGCACGGTGGCAAATTCCACCGGCTTATTGTCGGCATCGGTGATTTTTCCGTGAATCTTGATGCTGGGCGCAGCCGCTGAAATCGCTATGCTTAAAAGAGATAATATGGAAAGAAATAGTAGTCTCATACTATCTTATAACGTGACAAAGCCTCTAAAATTGTCTGCCGCCGGGGCGATTCACCTTCCTATGGGAAATTCGGTGAAGGTCATGGTGATGGCGTCGAAGATGAGGAGGCGGTCAGTGAGCAGGTCGCCGGTATGGGCGAGGAGCTTCACGGCCTCGGTGGCCTGAAGCGAACCTATCACGCCCACTACGGTGTTGAGTATACCGTTGATGGCGCAGGGGAGTTCCTCCACAGGGGCTGATGTGTCGAAGTAGTCGCGATAACTTGCTTTGCCGGGGGTGTAGGTGTAGACGTGGCCCGAGAATCGCTGCACGGCGCCGTATACGTAGGGCTTGCCGAGGGCGATGCAGGTGTCGTTGACGAGCAGGCGGGCGGCGAGGTTGTCGCAGCAATCCACCACCAGGTCATGGCGGGCGATGAGGTCGGCGGCATTGTCGGGGGTGAGAAATGCGGCTATGGTCTCCACTTCCACTCCGGGGTTGATTGCGGTCATCTTCTCGCGGGCCGAGTCGACTTTGAGACGGCCTATGTCGGGGGTGGTGTGGATGATCTGGCGCTGGAGATTGGAGAGCGAGACGGTGTCGGCGTCGATTATGGTAATGTGACCCACTCCGGCGGCGGCGAGGTAGAGGGCTACGGGCGAACCTAATCCTCCCGCGCCCACTATCAGCACGCGCCCTTCCGTGATGGCTTTCTGGCCGGGGAGGTCAATCTCACAGAGGGCTGTGTGGCCGCGGTAGCGCAGGGCGTCTTGCTTGTCCATCGTTGTATCAAAATTCCATTCCGGCCTTGGCTATGAGCTCTTTATCTTCGTCGACGCCTGAGCCGAGGGTGGTGAGCATATCGCCCATTATGGCGCCGTTGATTCCGGTCTCGATAGCCCGGAGCTGGAGCTCGGGTGTCATGAGGGCGCGTCCTCCGGCAAAGCGGAGCACTGCGCGGGGATGGGCTAAGCGGAATATGGCTACGGTGTCGATTATCTCGTCGTCGGTAAGCGGCGGCTGATTTTCAAGCGGCGTGCCGGGGATGGGCATGAGGGTGTTGATGGGGATGGAGGCGGGGGCGACTTCGCGAAGCGATACGGCAAATTCCGCTCTCTGCTCGGCTGTCTCACCCATGCCTATGATGCCTCCGCTGCATATCTCCATGCCTGCACGGCGGGCGGCGGCGATGGTATTGAGTTTCTGCTCGCGGCTGTGGGTGGTGCACAGGCGGGGAAACATCGAGGGGGCGGTCTCCATGTTGCAGTGGTAGCGGCGCACACCGGCGGCTGCGAGTTTCTGCATCTCCTCGTCACCTAAGAGACCCATCGAGGCGCATAGGTAGAGGCCTCCGCGGCGGTGGATTTCGGCATAGTATTCACATGCTTTGTCGAGCGCGGCGCCTTTCATGGCGCGGCCGCTGGTGACGAATGAGAAGCGGCCTATTCCGTGACGGCGGTTGAGGTCGGCCATCTCCATGCAGGTGTCGCGGTCTACGAGCGGATACTCGTTGACGCGGGTGGGGTAGTGGGCCGACTGCGCACACCATTTGCAATCTTCGGAGCAACGGCCTGAGCGGGCGTTGATTATGGAGCAGGAGTCAAACTTGCGGCTGTGGTAGCGGCGTGTAACTTCGGCGGCGGCGCGGCGCATGGCCTCGGCCACTTCGCCTGTGGCGCCGGCCAGACTCATTACTTCTTCGTCAGTGAGGTCTTCGCCTGCGAGCACTTTGTCGCGGTAGCGTTCTATGGTAGTTACGTCTATTTTCATCAGAATACTTTTATACTGGGTATGTATTTCTTGGGCTGGCGCTTGAGGTCGATAAGGATGCTGTCGACGTGAGCCACGGCATTGTTGAGGTTTTCATACAGCTCGGCGTCGTTGAGCAGCAGTCCGAGCGAGGAGTTGGTGGAATTGAGCTGGGCCGATGCTCGTTCGAGGTTGGCCACGATGGTGTTGACGTTGCGCATGGTGGAGTCGAGGGGCATCTTCTTCAGGTCTTCGGCCACCACTGCGAGGGCGGCGCTCACCTGAGTGAGGTTTTCGGAGATTTCGCTCACGTTGGTCATGGTCGACGAGGCATTGTTGAGAATGGGGCCGAGCGAGCGCTGGAGCAGATTGGTCGAGGTCTCAAGGTTGCCCATCACGGCGTCGAGGCGGTCTATTGCCTGCGACAGGGCGGGATTGGATATCACGTCGTTGGCGGTGGCGAGCAGCGTGTCGACTTTGGGAAGTATGCCGGTGACGGCGGGAAGCATCTCGCCGGTGAGCTTTTCCATCAGGCCGGGCGAGATTTCGCCTTCGAGGTGGTCACCCACGTCATGGTAGTCGAGCGTGCCTGCGGGGAATTTCAGCTCTATGGTCGATGTACCCAGGAAGTCAGTGGTGAGCACGGCCTTGGTGCCCTTGGGTACGCGCAGGTCGCGGTTGAGGCTCATTTCCACCATGATATGGCCGGGATTGTCATACTGGTACTCGATTTCCCTTACGAGTCCCACCTTGAAGCCGTTGAGCGTCACCGGGGCCGACTGTGACAGGCCGGCCACATTAGTATATGTGCTGTAATAATAGTTGGCGGCCTTGAAGATATTGATACCTTTGAGGTAGTTGATGCCGAAGAAGAGCACTAAGAGTGCCACGAGCACCGATGTGCCTATGATTACTTCGCGGTTGAATATTTTCTTCATATTATGATCGTGTTTATCTGTTACTTGATTCTTGTGTCGCCCTGCATTTTCACTACGAAAGCCTCGGGATACTTCTCGCGTATGCGGCGCAGGTCGGGTTGGGCGGCTGCCGGGGAGGCATAGCGCCCTGTGGTGTATTTATATACCCCGCCGTCTTCGTAATACTCGGGGCTGTCGACTCCGGCGAGCTTGGGACTCGACGCGGGCAAGGGTCGCGATGCGGTGGTAAACTGGATGCGGTAGTGGACCTCACCGGCAGGTTTCTCGTCTTTGACGGTTTCTTTCGGAGCCGGATTGGCGGGCTTGGCTTCGGGCGCGGGGGCGGGTGCTTTGCCGGTGCCGCGATAGTTGCGCAGGCCGTTGTAGATGGCGCGGGCGAGCTTGTTCTGCCCGTCTTCGCTTGCCATGTATTTCTCCATATCGGGATTGCAGATGAAGTCGAGCTCCACGAGTATCGAGGGCATGGTGGTGTAGACGAGCACGTAGAAGGGGGCTTGCTTCACGCCGTTGTTTTTACGCCCTGCGGTGGCTACCAGCTCTTTCTGCACCTCGTGGGCGAGGGTGACGGAGCGCTCGTGAGCGGCGTGCTGTACGATGTCAAACATTATATAGCTTTCCGTCGACGACGGGTCAAAGCCTTGATACGTAGCCGAGTAGTTGTCTTCGAGCTTCATCACCTCATTCTCGCGCATGGCTACGGAGAGATTGGCGTTGCTGCGGTCGAGACCGAAGGTGTAGACGGCGGCGCCGCGTATGGTGTTGCGTGAGGGCGATTTCTTGTCTACAGAGTTGGCGTGGATGGATATGAACACGTCGGCATGCTGGCGGTTGGCCATCTTGGCGCGGTCGTTGAGGGTGACGAATGTATCGTCGTCGCGCGTCATTATCACTTTCGCGTCGGGCATCCCCTCCTTGATGAGTCGGGCGAGCTTGAGTCCCACGGCAAGGTTTATGGCCTTTTCGGTGGTGTTGACGCCGAGTGCTCCGGCATCGTGGGCGCCGTGGCCGGGGTCGATCATCACGGTGTATTCCTTGCTCGTCACCGCTTTGCCTTTGGCTGCCGCGGGGGTGGGGGAGAGCCACGCGATGAGCAGCGCCATGAGGGTCACGGCGATTCTCGTTTTCAGCGATGTGGGGCGCGTTGAGGGCATAGTGATGATGATTATTTCGGGCGGCGGAAATTTTTTCTGCCGTTCAACCCACAAAATTAGTGATTTATTTGTTGTGTATTGTAGCGATAACCACCTTTTTTTATCCCGGCGTGGTAATAATTGCGAAAGAATAGTTAATTTTGAACAATGAAACATACCGCCACATATATTATATGTACGCTCGCGGCCGCCCTTATGGCCGCTTGCTCGTGGACGCCCGGCTCGCAGGCGCCGGCCGAGCCTGTCCATATCGTGCGCCTCGACTCGGCTGCTCTCTCCGGTGACTCTGCGGCATTTATGAGTGCCGGTGCGCCGGCTGCGCTGTGGATGAAGATTGTGGGCGCCGACACTGCGCGCGTGGCTGATTACCTGGCCTCGCTGCAGGGGAAGCCTTACAATGAATTTGTAGCCGAGCAGTTTGCCTCGACTGATTCCCTCGCCCTTGTAATAGGCTCTATATTTAATAATGTGGCTACTCTCACCACGGCCGAGCCCCCGGCTGTGGTCGCTACCATAGTGTCGCCTTATAATCAGTCGATCGTTACGGCCGACTCCGTAGTCTACATCGCCCTGAATCATTATCTGGGACCGCGCCACGATTTCTACGCTTATTTCCCTTACTATCAGCGCAGATTGAAAGATCCGTCGCGCATAGGTATCGACGTGGCCGAGGCCGTAATCTCCGAGCGCTTCCCGTATATGCCGGCCGACAAGTATCCTACAGCGCTGTCGCGCATGGTGGGCGAAGGTGCTGTGGTTGAGGCGGTAATGCAGCTTACGGGCGAGAGTGAGCGCGATGTATTGGGCTATTCACCCGATGAATACGCTTGGCTTGAGCAAAACGAGCAGCCGGCGTGGGAGTCGCTCGTGACGCGTGACCTGATATTTACTACCGATCCGGCTGTCACGGAGACACTCGTGCGCCCCAACTCTGTGACCTCTTTTCTCCACCCCGAGGCACCCGGTCGCGCGGGCCGATTCATAGGCCATCGCATCGTGGAAAGTTACCTCGAAAAGCACCCCTCGGCGACGCTTTCTTTCATCCTTTCGCCCGATTTCTACGATGACCCGAAATTGCTCGAAAAAGCCGGATATGTTGCAAAATGATGTTATAAAACATATTTTTAACTTATATTAACTTTCGCAAAGCTCATTATAGTCAGTCGTTGAATTTCGGCCGAAATTTGGCTGAAAATTCTTCCGGGAAAAATGCGATTTTTGTTTGGCCGTTAAACAATTCCTACCTTTGCAGTGTCTTACATTACGAAGCGCCGAAAATCGGCACTGCCGTCCGAGGTCAAAATCGGCGGCATAAGTTAAACGAAAATCATCACAGAAGACACAATGAAGAAGACAGCGACACTCTTTGGACTCTTCGCATTAATTCTCATTTCCGTTTCAGCTCACACCGACCGGGTAGTCCGCGCAGCCGAAGGCTTCCGTGCTCCCGCAATCGAAATCACCGACTCCGCTGCGGGTACCCCGATTTCATTTAACGGAAAATGGACTTTGGTCAATTTCTGGACAAGTAGCGACCCTGTATCACGCATTGCCGCAGGTAATTACGATGATCTTGCCCGCGATATTCGTTCTAATACTGACTTTCAGTTACTCTCCATAAACGTTGACCCGAGTGAAGCCATCTACAGCTCAATCATCGAAGCCGATGGCCTCAGCGAAGGAACTCAGATCCATCTCGATCCCCGGGAAGCCACCCGAATAGCCGAGGAATACTACCTCGACCGCGGTTGCAACTCCTACCTCATTGACCCCAGCGGCCGCATCCGCGCAGTCAATCCCAGCAACGAAGCAGTCCTGGCGATGCTCTGACGCATCCCCTCGACCACCCGTTACCGCCGACCTGCCCCGCAGCGCCGGCGATTATTGTTTTTAGCGGAGAGTGTAGAGTGGAGAGGGGAGAGCGGAGGGTGGAGAGGGGAGAGCGGAGAGCGGAGGGTGGAGAGGGGAGAGCGGAGAGCGGAGGGTGGAGAGTGGAGAGCGGAGAGCGGAGGGTGGAGAGCCTCATCCGTCTGCCCTTATCATGATTAATCAAGATTCCTCCCGCTTAATCCTGATAAATCCCCCACTCCTAAATCACTCCCCTCTCCACCCTCCGCTCCCCCCCTCTCCGCTCTCCGCTAAAAAAAATCTCATCGGCACAAATCCTTGTGCCGATGAGATTTTCGTAGCGAGACCGAGAATTGAACTCGGGACCTCCGGGTTATGAATCCGACGCTCTAACCAACTGAGCTATCTCGCCGTTTGTGACTGCAAAGGTAAGCACAATATTTTTATCCACCAAATTTTTTGAGAGAAATTTTTAGGGAAGAGTCACGGCTCTTTCATTTAAAAATACTTGACAGATTTGAAAAAGCCTCTATTTTA
>CAYZFG010000053.1:0-18525 GCA_964477665.1 uncultured Staphylococcus sp.
CAGAGCGCACCTGGTCGGCGAAATCTTGTCCGAGCACCTCGCCGCGGTCAAGCGTATAGTTAAAGAGGAACTTCACGTTGAGCTGCGCGGGACATTCGGGCAGGTCGTCATACACGAGAGATGAGCAACCCGTCGCAGTAAGGCCGAAAGCCACAGCCGCCGGAATCAGGCGGAATATGTTGCGGAAAGTGTTATGAAGCATATAGAATTAGGTTTAAAATATCCCGGAGGGAGGGAAGTCCCTCCGGGCGTATCTTTTAGGCGGGTCACCGGAGTTGATGGCCGGTGACCGGGGAAAGTGTGTTAGAGTTTAACGTTCTGAACGGGAACTACAGCCCACTTAAGGATGTTGACCGAGTAAGCAAGGTAGTAGTCTTCAGTATTGGACGGGGGAACGATGGGATTGTCATCGCTGCCGATACCTGAAGCAAGACCCTTGATTTCCGATACATTGAGCTGATAGCTGTGGTTACGTACCATACCGAAGTCACCTACGCGCACGCGGTTCCAGTCGATCTTCTCGGCATTCTTCTGAGCGTTACCGTTGCGGTACCAACCGAAGTGCTTCACGGGGATTGAGAAGTAAGCGTGGCCGGTGAGGTAGTAGTAAGCGAGACCTACCTGACGCATGAGGGTGACGTTGGCGTCGGTAAGACGGATCTGAGTATTCTCATCGAAATTCTCATCGTCAACGTCATCAGCTACGATCTGCATGTAACCGCTACCGGTCACGATGTAGATACCTGCGGCATCTTCAGCGCTGTTGAACTGGAGCGAGCGGGCATTGTTCTGAAGCTTAAGAGAAGTCTCGTCGTTGCCGTCGTAACGCAGCTTAACAGCATCGCTGATTTCCGATACCGAGAGAGCGTCAACCATCATGTTGATATCTGACGGCTTGGCAATGGTAAGACGGGTGTATTCACCGGCAGCCTTTTCTTCGTCAGAAAGAGACTTGCGGTAGAGGATAGTGTTCTGAGCAAAGAAGCGGAGGAGCATTGACTCACCGCCGGCCACAGCGCTCATGGTAGTACCGCCCTCGCCTCTTTGTGTGTCAAAATATATGTAAGGACGATCTTCAGTCACAGTGGGATCGGGCACATCACCGGCGAGATAGGTGTAGAAGCTTGTACCTTCGGGGAGATCGGTATTACCGAGCTTGAGCTTATACTGACCCACGTAGATTACGGAAGCTACAGCGGCGTTGGGGTTCTTGGAGTTAAGAGCGCGGGCACCTACGGTAGTTTCGCGGAAATACTGGGGAGTAGTGTTATTGGCAGCGAAGCCCATGCCACCCTTAAGTTCGTTGTAAGAGATATACTTTTGGTTTACATTGAGGTTCTTGAGGTCAGAAGATACTTCGGGATACTCCTGAGTGAAGTAAGCGGGCGACATGCCCCAGAACGAACGGTGGAGGTCAGGGTTATTCCATACCCAGCGGTTATTGGTTGAAAGCACTGAACCGGAGGTGTAATCCCAACTATTGGTAGCCTCTACATAATTGGCGGGGTTGAGGTAAGCGTTGAGTGAGCCGAAAGTGAAGTTGTCAGCAAGCACCTCACCCTTCTCTGATTCCTGACGGAACGACTTGATGACGTAAGAGCGGTTAGACTCAGCGTTGACTGCCCAATACTGGGGAACGAAGCTGAGGGTAACGAGCTGGGTCTTCATGCTTGTAGTGGCAAGAGGATTCTCGGCGGTAAGGTCATACACGCGAGTAGCGGTGACGTAGTTGGTGGGATCTACAGCCTTGAAAGAGAGCTTGGTAGCGTAACGCTCTACATAGATATTGAGCGTATTCTCAGTGCCAAGAGCATCTTCAGCAGCCTTCTCGGTAGTGTAGAGATAAGTTTCGGGGATCTTTACAGCCACCTGAGGAAGAGCATTATCGGGAGCAAGACCGACAGTTTCACCATCCTTGCGGGGGTAGTACACCGAGTTACTCATAGCGAAATACTTGGTGCTTGCACCGCCGATGGTTGACCATGTAGCAGTACGCGAGATAGTCTGGATGACGTTGAGGGGGTTCTGAAGAGTAGAGGGAGAGATGGGGTTGATGTAGCAGATAACCTGAGCGGGTTTCTTCTCACCCTTCTTCACACTTACGGGTACAACTGACTTGTAGACCTTTTCTACAGTACCGTCGGGAGTGGGTACTGTACCGAGGTGAGAGTCATCGAGTTCTACGGGGACAATGTCGCCTACCACGTTGCCGTCGGCATCATAAAATACGAAATAAGCATTGTTGATGAGATTCTCGGCAGGAATGGGATCATCTTCGCCACTGTGAGAACCGTCTTCGAAATCAGTACCCTGGTTAGGTTCGCCGTTATCAGCGGCAGCACGAGAACCGTCGGCGGAATCACCGCGAATATTCATGCTGACGAAGAAGGTCTGATCCTTTTCCATTACCTGATTTTCATCGGGTGCCATCAGATCGTCGGAACTACATCCCGTAGCGAAGAGGCCCAGGAGCATAGCTCCAAAAAGATAGGTTTTCTTCATAAATGATTAATAGATTATTGGTTATAAATATTTGTGTGCTTGATTATTATCGCTCTATAAGGTATTCTACGGGGTCGCGGGCGATGAGGGCGCGCACTTCGGCGAGGGCTGCCTCGGCGGCTTCATAGCCTTGATTTACGGCCGACTGCAGGAGGGCTTCGGCCTGATAGAGGTCGCCGGTGCGGGCGGCATAGTTGGCCTTGGTGAAGAGTCCTGCGGGCGTCTTGCCCACCTTGGTCACGTAGGGAGCGGCTGAGGTGAGGTCGCCGCGGGTCATGTAGATGTTGGCGGCGTTGATGGCGGCTTCTTCATCGTCGGGGTACACGTCGGCGGCTTTGAGCATTACGCGCTGATATTCAGGACTTCCCTCGGGATACGTGCGGGCCACGAGGTAGAAGTCGACCGGGCGGAGGCGCTCGGGAGTGACCTCAAACATTTCCTTGAGGCGCACCACGTCGATACCGGTCTTGATATTGTAGCGCACGGTGTAGTCAGAGTGGCGGAGGGCCGGATAGACTTCGCGCAGCAGGAAGGCGTATTGCTCGGGATAGAGGGTCTGAATCTTGGTGTTGCGGGGGTCAGGTTCGAGCGAGGTGTCGCGGGCGATGGCGAGGATGGCGTCGCGGTTGGCTATCTCATTGGTTTCCAGCCATGCGATGAGGCCTTCCCAGTCTTCGGGCTCATAGTCGTAGCCTATCACGCCGGGAGCCAATCCGTAGCCGCGGCGCTCGCACTCGGCGCTGACGTATTCCTTGAGCGTGTTGGTACGGCCCATAGCGAGGCGGACGTTGTTGGCATACGGACCTTCGGGCGAAGCGTAACCCTTTATGGTGATGCCGGTTATGATGGCCTCGGGGTCGTTGGCCACGAGGTCGATTGACTTAAGTATCTTCTCGATTTCGGCGCGGTTGCCGCGATAGTCGGGCTTAAGCTCGGTGCGGTTGACCACGAAGTCGACGAATGCCGAGCCTTTGGCCTCAACCGTGATGGCCGAGTCGCCGGTGAGGGCTACGTTCATCACCGGATATTCGAGGCGGGGCTGACCGTAGTCGTGGCGCACGGCCGGAGTCTCGGCCACGAGCTTGGGAGCCTCACAGCAGGTGGCGCCCGTGGTGATGAAGGTCACTTCGCTGTGGTCCATCCACGGCTGCCAGGGAGCTGAGTAGCGGTAAGAATACACCTCGCTTGAGCCGCCGCGGAGCATCTTGTCGCCGGCAGGCACATTATTATTACGAAGGTGGGAGAAATAGCGGTTGCGCCCGGCGATGAGCACGGCGGGAAGCGTGATGGAATCGCTGCCGTCAGTGGCGCGGAGCACCGGAGTGAGCAGCAGCTCGCGATCGCGGCCGGGATTGACGGCGCGGGCGTTGACATCCATCATCAGCACGAAAGCCGAGTCGACGCGGGTAGAGGTAATGCGTTCAACCCCGTCGATTTTAGGCATGTCGGCCAGAGCGGCGAGAGCGGTAGCGGCGACAGCCGACGCAAGAAAAAGTCTCTTCATGTTCATTGCTTGAAATTGACAGGATTAGAAAAGGTATACGATATTGATGGCCGCCTTGGTGGGGCCTACATAGTGGTGAGGCACCTTGCGGGCAATGGCGCGACCACACTCGGCGCAGGTGTACTTGTCGGCCTGAGTGTAGACATACCCTACCCCAATCTCCGCTTCAAGATTCCAGTGGCGCCCGAGCACCCACGCATAACCGTAGGCGATACCGGCTCCCACGGCCCAACCCTCATAGCGATGGTCGCGCAGACGGGAGAAGTCAGTGCCGAGAAACTTGAAGTTTAAGTCGAGATTTCCAAGGTTGTACTGGCCGCCTAGCAGATGAGCGCCCAGGAAGTGGCCGGAGAAAGCCTCGCAAAACCAGTAGCGAGCCTCGGGCTGCACGAGCCAGTGCTTCCACTTGCGACCGTCGACGGTCCAGGCATTGAGACTACCCGAGAGATCAACGGTCCACTTGGGAGCGACCTTGACCTCTAATCCAAGATTGGGACTGAGTGCGACATCTGATAAAAGATTAGTCTTGACACCCACGGACTGAGCGCCGGCAGTCAACGTACCGAAGACTGCAGCGATAATCAATAAAAGTCCTCTTACAATTATGCGCATCGCACGAGAATTTTGGGTTTAAAGCTTATTGTTGTTTTTCTTAGTGTTACCTATGTACCTTCAAAATCATTCACCAATTCTGATCATATCTTCAAAAAACAGGTGGGGATCTCGAATCCGGGCCATGTTTCCAAAAAGCCTACAAAAGTACTAATTAACTTCGGATATTCTCTCATTTTCGCTTGTTAAATTTTATTAATCGTTTCAACTATTAACAAGTGGCAACGGGAAAATCCCGGTGTGAATTTCGACGCAAATTTAGTGAAAATTTTAAAACCGAGCTATGAAAGGATAGAAAAATTGCGTCAAATCCTCATTTTTACCCCAAAAATAAGGGCTCTGAGCCGATTTTACCATCCTTTTAACCATTTTCACCATAGGAATCGCAGGCGATTGAGTAACTTTGCTATCGTGAACCATGACACAAATTTAACCAAATACCATAACCAATTTTCCATGAAAAGAATCTCAACCTTAATCGCAGCGGCCGCCCTCACCCTTGGCGGACTTTCCACTGCTGAGGCTAAGAAGGTGCACACCGTAGGTGACTCCACAATGGCCAATTATGACGAAAACGCTACCGTGACCCGCGGCTGGTGCCAGTATCTCCAGCAGTTTCTCGAAGGCATCGAGGTAAACAACCGCGGAAAGAGCGGCTCGTCAAGCAAAAGTTTCTATCAGGAAGCTCCCTACTGGACTTCAGTAAAGAAACAGATGCAGGAGGGCGACATCGTGCTTATACAGTTTGCCCACAACGACGAGAAAAACGGCGGTATGGACGGTAACGAAGTAAAAGATTACTACACCGCTCAGGGCAATGATGCCGAAGCTGCCGCTACCGACTACCGCGGTACCTGCCCCAACACCACTTATAAAGAATATCTCCGCAAGTATGTCAACGAGACTCGCGAAGCCGGCTGTACACCTATATTAGTAGGTGGTATCTGCCGCATGTATTTCTCAGGCAACACTATCCGCCGCAACGGCCGTCACGACCTCGGCGACAGCTACTCGATGCTCACCTCTACCGGTGTCAAAACCGGCTGCAAGGTAGGTGCTGACGATCACTCGATGGACTACACTTATCAGATGAAGCTCGTGGCCGAGGAAATGAACGTACCTTTCGTAGACCTCACCTCAGCTACCGCCGACCTCTATCTCAGCTACGGCGACAAGGATTGCCACGCTATCTTAGGTGACGGCGATGGCTCTACCCACCTCAGCGCAACCGGAGCCGCTCTCATCGCCCGCCGCTTCGCTCAGCTCTGCCAGGAGCAGGGTCTTCTTAGCGAGTACATCCACCTTACAAGCGAACTCTCCATCACCCCCAACAGCGCTGACCTCGGTCAGGGCTACAAGGGCCAGTCGATGACCAAGGAGTTTATGGTAACCGGTTTTGATCTCACCCCCGCGGCAGGAAATGTAACTATCTCTGCCTCAGGCAACCTCAAGGTGTCGACTGACCAGAGCGACTGGAAGCAGAGCCTCTCTGTAGCTTACAACGGCGGCACTCTCATCCAGCGCTTCTACGCTCAGATGCCCATCGAAAACGAAGGTGTCAACTCTGCAACCGTAACCGTAAAGGCCGGCGACAAGAGCCTCGAAATCCCCGTGACCGTGACCGGAGTACAGCTCAGCGGCGGCACTGAAGTGTCAGCTTACTGGCGCCTTGAAAGCAACGACGAGTGCGTGACCGAAGGCCCTGTGACCGTTATCCCCGAATCTTGGCACGAAATGTATGTACAGCGCTATGCCAACCCCAACGCCAGCACTATCTGGCCCGACTATACCGGCTTTGACGCATCGCGCAAGACCCAGCGTAACCTCATCGAGGGTGACAACTGGCCCGACGGTGAGATCGATGAAGTATCGACCCGCTACATCGAATTCGGTATCACCGCTCCCACCGGCACCGACATCAATATCGACGAAATCAGCTACTTCGTATGCGGTTGCGGTGGCAACGGTATGTGTGTACACGTGTGGTACTCTACCGAAGACGACTTCTCCAACGCTACCATGATCTTCTCGATGACCAAGATGCCCGCCAACAACATGCAGGACGGCAAGGTACAGCCCGTAATCAAGCTCACCGAGGGCAAGTCGCTCCGCCTCCGCTTCTATCCCTGGTACAACGGCAAGGCCAGCGGCAAGACTATATGCCTCTCTGACGTGAAATTCCACGGCTACGCTATGGCCGCTGAAGATCCCGCCGGTATCGCCGACGTAGCTGCCGATGCTGAAAGCGTAGTATCAAGCACTTACTACAACATTCAGGGCATGGCTGTAACCGCTCCCGCAGCAGGTAACGTATATATCAAATGTGACCTCCACGCCGACGGCTCCATGACTTCAAGCAAAATCCGCTTCTGAAAACTTAACCTTAATATTAATATATAACCCATGAACAAAAAAGCATTATTCACAGCCGCCGGCGCACTCGCAATATGCGCCACGGCAGTGCAGGCCGGTGCTGAAAACCTCGCCTCGTGGACTTTCGAGACAGGTTATGCCGTAACCGACCTCGGCGACAAGCAATTTCTTTATACACCCGACACTTCTCTGGAATTTCAGGAAGTGACCGGATGGTCTAAGGAAAACATTCCCTCGATTCTCCCTGAGGAAACAGCCGGCAACGCAAGCGACTATGTATTGTCAGCCTACAGCGATAACCGCTTCTGGCAGCTTTGCAACGGCTGGGAAACCAAGGTGCTCCGTCTCGACAACTCCAACACCGCTGAGAACGGCTCAGCCGACTTCACCAACGCTGAAAACCACAAGGTTTACTATCAGCTTTCTTTCCCCACCGTGGGATACAAGGATGTAACCATCACCTACGCTATCGCTCCCGGTAACAATACTGCTACACCTGTAGAGATGGTAGTGTCGACCGACGGCGGCCAGACTTGGATCGACGCCGGCTCTCAGAACACTTCAGGTGCTTGGTTCCAGTATGAGGACCGCACCGTAGCTCTATCGGCTAATAACAAGGAAAATGTCCTCGTGCGCCTTCTCCCAGCTTCGGGCATGACCAACTGGAATCTCCGCAACATCTCCATCTCTGCCGAGAAAGCCGATGAGCTCGCTTCGGTAAACAATGCCGATGTGGACTTCTTCTGGCCCATGGGCTCGACCACTCCCCAGACTACAGCTACCGCCTCGATGCCCGACGTATTCGGTGTATACGAGCTCGCAATCGGTAAAGGTCTTACTATATCTAAGGTCGGAACTGTATCCGGTGGCTCTAACCAGACTCTCTTCAAGCCGTCAAACAACAACGGCTCAGAAAACACCGAGGACGACGCTCTCATCATGACCGTCATCCCCAAGCGCGGCATTACCTTCAAGCCCACCGCATTTGCATTCCAGGCCAGCAAGCATGGCACAGGCGGCGGTAAGATCGGTCTTGAGGTACGTCAGGGCGACAAATCAGTCATTATCAAGAATGATCTCAACCCCGAGCGCAGCGGCTCAGGTGACAATGTGTCGCACTTCAATGAGGCCATCACAGGTTTTGAGGCTTCATCTGAGGCTGTTACAGTTGTGATCTACATCAAGTCTCTGGCCAGCAACAAGGAAATGGGATTTGCTGACCTCACTCTCTACGGCGTTGCCAACGGTCAGGTTCTTCCCGTTCCCGTTTACTCATTCACCCTCTCTTCTGCAATGGAAGGCGCCGGAGCCCTCTCTTGCGCACCCGCCGGTAACGAATTTGACGAAGGCACCCGCCTGACTGTATCCACCACCGAAAACTTCGGCTACCACTTCACCTCGTGGACCGACGCTGACGGCAAGGTTGTATCAACCGAAAATCCCTACACATTTGACATCAAGGCTGACACTCACCTCGTGGCCAACTATGATAAGAATGATGTATACGCCCTCAACCTCGAACTCGTGGGCGGTGCCAACACTAATCTCGTACAGTTTGCTCCCGAAGGTCACATCGTAGACGGCGTTCACTACTACGAAGCCGGGACCGAAGTGCGCCTCTCTACCTTCAACAACCGCATCCTTACCTTCACCAACTGGGAAGACAACACTACCGCTCCCACCCGCGACGTGGTAATGGACAGCGAGAAGAATCTCAAGGCTGAATTTGCCGCTTGCGATTACATCGTAGGTTGGGACCTCTACTACGACCAGCCCGCCGGCGAGCGCGCAGCTGACTACAAGGATGAAACCGACAATGCCGGTCTGCTCTCTCTCCGTGACCCCGAAGGCAATACCAAGACCTGGCTCACCCGCGGTATCAGCAACGGCGCTGAAAACGGCAAGTGGGCAGCCCGTATCTGGAAGCTCCGCAGCGAAAATCTCTACTTCGAGATCTCGTTCTCTACCGTAGGCTACAGCGACATTACCGTAGCAGCTGCCTTAGGTATACAGTACAATTCCTATTCGATCAACAACATGCAGTACAGTATCGACGGTACCAACTTCACTACCGTAGATACTTACGAGCTCGCTCCCGGCTGGACTTCCAAGGAAGTAGCCCTGCCCGCCGACGCTGCCAATGCTCAGCGCGTATGGGTACGCTTCATGCCTGACCGCAACTCTCCCCTTGTAGGTAACGCCACTGACTACGACGGTCTCGCTATCGCTGAAATCTTCGTACTCGCCAATAAGGACGCTGCCGACGACAACACCGCTCCCTCGATTGTCAACGTAATCCCCGCCGACGGTGAAACCGGCGCTTCAGCTACCGGCTCTATCATCGTGACCTTCGATGAGAAAATCAAGCTCGGAACCGGCGACGCCACCCTCAACGGCAACGTGCTCACTCCCCGCGTAAGCGGCAAGAGCGTGGTATATCCCTACACCAGCCTTGACTACGCCACCACCTACACCTTCTCTCTTCCCGCCGGTGCTGTGGTAGACCGCTCAGGCAATCCTTGCGCTGCCTTGACCTCTAAGTTCACCACTATGGAACGTGTACGTCCCGAAGCCCGCGTATATGACTGCATCATCGCTGCCGACGGCTCAGGCGACTATGCTTCTATTCAGGAAGCTGTCGATGCCGCTCCTGCTGACCGCATCAAGCCCTGGCTCATCTTCGTGAAGAATGGCGAATACAAGGGTCATGTCAACATCCCCGCCAACAAGCCCATGCTCCACTTCATCGGTCAGGACCGCGACAAAGCCGTGATCCTCGATGACCGCACCAGCGGCCCGTACTCTACAAGCGACGGCGCTACCATCACCATCTACTCCAACGACTGTCTCTTCGAGAACATCACTCTTGAGAACTCTCACGGCCACATCCAGCAGAGCGGTCCTCAGGCTCTCGCCCTCAACACTTCAGGCGACCGCACTATCTTCAATAATGTAGCGATGCTCTCTTATCAGGATACGTGGATCACTCCTTCCAACTCTCACTACCGTGCTTACGTGCGCAACTCGTTCATCGAAGGTGCTGTAGACTTCATCTACAACAGCGGTGACATCTACATCGACAACACTATCCTCTACATCACCCGCAAGAGCGGCGGTTACATCGTGGCTCCCTCTCATGCTGCTGACGTAGAATGGGGCTATGTGTTCAACAACTGTACCATCACTGCTCCCGGCGTGCCCAGCGAAACCTCGGTATGGCTCGGCCGTCCCTGGCACAACTTCCCCAAGACTGTATTCCTCAACACCCGCGCCGAAGTGACCATCCCCGCTACCGGCTGGTATGAAACCATGGGCGGTCTGCCTGTAATCTGGGCCGACTGGAATACTACCGACGGCAACGGCAACCCCGTAGACCTCTCTCAGCGTCGCGATACTTACTACCGCACTGACGAAAACGACAACAAGGTATACGGTAAAGCCAAGAACCATCTCACTGACGAGGAAGCTGCCGAGTACACTGTAAAGAATGTACTTTCAGGTTCTGACAACTGGGAACCCGTAGTGAAGACTGAAGAGTGCGCTAAGCCCGTAGCTTCGCTCGAAAACGGTACAATCAGCTGGGAACCCGTTGACTACGCTATCTGCTATGTAGTAACTCACAACGACAAGGTAGAAGCCATCACAACCGAACCTTCAGTAGATGTCAATGCCGATAAGCCCGCCGGTTATTTCGTCCAGGCTGTCAACGAGTTCGGCGGTCTCAGCGAGAAAGCTTCCGTGACCACCCCCTCCGGACTCGTAGCTGTAGAAGCTGAAGGCAACTTCACTGTAGAAGGTATCTATAACCTCAACGGTATACGCCTCGATCGTCCCGCCAAGGGTGTAAATATCATCCGTCTCCGCGACGATGCAGGAAATGTTAAAGTAGAAAAGATTGTAATAAGATAAGTTATTATTAAGGTTGGTCGGCCCGACTTCATGCGAATGATGTCGGGCCGATTTTTTTTGCTCGTTTCATCTTTTTGGCTATCTTTGCAACACAATGAGAAGTTTAGCCGTAATTCTAATCTATATACTGATCGCGCTTGACGCTGTAAGTCAAGCATATAGCACCGTGACCACGTATGATGAGGACTCGGGGCTTTCGCAGCGACTGGTCAAGGGAATCGTGCAGGACCGCGACGGCTACATCTGGATAGGGACTTGGAACGGCCTCAACCGTTTTGACGGTAAGGAATTCGTGACGCTCCGCCCTGACTTCAACGACGAGGCTTTCCGATATTCCAATCGTATCAGCGATCTGCATCTGTCGCCTCGCGGAAATCTTCTGTGCCGCATCGACGACCGCATATCGCTGTTTGATGTCCACACTTTCCGTTTCACTGACCTTCACTCCCTGATTGAAAAGGAGATAGGAGAGCCATTTGTGCTCCGGCAGAATCTTCCCACGGCCGGAAAAGAAATTGTACTGTCCACCAAAGAAGGAAAATATATACTTATCCCCGACGAAGAGAATATCACGGGCACACGGCTTCTCGACGAAATGCCCGCCGTGAAATACCGTCCCCGCTCCACCAAGCAACTCGGTGATGTGGGGCCTTACCGCATTCAGGATGTGGCTATGTCGAGGGTGGATTCCTTAGGGACAATATGGCTCATAACCCGCGACGGTAAGATCGTGTCAGCACCCGGCAATGACGGCCCGTTCACCGTCCATGCAAGCATAGATACTGCCCCGGGCTCGATGTATTATTGCACTACCGACAATGCCGGAAACGTGTGGGCCCGCAGTTCGGAGGGCGCTCACCGTATAGTGATGTCACATCGCCCCTACTCCATGATTAAAACCGGCGAAAAATCTCAGGTGCGTACATCCATGATTGATGCGTCACGGAGGATATGGCTTTCAGAGAGCGACGCGCTGGCCGTCTCGGTCACTGCCCCGGGAGGTGAAAAGAAGTATCTTGACAAAAACGGGAAACTGACTACTTCATTTGCCCGATTCGGAGTACCTGTTTACGCTGTGGCTCAGGCTCCTGGCGGCACTATATGGCTTGGCTCAAAGCCCGACGGAGCTTTCCGCCTTACACCTTTGGCAGCCGGTGATTTCACGATAGATCATTTTGATTTAGGTTACGTCTACGATTATCACTTTGACTCTCGCGGCGGGATGTGGATTGCGACCATGGGCAACGGTCTCATGTATTGCCCCGACCAGTCAGCAACGAATCCTGACTTTATACGTCTGGACCATAAGAAAGGATATCCAGAAGAGGCTCGATTAGTAAGGCATATCGCCGAGGCCGGTGATACAATGCTTCTCGCGTCGACCACCTCCGGTCTGCTCGTACTTGACACGCGCACGGCCAAGGCCGACAGCCTGAGGGCATCGCTGCTTTCAAGCCGTCCCGGCATAGCGTCATCGCTTGGAAATATTGCCGTGATGGATGTCACCGTGGCAAGCGACGGCACAATACTCGTGGCTACGGAAAGTGATGGTGTGAATATTGCCGTTCCCGCAGCTATTGATCGACCTGACGACTGGATTTTTACCCACCACAATGCCGCTGCGGGTCTTACCGATGTGGCTCTCGCGGTTGCTGAAACACCATATAAAGGGTGGTATGTAGTCACCTCCAACAATCGCCTGTATCTCTACAATCCCGCTACGGGCCGCAAGATGGTCTACGGTCAATGGTATTGGGGCGACAGGCTGAAATTTACCGATGCTTCACCAGTGATTACTGCTGACGGCCGTTGGCTTCTCGGCCATGACTCGGGCGCCGTAGTGGTGGCGGTAGATACTGTGATGAAAAATGCTGCGGTTCCGCCGGTAATGTTTACGGCCGCATCTATTGAGGGCGCCCCCGAGCGACTGCTCTCGGCCCGAACCGATTCGATAGTATTGGGAAAACGGGAGCGCAATCTCACCGTGAAATTTGCCGCACTCGACTTCACCGGCAGTGACGATATAGAGTATTCCGTTAAGCTCGGCAATGACGAGTGGGTCAATCTCGGACACCAAAATTCCCTTACACTTCTTGACCTTGCTCCCGGCGAGTACACTCTCGAAGTGCGTGCTTCCTCTCCCGCCGGCAGCATTATCGACCGCACTGACAGCATCACGATAATCGTCACTCCCACATTCTGGGAAACTACCACTGCCAAAGTGCTTTATACCTTGCTCGCTCTGCTTTTCATAGGCGCTTGTATATGGATTGTGGCCTACATCCGCGCAATGAAGCGGAAACAGCGCGAGATTCTCAACGCTTATCTGAGCGTGGTGAAGTCGGCTCCGGCTGACACTGCTGAAGCTGAGGGTAACGACGCGACGGAATCAACTCCCGCTCGTGAAGTGGAGAATCTTCCGTTGACCGACGAGGACAAGGCGCTGATGGAAAGCGTCACGGCATTTGTGGCCGAACATATTGCCAATCCGTCAGTAACCGTAGATGACATGGCCGCGGCCGTAGCGATGAGCCGCAGCAGCCTCAACCGCAAGATGAAATCAATGATGGGTGTGTCGCCCGCCGAGTTTATCCGCGAGAGCCGTCTGAACCAGGCCGAAAGAATGTTGACCCAGACTGACCGCTCAATCAAGGAGATAGCCTACGACTGCGGATTTGCCGACATCAACTATTTCGGTAAATGCTTCAAGGCTTCGCGCGGCGTGCCGCCGGGAGCTTACCGTAAATCGGAAGTGAAGTAATAGATCGTGACAGGGCGGCGTGTATCGCAACTCTTTACATCGGAGTGATATACTTGCGATAACTTGTATTTCTCGCCATACTCACGCATAAATTCTTCCATATCAGGATCATTCACCATCACGTAGCCCTGATGCGGCTCTCGGCCCTGAATGGGCACGATGCGGTCGTTGAGATAAAAGCCCGCTGTGTAATAGCGCAACATCCCGTCAGAAATAAACTGATATACAGGCTCATCACCGGCTGAGAAGCGTTCTATCTCCCGAGCAAACCGTAAGTCGCTCTTGCTGCTGAGCACTGCTGGTTGAATGGTCGATGACATTACCCAATAGAGGGCAAAAGTCGAGGCAATCCCCCACCCCATCACTTCTCGTTTATCACCGCTGCGTATTGCACGAAATGTGTAGAAACCGGCCACGCAGGCAAGTGCGATACATATCCATCCGGCAAACGAAACCGGCCACTCGTATAGAGCGTTGAGATACATAGCCGTGTCAGCCTTCATGACTGAAAACCACTCCATTACCGGCACCGCATTAACCACTATTGTCACTATAGCAGCCAATATCGCAAGCGTGGCTAACAATCCGGAGTATATCGAAATGATTCTCCGTGAGCGCGAGGTTATCTCTATGAGCATGAGGGCGGTAAAATAACTGAGGAATGGATATAGCGGCAGCAGGTATACACTGCGCTTGCTCGCGGGAATTGTGTAGAAGATGAGGGTCACTATCACCACGGTCAGCGACAGCAAACTTACAGGCTGAAGTCTCGTCAGCGTTTCCCACGTCTTCCTGAGGCTAATTCCCCGCCACTTCACCACGGCGAGACCCATGAGTGCAGCGAGAGTATAGGGCACCATGCCTGCAATGATGGTTATAAAGTTGTAATAGAAGGGATTGACGTGGCTCTCGTAGGTCATCGTGCCCGTCATGCGGCCGATGTTTTCCTCCCATACGAGGTCGGCAAACTGCTGTCCACCTTGCCGGAAAGCAAAGTACATCCACGCAGCATAACCGGCGAGCGACAGTATGCCGCTGAAAGCAAGCACTCCGAAAGCACGCCAGAAATTGTCACCCCGGAGCAGGAAATAGATTCCGAGAATGAGGCACGGCAAAATCATGCCCACCGGTCCCTTAGTAAGCACCGCGCAAGCCATCAGAATCAGCCCGAAAATCGAGACAGACGGCTTTCCGCACTTCTCCCTGCGGCGGTTGAACAGCAATATCGAGCCTACTATACATGCAGTCAGCACCATATCCACGCGGCAAGCAGTTGCAGCGCGAAATACCTCAAATGAAGTGACAGTCACGGCAGTGGAAAGCAACGCCACAAGGCGGGCATTGCCGCGGTCATCATATCGGCGCGATATGAAAAGATAGAATCCCGCAGCCATAAATATTGTGGCGAGAGCTGACGGCATTCGAGCCGAAATTTCATTTACGCCACCCGTGAGCCACGAGCAAGCCACTATCAGCCATGCAAGAAATGGAGGCTTGTAAGGGATGTCGCCGCCACAACTTGTGGGTAAAACATAGTCGCCGGAGTTAATCATCGACAAGGCCACGATAGCTTCACGCGGCTCCCCCTTGGTATTGAAAAGGGTATCACCGAGCCACGGAAGGAATGTAAACAATATGGCGGCAAAAAGCAGGTAGGTGTAGTAGCGTTTCATTATTCGTTGTCGGGCAACATGCCGGCCGACTCGGCGTCAGATTTCATTTCGTCGATAATAGATTTGGGAAGTTCCTTCTCGGCCTTGACTCCGAGGGCACGGAGATTCTCAGCGCGGCGCACGAGGTTACCGGTACCGGTCGACAGTTTCTTCATAGCCTCGTCATAACTCTTGCGGGTGGCGGTAAGATTTTTGTCGATGGTCTGGAGGTCGCTGACGAAGTTGACAAACTTATCATACATCTTTGCAGCTTCCTGAGCGATTTTCACCACGTTGGCCGTCTGCTGCTCGCGGCGCCACAACTGCTCGATAATCTTGAGCGCCGACACGAGATGGCTCGGCGAAACGATGAGCACACGGTTGTTATAGGCGTGCTGCCACAGACCGGGGTCAATGCGCATGGCAGCCATATAAGCAGCCTCGGTGGGGATAAACATCATCACGAAGTCCACTGTTCCGTCACCCATAATATCGGAATACTTCTTTGTGGCAAGAGCATCGGCATGGCGGCGGACTGAGGCCACATGATCCTTGCCGGCTGCCGCGCGCTCGGCATCATCGGTGGCCGAAGAGTAGCGCAGGAAAGCGGTCAAAGAAGCCTTGGAGTCAATCACCACGCGTCGCCCGTCGGGATAGCGCACTACCACGTCGGGGCGCATGCGTGATCCGCTTTCGCCGGTGAGCACACGCCCATCATCGTCGCGGGTCACCTGCACATCATATTCATAACCTTTGCGAAGGCCTGATTGCTCCAAGATAGTTTCAAGAACCATTTCACCCCACTGGCCCTGCACGCCCGTGTTACCGCGCAGTGCCCCACTGAGTTGCTTGGCCTCGCGTCCCATCATCTCGCCGAGTTCGCGCAGGTCTTTAAGCCGCTCCTTGAGCGAAAAAAGTTCGCGCGCCTCTTCGTTATAGGTATCATTGACCTTTTTCTTAAATTCCTCTATCTGGTCGCGCAGCGGGTTGAGTATTTCAGTCAGTCGCTCCTCATTCTGCTGCTTAAAGGTAGCGGAATTATTATTGAGAATATCATTAGCGAGATTCTTAAAGCGCTCTTCGGCAGCTGATTGCATCTCGGCAAACTGACGTTCAAGCATCTCGTGGCGAGTGGTGAGGGCGGAATTTTCTTTCTGAACATCACCGAGCCGCTCGTTGACGTCAGCAAGCTCCTTACGGGCGCCATCGCGCTCCTCGATGAGCCGTTGAGCATTAGCTTCCGCAGCCTGAACGGTGGCACGGAGCGCGGCCTCGTTGTTGCGCGACTGTGCAAGTTCGGCAGCAAGCGTTTCAGCTTTCGATGCTGATTCTTCAGTCTTTCGTGTGGCTTCAGTAGCCGCATTCTCAGCCGCAGTGCGGGCGGCACGAGCCTGCACAAGCTGCATGTAAAAAAAGACCAAAGCCGCGACCGAAGCCACGGCTATTATGATAAGTAATATTTCCATATAACCGGAGAGTGATTAATCGAGTTTGAGCACTGCGAGGAATGCCTTCTGCGGCACCTCTACCGAGCCGATCTGCTTCATGCGCTTCTTACCCTTCTTCTGCTTTTCAAGGAGCTTGCGCTTACGCGAGATGTCGCCGCCGTAGCACTTGGCTGTCACGTCCTTACGCACGGCCTTGATGGTCTCGCGGGCAATAATCTTGGCACCGATAGCTGCCTGAATGGCGATGTCAAATTGCTGGCGGGGGATAAGTTCTTTCAGTTTCTCACACATGCGGCGGCCGAATGACACGGCATTGTCCACATGGGTAAGCGTGGAAAGGGCATCCACACTCTCGCCGTTGAGCAGTATGTCGAGCTTCACGAGCTTTGACTCGCGGAAGTCATGGAGATGGTAGTCAAATGATGCGTAACCCTTCGAGATGCTCTTGAGCTTGTCGTAGAAGTCAATCACGATTTCGCCCAGAGGCATGTCAAAAATCATCTCCATACGGTTGCCGGAGATATACTCCTGCTTTACGAGTTCGCCGCGCTTGCCCAAGCAGAGTGTCATAATCGGGCCGATATAATCGGCTGCGGTGATGATGGATGCGCGTATGTAAGGCTCCTCGATATGGTCGATGAGGGTAGGCTCGGGCAGTCCGGAGGGATTGTGGACCTCGGTCATGTTGCCATGCTTGTCATATACACGATAGCTTACGTTGGGCACGGTGGTGATGACATCCATGTCAAACTCGCGGCCAAGTCGCTCCTGCACGATTTCCATGTGGAGCAATCCTAAGAATCCGCAGCGGAAACCGAATCCCAACGCCATCGACGACTCGGGCTGGAATGTGAGCGACGCGTCGTTGAGCTGTAGTTTTTCAAGCGAGGAGCGGAGGTTTTCAAAGTCTTCAGTCTCAATGGGATACACGCCCGCAAACACCATAGGCTTCACTTCCTCAAATCCGTCGATGGCCTCCGAGCAAGGACGCTCTACATGGGTGATAGTATCGCCCACCTTCACTTCCTTGGAGGTCTTGATACCGGAAATTATATAACCTACGTTACCGGCTGAGAGCACGTCGCGGGGCTGCATATCGAGGCGGAGGATACCTATTTCGTCGGCATTATACTCCTTACCGGTAGCCACGAACTTTACAAAATCATTTTTATGGATAGTACCGTTGACGATCTTGAAATAAGCAATGATACCGCGGAACGGATTGAACACCGAGTCAAATATCAGCGCCTGCAGCGGAGCCTTGGGATCACCCACGGGCGCCGGTATACGCTTCACGATTGCTTCGAGAATCTCGGGGATACCCACACCGGTCTTGCCGCTTGCACGGATAATCTCGGAGGGATCGCAACCGAGCAAGTCTACGATCTGATCCTCCACTTCCTCAGGCTTGGCACTGTCGAGGTCTACCTTATTTATTACCGGGATAATCTCAAGGTTATTGTCGATAGCCATGTAGAGGTTGGAAATAGTCTGAGCCTGAATACCTTGCGAGGCGTCCACGATAAGGAGAGCGCCCTCACAGGCCGCAATGGAGCGCGACACTTCGTAAGAGAAATCCACGTGTCCCGGGGTGTCGATAAGGTTCAGGGTATAGTCCTCACCGTCAAGACGGTAATTCATCTGTATGGCATGACTCTTGATTGTAATACCGCGTTCACGTTCAAGATCCATATCGTCAAGCACCTGAGCCTGGAGGTCTTTTCCGGCTACGGTGTCGGTATATTCGAGCAGACGGTCGGCAAG
>CAYZFG010000054.1:0-18053 GCA_964477665.1 uncultured Staphylococcus sp.
AACTTATCGTTTTCGCTCGCTTCGGGATCGCTCAGGATCTTAGCCACCATCTCATTGTGCTCGCGGCGGAGCATGAAAGCATTGTCGTGGGTAGCCTGACGCGCAAGCACGCGGAGAGCCTCGGGGTCAACTACGAGAAACTCGTGTCCGCCCCAGTTTTCCACCTTGACATAGTCCTTGGTCAGGAGGTAATATTCCGTGGTATCGGGACCCAGAGGAAACATGGGCTGATACTTGAATGGTTTGGTTGCCATAAATATTGGATTTATTAGGATATTGAAAATTAGTCAAATACACCTTCTATCGACTCCTCTTCCACCGTGGGTTCAGGAGCCTCCTCGCCCACAGCGCCGAAGTAATCTTTCTCGCAAAGGTTGATAGAAGCCGGGAAATTAAAGCGCGCGCTTTCCGAGAACGGGAGCGACTTGTCAGCATACACCTTTTTCATAAAGAGGCCGTAGATAGGAAGAGCCATAGCCGCACCCTGACCGTTGGCCATCGAGTTGAAGTGGATGAAGCGCTCGTCACCACCCACCCAGGTACCGGTGACGAGTTGGGGCGTGAAGCCCATAAACCAGCCGTCGGCATTGAAGTTGGTCGTACCGGTCTTGCCGCCCATCTCGGCTGTAAGACCGTAGCGGGAGCGCACACGGTGAGCCGTACCCTCATTGACCACATTGAGAAGCATCGAGAGGATGCGGTAATAAGCTTTCTCACTTATGACCTCAGTGTGGACGGGGGTGAAATTATCGTCGATGATATTACCGTTGTTATCGGCTATTGCGGTCACGAAAATCGGGTCGACACGCATACCGTTGTTGGCAAACGCCGAGTAGGCCGTCACCATCTCCTTGACCGATACGTCGGCCGGGCCGAGACAGAGCGACATCACGGCAGGGAGTTCGGCGGTGATACCGAAATTGTGCATCGTGCGCACGAGTGAGGCGGGGGAGAGCTGACTGATGAGGCGGGCGGAAATCCAGTTGTTGGAGTTGGTCAGAGCCCAACGCAGGTCGACCATCTCGCCCACGCGAGCCGAGCCCGAGTTGCGCGGCGCCCACACGTTGCCGGCCTCGTCGGTAAGCACCGGCTGTTCATTAAGAAATTCATCGCAAGGTGTGAATCCCTCCTCCATGGCATAAGTGTAGAGGAACGGCTTGCCGGTCGAACCGATCTGACGGCGACCCGTCGACACCATATCATACTGGAAATATGAGAAATTAGGACCGCCCACGTAAGCCTGCACATGACCGTTGAGCGGATTCATTGCCATGAAGCCCGTGCGGAGGAAATGCTTGTGATAAAGCACCGAGTCAAGCGGTGTCATCACCGTGTCGATTGAGCCCGAGTAAGAGAACACCTTCATCTCGCGGGGAGTATTGAAAGCGCGGTCGATTTCTTCGCGCGAAGCACCGGCCTTTACCATCAGGCGATAGCGATCAGTATTCTTCATCGCGTTGCGGATGAGATGGTTAAGGCGTATCTCCGATAGCTCGGTGCGATTGGTGGTATATGGAGCCCCCTTGGTATTACGCTTCTCGCGGAAGAAGGCATTTTGCAGATAGCCGCCCAGATGCTCTGCTACGGCCTCCTCGGCATACTTCTGCATGCGCGAGTCGATAGTGGTGTAGATCTTCAGGCCATCATTGTATATGTCATATTTCGAGCCGTCGGGCTTGGGATTTTTCTCAATCCAGCCATAGAGGCGGTTGGTCTCCCACGCGATAGAGTCGTCGATAAACTTCTGCTTCTCCCACTCGCGGTAATTTGATGCCACCGGCTTTTTGGCCTGAAGCATCTGGCGTATCTGCTCGCGGAAATATGGAGCGATACCGTCCTTGGTATCCACGCGGTGGAAATTGAGCTTGAGCGGCAGGGCGCAAAGACTGTCGGCCTCGGCGCGTGTGATGCGGCCGGCTTTCTCCATCTGTCGCAATACAGTGTTGCGGCGGTTGAGCGTGCGCTCAGGCTGTCGCACGGGATTGAAATATGCCGGATTCTTCACCATACCTACCAGCGTGGCGGCCTCCTCTATATTGAGATCCTTGGCATCCTTTCCGAAATATACGTAAGCCGCGCTCTTGATACCCACGGCATTGTAGAGGAAGTCAAACTGATTAAGATACATCTTAAGTATCTCGTCCTTAGAATAATAGCGCTCCAGCTTCACGGCAATCATCCACTCGATAGGTTTCTGCATGGCGCGTGACATCAATCCGCTCGAACTGGGCGAGTATAGCTGCTTGGCAAGCTGCTGGGTTATTGTCGAGCCGCCGCCGGCATTCTTGTTGCCCATGAGGATAGTCTTGAAAAGCACTCGGCCCAGACCGCGCAGGTCTATACCCGAGTGATCCTCAAACCTTACGTCTTCCGTCGAGATAAGGGCGTCGACCACGTAAGGAGAAATCTCGTCATAGTCAGCATACACGCGATTGCCCGTGCCCTTGAAATAGCGGCCTATCTCTTCACCGTCGGCCGAGTAGAGCACCGATGCAAAGCGGTCAGTAGGATTCTGCAACTCCTCTACAGGAGGCATGTAGCCTATCACACCATTATATATAAGAAACAGAAACGCGAGCAGCGATACTATCGACACTCCGAGCGCTATCCACAGCACGGTTATGATCTTGCTCCATATCCTTTTCTTGGGAGCTGCCGGGCCACCTCCGGGCTGTGCCGTATTATTAGTTGTGGTATTATCTGTCATTTTTGCGTATAGTCACTTTTAAAATGCAAATGTAATAATTTTTTTTCGTTCTCACCGTATGCCGTATTTTAAACCTTCTTAAATTTTTAATTCCGTTCCGACGAAAAAAATATCGAAATTTTTTTACAAAAAGTTTTGGTAATTCAAAATTTGATTATACCTTTGCGGTGTGTTAGATATGTACAACACCTCAACACTCACTCACACATCAAAACCAATAACAGCAATAAGCGATGAAAAAACTCTTCAGTTTCCTTGCATTTACGCTTGCGATGGCCTTCACAACATCGGCACAGTTGCTATGGAAGATCCAAAGTCCCGCAGCTGACGCGCCGGTATCCTATCTTCTGGGTACATATCATCTTGCCGACTATTCCACGGTAGACTCTATCGCAGGAATCACTCCGGTGATGGAGCGCGTTGACGGAGTGGTGGGAGAACTCGATTTTGCCAAGGCCACCTCCCTCGAAGGGCAGATGACCATGGCCATGCTCGCCGCCGCCCCTGCCGACAGCACTCTTTCAGTGCTCCTCAGC
Source organism: uncultured Staphylococcus sp. (assembly GCA_964477665.1). Classification (GTDB taxonomy): domain Bacteria; phylum Bacteroidota; class Bacteroidia; order Bacteroidales; family Muribaculaceae; genus Duncaniella. The sequence goes on from CAYZFG010000054.1 coordinate 3,244, forward strand.
CCTGAGCAACTTGATTCCCTACAGGTGGCGTTCAATACCTATCTCGGAGGGATGGACGTAAAGCAGCTCGACGGTATGCGTCCGGCTTTCGTAACCATGATGCTCGAAGTGGCTCGCGCAACCGAGGTGTCGGGCGCTGTGAATAATCCCGTCGACGTAGAAATACAGACCCTGGCTCTGGCATCGGGAAAAACAGTCGCCGGCCTTGAAACAGTTGAGGAGCAGTGCAGGGCGCTTTTCGGCGGCGACCTCATCGAGCAGGCCAATTCCCTGATGTGGGGAGTGAACAATGAAGGAGAGATGAAGTCACTCTCGCGCCGGATATTTGAAGCCTATCTCCACGGCGATCTCAACGAAATGCTTTCGATAATCGAGGAAGATAATACAATGGATGCCGCACAGACTGAGCGGCTTATCAATCACCGCAATGCCGACTGGCTGCGAGTGCTTGCCGGTATGCTCCCCGCCGCATCACTTCTCATAGTGATAGGAGCCGGTCATCTTCCCGGCGAGAAGGGTATCCTCCGTGGATTGCAGAAACTCGGATTTGACGTTACACCCATGAACTGATACATCAATATGATAACAGCCAACAACCTTTCATACGTTTACGACAATGGCGCCGAGGCGGTGGTGAACTCTTCGTTCACCATCGGCCCGGGTCTCTACCTCATGTTGGGGGAGAACGGAGCCGGTAAGACCACTTTGCTTCACATCCTCTCGGGACTTCTCTATCCCACCACCGGAACAGTGACCATCGACGGTCAAAACGTTGCCGAGCGCCTTCCCGGCACACTCGGAAATCTCTTTTTCCTTTCAGAGTCAATGGATATTCCCGCTGACTCGGTGAGAAAATTTGCCGGAATACATTCGCCTTTCTACAAGCGGTTTAATCCCGAGTCATTCTCGGATAATCTCACGGATTTCGGTCTGACCGGCAACGAGATAATGCGCGCACTATCATTCGGCACGCGTCATAAATCAGTGCTCGCTTACGTGCTTGCGCTCGGCGTGGATCACCTGTTTCTCGACGAGCCCGCCAACGGTCTTGATATCCAGTCGCGTCACCGCTTGCGCGCCATCATGGCCCGCACCATGACCGACGAATCCACCGTCATAGTGTCGACCCACACCGTGAGTGACCTTGAGCAGCTCTTTGACGGCGTAATCATCATGCACCGCGGCCGCGTAGTGCTCTGCGACAAGACTGAAAATATAGCCCGCAAACTGAAATTCATCACCTCAATAGAACGGCCTGACGATGTGCTGTACATCGAGCAGGAAATGGGACTCTACCACGCCATAGCCGAAAACCGCGACGGTGACTACTCCGAGGTGGATTACCGGTTGCTCTATTCATCGCTGTTTTCTACGGCCGCGCCATTTATCATATCAATCCTTAACAATCACGAGTAATGATGCAAGACAATAGTTTCTCATGGGAGCGCATTTCGCTCCTTGCCCGATATTATATGCCGGCTATCAAGAAGCAGTTGCTTATATATCTGATAATCATAGCTGTGTATTTCGGAGCTTCGGTTATATCCCAGCTGCCGGTGTGGTTCAGCGGACTCTTTATGATGGTGTGGGGTATATGCCAGCTCGGCTTCTCCTATATGTTTTACCTCTCGCCCATCGCCTTTGCCCGCTACGACGACAATGCCCTCAACGTACTGATTCCCGCCCGCGGCTCGGAGAAGGCACTGTTTATCATAGTGTATTCGCTCTTCATAGTTCCCGCTTTCATCGTGGCAGTATCGGCGGTATTTGCATTGATAGCTCGCCTTGTGCCGGGATGCGACATCAATATGTTTGGCACGGCTTTCGGTGATGCTGATTTCATAAGAGAAGCGTGGGATGAACTGTTTCCCCAGTGGTCAATGCTGCTTTACCAGATCACCGGTTACTTCTGGATGATATCGATAGTGCTCTACGTGGTCACGGCGAGTCGTTCCAATAAAGTAATCAAAGCAATCCTGGCTACGATTATCGTGCCGATGATAAGCGGTATCATAGCCGCAATCGTAGGACTCATCGTCGTTGTCTATAATAAGAATTTCGAGAAACTTTTCGAGAATATTGACACGGTTCCTGACAAGGAAGGATTTGCTTTATCCCTTATCAGCGGTATCGGCAACTGGATAGCAAGCTATCAGGGCTTGATGGTGCTGATAGGTATAGTATGTGTAGTGCTGACCTGGCGCAAGATATGCCATCGACAGGTGTAACCCGATTTTGCCTATGGATTTTAACAACAGAAAACCCATCTACCGTCAGATCGTCGACTACTGCTTCACGCTTATCCTCTCGGGTGAATGGAAGCCGGAACTGAGGGTGCCGTCGGTGAGAGAGCTTGCCGCCACGCTCGCCGTCAACTCCCATACCGTGCTGAAAGCCTACGAGTTTCTTCAGGATGAGCAGATCATATTCCCCAAGCGGGGAATGGGATTTTTCCTGGCAGCCGACGCCGCCGAGCGTGTCAACGAGGCCCGGCGCACTGACTTCTACGATACGACGCTTCAGGAACTATTTAAGGAAATGGAGCTGCTCGACATATCTATCGACGATATAGTGGCCCGATATATCGCCTCTCACGGCGACGGGACTAAAAAATTTGATTAATGAATTGGTAAAAATTTCGGCGCATTTATGAAAAATTTCGTAAATTTGCGCCGTAATTTTTACATCAACTTCTTATCCAAGAATATTACCATGGACGTTACCTCACGATTTTTAGAATATGTGAAGTTTGACACCCAGAGCGACGAGCTTACCAATCTTACGCCGTCGACTCCCGGTCAGATGATCTTCGCTCAGTATCTCGAAAAGAAGCTGCGCGAGATGGGACTCAGCGACATCACCCTCGATGACAACGGCTATCTTATGGCCACGCTGCCCTCAAATGTAGATTATGAAGTTCCCACGGTGGGTTTCATAGCTCACCTCGATACGTCGCCTGACATGAGCGGCCACGGCGTAAAGCCCCGCATCGTGGAGAATTACGATGGCGGCGACATCGTGCTCAATGAGAAGGAGAAGATCGTGCTTTCGCCCGCCGAGTTCCCCGAGCTCCTCGACTATAAGGGACAGAATCTTATTGTGACTGACGGTACTACGCTCCTCGGAGCCGACGATAAGGCCGGCGTGGCTGAAATAATCACCGCTGTGGACTACCTCCAGCATCATCCCGAAATCAAGCATGGCCGTATACGCATAGGCTTTAATCCTGATGAGGAGATAGGCCAGGGTGCTCATAAGTTTGACGTCAAGCTCTTCGATGCTGACTGGGCTTATACCATGGACGGCGGCGAGGTAGGCGAGCTCGAATATGAAAACTTCAATGCTGCCGTGGCTAAAGTGACTTTCAAGGGTCGCAACGTGCATCCCGGCTATGCCAAGCACAAGATGGTCAACTCAATGCGTATCGCCAACCAGTTTATCATCATGCTTCCCCGCTGGGAGACTCCCGAGCACACCGAAGGTTACGAAGGCTTCTACCACCTCTGCTCGATGGAAGGCGATGTGGAAAAGACCGTGCTTACCTATATCATACGCGATCATGACCGCGACCGCTTCGAGCGCCGCAAGAAGGAGCTGGAGCATCTTGCCCGCAAGATCAACAATGAATTCCCCGGCTGCGCAACTATCGAAATCAATGACCAGTACTACAACATGCGCGAGAAGATCGAGCCTGTAATGCACATCGTCGATACCGCTATCAAGGCTATGGAGGATGCAGGTGTAACACCCAAGGTTCAGCCTATCCGCGGCGGTACTGACGGCGCTCAGCTCTCCTACAAGGGACTCCCTTGCCCCAACATCTTCGCCGGTGGTCTTAACTTCCATGGCCGCTATGAATTCGTGCCCATCCCTTCGATGGAGAAGGCCGTGAAGGTAATAGTGGAAATAGCCCGACTCGTTGCCGAGCGTGGATAACACTCTTGTAATAGTTACCGGTCCCACCGCAAGCGGTAAGACCGACCTTGCCATAAACATTGCCCGCGAGATCGGCTGCGATATCGTCTCAGCCGACTCGCGGCAAATCTATAAAGGCCTTCCTATAGGAACCGCCGCTCCTTCGGCCGAGCAGCTTGCAGCAGTGCGTCACCACTTCGTGGGGTTGCTCCCGCTTGATGCCTATTACAGCGCCGCGCAATATGAAGAGGATGTGATGAAGCTCCTACCGGAGTTGTGGAAGGAGAATAATATTGCGGTGATGTGTGGAGGCTCGATGATGTATATCGACGCCGTGACACGCGGTATTGACGAATTGCCCACTATTTCCCCGCAGGTGAGGGAAGAGGTTAAGGCTCTTTATGAACGAGGAGGAAATGAGGCGCTTATTGATGAATTGCGCCGTATAGATCCGGCTTATCTCACGCGTGCGGATCTTAACAACAGCCGTCGGCTTATCCATGCTATCGAGATCACGCTTGAAGCAGGAGCTCCATGCTCGTCGCTGCTTACCGGTCAGACCAAGAAGCGGGATTTCAATATCGTAAAGCTCGCTATCGATTATCCGCGCGATGTGCTCTTCGAGCGCATCAACCGTCGCACTGACGCCATGATTGCCGCCGGACTGGAAGATGAGGCCCGAGCGGTGTATCATCTCCGCCATCTTAATTCGCTTAATACAGTGGGGTATAAGGAGATGTTTGCGATGATGGACGGCATTATGGGTCGCGATACGGCTATAGCCCGCATCGCCAAGAATACCCGCGTGTATGCCAAGAAGCAGTTGCTCTGGCTGTCGAAAGACCCCTCGGTAATACGCCTTGCGCCGGGAGACAATATCACGCAGAGAGCCCTGGATGCTATCTACGCTTCAATTAATTCGCAATAAAGGCGGTCAAAGGTCTCGTCGAGATTTTCGCATTTTCCCGGATGTGGGCGCGAGGTCTGAATCGACGCGCTCCTTACGGCCGTGAGCCAGCGGAAGCGCTCGTGGGCTTCGAGCGAACCTATGGCTTCGCCTTTTCCCGAAGCTACGGTGGAGAATGATGAAAGCTGGTGGGTGAGAATATCCTCCTCGGTGTCAGGGGCAAAGGCTTTGACTCGCTGTAAGTCAGTGACGACGCGCACCTTTATCCAGCGGCGGCGCTTGCACATCATTATCAATCCCACGTTGATAAACTCTTCGCGCTCCACGCGAGGCACGTACCTCACCACGGCATATTCATATAAGTGCTTTTCGGGCTTCGATTGCATGGTCGGTGAAGATTTCAGAGTTACTTAATCGGGTTTTGAGGAAGGTGCGGTACACGCGGCGCTGCTCGTCGGGCGAAATTTCGGCCGAGGCCTGCAGCAGCCACTCCTCAGGCACGGCATCGACTATCGCATCAATCACTTCGGGGGTGATACGCGAGTGCATCACGGCATCAGCTTCGGTAAGTCGGGAAGCGCGGGGCAGTAGGGCGTGGTCTTTTATGTAAGGAAACGGACTTAGAGCCGTCTTCTCCCAGCCGTCCCACGAGTGGTGGAAGTAGAGCGTGGCACCGTGGTCTATGAGCCATAGGTCGCCGTTCCACAGCAGCATATTGGTGTTGCGTGCGGTGCGGTCCACATTAGTCATCAGGCTGTCGAGCCACACTATCTGCGAAGCCGTCGCGGGATCGATGGTATTGACGGCAACGTCCCATGTGAGTGCTCCTGAGAGATAGTGAAGGCCGAGATTGAGGCCTCGGCTGGCTTGGAGGAGTTCCTGAATCTCTTCGTCGCCCTCGGTGCGACCGAAGTCTTCGTCTACGTCGAGTAGTACCAGTTCGGGCACGCGCAATCCGGCCGCCCGTGCCAGCTCGCCGCCTATGAATTCCGCTATGAGCGACTTTGCCCCATGGCCACCGCCGCGGAATTTCAATACGTATTTAAAGCCGTCGTCGGCCTCGGCCAGCGCGGGCAAGGAACCGCCCTCACGCAGCGGCGTGATGTATCGGCTCACTTCCTGACGGCGCAGTTCTATCTTCTTCATGATGCAAAAGTAATAAAAAAACGGCATCCCACGCATGAGAAGCCGTTATTATAGTAATCGTAAAAATAAGTTGACAAAAAATTTCGCGGGATTTTTCGGTCTATTTCTTCTCTGTATAGTATTTTTCGAAAGCGGCCTTGCGCTTTTCTGAGTCCATTTTCAGATACTTGTTGAGCGACTTGATTGAGTGTTTGGGCATACGCGCGTAGAAATTTATCACACCATCCATTGCGCTTGCAAACGATGCAGCATCGCTCACTTCCAGATTGTTTTCAAGACAAAAAATCGTCTCACCGGCAATATAAACCATCAGTAGGTCTGCCGTTTGGTCATTGCCGCCCTGCACGTCGAGAAGTTTCATCGGCGCTTCATCGAGACGGAGAGAAAACTTGTCAGTCTCAGTCGCATATTTCAATATGAGAGCAGCAGCGGCACGCCGCTGTTCCTTTTCTTCACCATCGGTAGCCGGGGCGGAGGTCACAAACCACTTGCAGAGATTCAGGGCTTGTTGCTCAGTCAAGTGCCCGGGCAATTCTGACTCTTCTTGAGACATTGCGAAACCTCGGACGGTACTTAACGACACGACAAGCGTCGCCATCAATAAGAATAAAAATCTTTTCATCACAATAAGGTATATTTTGCGAGTAAATGAATTGAGGGTGGTTGCGTTTTGTAATGGAAATTTTTAGGATTAAAGTTTGTAGACTTCTGATCCTGCAAGGAGGAAGCAGCCGGTGCCGTAGTCGTCAAAGTCGGGCTTTGAGTCGTAAGCCACGGGCTGACCGTCCTTAGGCTCCTTTCCGGTGCCCTGCACGTAGCCGAGGTAGCCGTTGGGGTGCACGGCGTCGTTGACCATAGCGTTCCAAGCCTTGGTGATAACGGGCATATACTTGGCGCGGTCGAGGATACCGTTGTTCACGCCCCATGCCATGCCGTAGACAAAGAGGGCGGTACCGGTAAGCTCTTTACCGCCGAAATTTGATTCATCGTGGAGGCTTACATTCCAGAATCCGTCTTCGCGCTGGCACTTTACGAGTGCTTCACACATAGCCTTGAGGTCGTTGATATAGTCCTTGCGGTGAGGATCATCGGCGGGAAGTTCTTCGAGCACCTTCACGAGTGCAGCCACCACCCAACCGTTACCGCGGCTCCAGTAGCAGTCTTCGCCGTTGGGTTCCTTGTAGGGAGGCACGAAGTCGGCATCGCGCCACCACAGTCCGTCTTTAGGATTGTAAAGGCCCCCGGCAAGGGTGTTGCGCGACCACTCATACATGTCCCAAGCCTTGTCGAAATAGCGCTGATCACCGGTCTCCTTACCGAGTTTGGCAAGGACGGGCATACCCATTTGTATAGCGTCGATCCATGTCCAGTCATCTACCTGCGGGGTGTTGATGAGCATGTTGGCATTGGCTTTAACTTTGGTGAGCATTTTGGGCTCGGGGGTGAGGCGGTAGAGGTCGATGTAGGTCTGGCCGCAGGCGTAGTTGTCGGCGTTGCGTGTGGCGGTATCGTCGCGACGCATACCCCAGTTAAATTTTTCGCCCCAGTCGTAGGCGTAATCGTAGTAGCGGTTGTCGGGGTAGATGGAGTGGAGAGCCATGAGGCCTTCAAAGTATACGGCACGGGTCCAGATGTTACCCTCATATACCTTCTTGCGCGAGTAGTAGGGTATACCCAGTCCCGGGTCGGGATGATTTTTCAGGTATAAGTCATTGACCTTCACGAGCGTGTTAAGGATTTCCTTGCGGGGCTGCAGCTCTTCAGCCTGAGTGAAAGTTGCCGAGGCTCCCATGATGAAGGCCGAGGCAAGAATTACTAACTTTTTCATTGTATGGATAGATTTGTTGATTTTTTTACAGGGATAAGTGTGACGGCACCGTTGAGGCCGCATGGCACGGTCTCCCAGTCGCCGAAACTGAAGGTGCGGGCATTGGTCACGCTCGCGATATTGGCATCCTTAAACTTACGCCATTCTACGCCGTCGCGCTCATACTGAGCTATACGGTTGGCCTGGAGCGAAGTGACATCGAGTATAATCTCGTTTTCACCTGCTTTCAGCCACTCGCCCACGCTGAGGGTGAAAGGCACTGACCATATCGTGCCGGCCTCGTGGCCGTTGACAGTCACGCGGGCCGACTCGCGCACGTCGCCGGCGTCGAGAATCCACTCGTCGGCAGCGGCAGGGTCGTCGATATTAAACCGGATGGTGTAGCGACCGGTGCCGAAATTCTGTCGAGCCTCCGCAATGGGAAGGCGGGTCCAGTCGATGATGGAATCAATGGCGAAAGTGTCGCGGATTTCGGGAGTGCTTTCAAGGAATGACAGTGTCCAGCCGCGGTCAAGTGCTATCGGCTCACCTTTAGAGGTAACATATTCCCATGACGGTGCTACAATGTCAGTGGGGAATGTCTTCACAAGGAGGGTCTGACCCGGAAGGAGTTGCATACTGATTGTAAGAGTGGAATCAGTGGCACTGACTGTTTCTGCCTTGCCGCTTTTGCCGGTCAGCGGGTCAAAAATCATGGCTGAAGTGCCGGGAGTGGCGAGTGTCACAGGGCCTGAAACTGTATCATTTCCGAGCATGGAGATGAAGTAGTTATGACCTCCGGCCTCGTTGGTGCGACGGATCATACGGATGCCGGTACCGGCACGCATCGGCTCGGGTGCGACTCCCGAGAGCTTCAGTCCCGATTCATAATCGGTGGCGTAGATAAGTCGGCCGTCGCCATATTTATTCACGGTATTTTCCTTAAAATCAGGCATCTTCGCCAGCACTTCACGGAGCTCATTTCGCCGGGCTTCAAGGTCATTAAGGCCGGGGACGTCATGGGGCAACTTGCCTGTGAAAATCACCGTAGCGCCGTTATCAGCCAGAGAAAGCAGGCGTCGCAGAGTGGCCACAGGCATGATATTAACCGGCGGTACTATGACGGCTTTGTAATCGTTGAGTCCGCGGCTGAGGAGTGTGCCGCGCGAAGCGGGAGTGACGGAATCGAGCAGAGCGTCGGAAACATAATCCACGTCGTAACCTGCATCTATAATACGATTGATGCCTTCCTTTATGTCGGGCATACGCTGTTGCATCTTATGGATGTCAAACATCAGGTAAGGCCGTCCACCCTGGCGGTACCACACATCCTCGATGGGGAAGTAGAGCAGGAAATCATTGTCGGGATTGCCGGCTGAAAGAAAAGCCTGATTTCGGGCAATGTATTTCATGAGCCCTCCGGCATCCTGCCATATCGAGTTGGTGGGTGACATGTTGATCGACGCGTAGAAAAGCCAGCCGGGAAATTCAGCTCCGGCGGGAGAGTAGGGCGCGCCGTGGAAATATACGTGATTCACTCCCGAAGCGAGCATCTGGTCAATCTCGGGTTTGCAACGGGCGAGGGAGGTGTGGAAATGCTCGGTGAGCCATGTGAGGGTCTCGGCCGAAGTGAGCGGGCGACCGGCAAGATGAGCTGCCGATGAGGCAAATTTCAATACAGCCGGGTCAGCATCGCTCGGTCGCGAGTCTCCGTTTTTCACAAGTCCGGGTATGTCGAAATCGCTCTGGCCAAACGACTCACACTCAGGTATATCCACAGCGGCGTAGATGTCAAGAATATTGGCCGGCGAACCGTGGGACTGGTTGCGAATCGTAGCGCCGTGACTGTGAGCCCAGCGTGTCCATACGTCGGTGAAGTTGTCGCTCAACATTCCTGCAAGTGTTGCGCGGTAATCGCGTACCACTCGGGCACGCAGGTCAGTATGGTCTTCACTCAGAAATTCAGGGATGTACATTTCGAGGCGATAACCATGGTCGCGCTCAAATACGTCAAGAATATCGTCGGCCCAGTCGCTGCCGTATACTTCGTAAGAGTCGTTGAAGAAGGAGTGAGGCATCGATTTTTCATGGCCTATGAATGCGGCATCAAACTTTTCCAGATATTTCTTTACGGCAATGCTGTCATAGTGATTGAGCACATAGCCCTCGCCGCCGGGAGCGGCACGCTTCACTTTCTGGAAGGTGCGTCCCGAGAAGATGGCATAGACTGTCCACCCGTCGCCCGGAGCTTTCCAGTCGAGGATACCGCTTTTATTCACTTTGGCGGTGATATCAAGGCGGCGGTCGCCGTTGACGGCGATTACTTTCTGAAGAGTGGCTACGGGTGCCTGCTTGGCATCGGAGGGAACAATGGGAGCGGTGATGCGCTGACCTTTATCAAGAGTCCACGTCTCGGTGACGAGTTTGCGGGCGCTCAGTTCGGGCGTAATCTCCGGACCGCCGAAAGGCCAACCGGTACCATTGTTCATATCCACCTGCAAGCCTAGACGATCGGCCTCAGTCGTGGTGTAATCGAGCATCTCCATCCATCGGGGAGAAAGGTAAGGAATATCGTTGGCTTCGTTGCCCTTCACACCATATATTGGCGTGATTTCCACGCCGCCAAGCCCCTGACGGGCAAACTCCTCAAGATTGAAGGTAAGACCCTCGGGATCTACGGCGCTTCCGAGCCACCACCAGCGCACAAACGGGCGGTTTTCGATCGTCTCTTCATACCACTCCGTAAGCTGAGCTGAGGCTATGGCCGAAGATGCGAGCAGAAGGGCTGCGGTAATCTGTTTCAGTTTCATTTCTGTAAGGTAAGACCCATGAGGCCGATTATAACATCGTTGGACAACGTGGTGAGTTTCAGTGATTCAAGTGCCTTATCAGGGTCGAGCTTTACCTCCACGAGGGTGGCGGCTCCACCGGGGATGGTGCGACCGTAAACCTCATCAGCGGGAATGTCGATCTCATCGCCAAGAGCACGCGACACCTTGCCCGACTGCAAGTGAAGGCGATAAGGCGGCTGAGTACCGGCGGGAATGGCAAAGGCATATTTGTCATTGTAGAAATCCTGCTCGATGGGTGCCCAGTTGTCGGGGTTGACAAGCGGTGTGCGGGAGACTGAGCCGTCGGTATAACGGACTTCAATCATGCCGTTGTCGATATGCGACTGCATGTGGTTGGTCGTTCCGGCCATGAGCAGGTAGGCACGCGAGGCATTGCCGCTGAGGGGTATTGCGACGCTGTCAGGGAAATTGTCCCACAACGAAGTGAAAACAACATTGTTGCCGTCAGATACCAATTTAAACGGTATACCGATCGAAGTGGTCAGAGTATCACCTGTCGCGCGGATGATTTCACGCAGTCCGCTGTCATCAATCTCCGCCGTCATCAGCGGATGACACCATTCGCCCATGCCCTGCTTGGGGAGCTGGAGTGAAGTATAAGCGGGGCGCGGTGAAAGATATTCGTGGCGGAAGATATTGGAAACAGAGTCGTTGTATACGGCGCTGATGTCGACCGTCACGCAATTTTCCGGCACGATAGCGTCAAAGGTAGGGGATACGTGGGTGGCGAGAGGAGTAGTGACAACGGGAACCCACCATTTCAGATTACCTGAAACAGCTTCGCGGAACAGGATGTTGCCCTCCTTACGCTCCACCCCGGTAAACATTGTGGCCATGCGGCCGGAGTGATCTACCGTAACGGAGATTTTGCGTGCATCGCCAAGAGGTATGATGATGCGGGGAGCGTTGACTGAAAGCGTGTCGGCCACCCATGCCACATCATTATTTCCGTTGACAGTTACACCGCTGAGATTCACGGCATTGACTGTAAGGAATAGATTCACACCTTCGGGATAACGGTTTTCAAAGGTATATAAGTCCTTCATCCCCTCGCGACGGAAATCATAAGAAAGCGACGGGAGGGAAATAGAAGCGCTGTCCCATGAACTCGGGAATCCGGGCACGATGTCGACATGACGGTCGCGTGCGAGTAGGTCGGGACGGATACCGTAAAGTCCCTCGGTGAGGGCGCGGCTCCACACGCCTATAGGATCGGCAAAGTCGCGGTAACATTCGCCGCGGGCAGCATCGCGCTGGCTTATCTGACCGAAATTGAGCGGCGAGGCTCCCGAATACATATTGTCGATGACCACGCTCTTCATCAGGTTAAATGCCTCGTCGTTGCGGCCGGCCTGCCAGTAGGCCAGAGCGGTGTGCATGATTTCGGCTATCGCTACATTATTGATACTCCACGAGTAAGGTTTCCAGTCAGTGGTGGAGGGAACGGCAAGCCCCTCGGGCGCCCCTTCAACATTTACCGGAATACGAGGAATCTCATTATCTACATAGACCGTCGCAGCGTAATTCTTCAGATTGTCAGCTACTTCAGAGTCAATAGCGTGATAGATGGTCCATAAGCCCGCCGAGGGATGGAGACGCTGCAATCCCATAGCGTCGCGATACTCGGCCCAGTGGCCTTCATCGCCCACCCACAGCACTGAGTCGATGGCATTGCCTATGGCTTCGGCTTCCTTGCGGTAAGGCTCGGGATCTTCACCTATGGCTTCGGCCACCTGAGCGGCAAGCTCGTTGGCAAACTTATTATAAGCCGATGAATGGGTCACAGCTCCGGCGCTGTAATAGAGAGCGTCGCTTGCCCAGATACAGCAATAAGCATCGTAGAGATGGTCGCCGTCGGGGTCAAAATTACGCTTTTCCCAGTCGAGATGGAGCTTGATTACAGGCCAGAGTTCGCGCATGGCGGCTGTGTCACCGGTGTGACGGAAGTGGCGGAGCATGGCGTCGACATACACCATATTCATATCGTAATGCGACATCTCGTCCTTCTTTCCGGGGCGACGGCATATATAACCGTCAGAGTAAAACTGAGTGCCCCATTTCTTCTCGGCACGTGCAAGATTGAGCGTGGAATCCTGAGTGGGATGAGGTATTACGGGAGGAATGTCGGTGATCTGATTGGCAGCGTAGGTCTTGAAGTGGGTGAGGGCACGGTCGTTCCAGCCCAGAGCATCTCCCACGTAAGCGCCGCGCCAACCCAGGTGAGGCGTACGCCAGCCAATCGAACCGTGAAGCCAGGCCTCGCCGCTCCATATACCGTCGGCAGCCAACCCGAGTGCTCCGCCTATGGGATTGATCCACTCGTCGGGCGTGGAGATGATAATCGACGATGCGAGAGCCGCACGCTCCTGCTCGGCGCGTACAAAGAGCTCTTCAAGTTTCTTCTCTTTCTTTACAACCTCGGCACCGGTGGGGAAATAGGCCACGATGCATGATTTACCGGCCTTGAGCTCTATTTCGCCCTCGTAAACGGGCATGGCGGTAATAGTATAGCGCTTGGCCGGGATAATGAGATGAATTTCCTTGCGGTATTTTTTGCCGTACTCAACCGTCACTTCGTTGCCGGTCACAATGAATTGATTTCCGGTGCAGTATTCAGGCTTGAGGTCAAAGCAATCAGCCGGGTCGACACCGAGGTCGCCTTCGCGAGAAAATTTCTTGTCAGCCACGCCCCCGAATTTTACCGGGATGGTGACCGTGGAGCGGGTAGTATTGGTAATCTTCCACATGGCGCAGTCAGTGCTACGGAGTACCTGCACCTCCATCGTCACCCCTCCTTGCTCGTAAGTCATCTTGCCGGCAGTATAAGTGGCAGTGCAAGAGCCTTCAGGGAGAGTGAAACTGAGATTTCCGCCCATGCGGGGCATGTAGATGCCAAATTCAGGCATATCGCTGCAATCCACTCTGAAACCCGAGTGAGCACCGTAGAGGCCGCGATTAAACTTAACGGTTCCGTCGACACTCACGGCCGAGTTACCTTGCGGGACATAATGGAGCGTGGGTGAAACACGCGACTCGGCGCCGCAACCTAAAGAGATTGCCGCGCCGAGTATCATAGTCATGAGATATTTCATATATAATCAGGTGATTATCATGGTAATGAATGAGATAGTGGAGAGAGTGTGGGCCGGAATTAGGGCAGAGGCTTGATGCCTTCCCATCTTACGTCCCAAGTACCATCTTTGGGGAAGCCGGGATTTTCAACCTCGCATCCGTCCCAACCGGCAGTCATGAGTGCCACCGCGGTAAGCAATCCGCCGTTGCCGGGGAGGTAGCAACGCAGACGCTTGTCCTGATAGTTGTGGCCGTTGGGAAGGTAGGTATTGGTGCGCTTCTCCATAAGAAGGGCGTTGATAGCTTTCTCGGGCTGACCGAGACGCACGGCGTTCATGGCTGTAGTAGGATAATCCCAGCCCCAGGTCTTGCCCCAGTTCCAGTTTTCGTAGATCCAGTCAAAGGTATTTTCCATGAGGTCAGTGCGCACGAGCGGCGACTTGGGGAGCACGCCGAGAGCTGCAAGCACGGCCATGTGGTCAGAGGTAAAGCGGATATCCTCGTAAGTCTCGGGTGCAGTTTCGGCTGCAAGATAGAGGCCGTCTTTCGAGGCGAGGGGAGAGAGCTTGTCGATGATCTCGTCCCAGTCAAGGTTGCGCGCTTCACCCTTACGCTCGCGCCACTTCTGGGCGGTGGAGAGGGCATAGTGCCAGTAAGAGAGCTCGAAAGGCGGATTCACTGTCTCTGAAGCGCGGAGGGTTTCCTGTGCAGGGATAGCACCACGGAGTATGTAGCGGGTTTCCATGCCGTCATATTCGGCAAACGATGCCATAAACTCGGCTGTCTGCTGCACGAGGTCGTAATATTGATCGAGCACTTCTTCCGAGGGGTTGGCGCGGTAGAGGAGTTCGGCCAGATATATAAGGTGGGGCTGCTGCCAGATGAGGAAAGAGCCTACTTTAGAGGGAGCTTCGGTACCCGAGGGGTCAGTCATCTTCATCCAGCGGAGTCCCTGGAAGCCCTGACGCGAAGCGATTTCCTTAGCTACGTCCTGCACTTGTCCATACCAGGGAAGAGTGCGGGCCAGGAGGTCTTCGTGGCCGTATAGGGCAAACTGTGCCTGATGCCACCATATCATTTCGAGGTGGAATTTGCCAAACCATGAGTTGTA
>CAYZFG010000055.1:0-17918 GCA_964477665.1 uncultured Staphylococcus sp.
CGTCGAGCACCTGAAGGAGGATGTTGAACACATCGGGGTGAGCCTTCTCGATCTCATCGAAGAGCACTACCGAGTAGGGCTTGCGGCGCACGGCCTCGGTGAGCTGACCGCCTTCATCGTAACCTACGTATCCCGGAGGCGCTCCCACGAGACGCGACACCGCATGCTTCTCCTGATATTCGCTCATGTCGATACGGGTCATCATGTTCTCGTCGTCAAAGAGGTATTCGGCAAGAGCCTTGGCAAGCTCGGTCTTACCTACACCGGTGGTACCTAAGAAGATAAACGAACCGATAGGACGCTTCGGGTCATTAAGACCTGCACGGCTGCGGCGTACGGCATCAGCGATGGCAGCGATAGCATCGTTCTGACCCACGACGCGGTTGTGAAGCTCGGCCTCAAGGTGGAGGAGTTTTTCCTTCTCGCTCTGCACCATCTTCATGACGGGAATACCGGTCCAGCGCGATACCACATCAGCTATATCTTCAGAGTCAACCTCCTCCTTGATGAGCGATTTCTCGCCCTGCATCATCTTGAGTTGCTCCTGAATGGTAGCGTTTTCATCCTCCTTGGCACGGATGCGCGAGTAGCGGATTTCAGCCACCTTGGCGTAGTCACCTTCACGCTCGGCACGGTCAGCTTCAAAGTTGAGCTGCTCGATATCAATCTTGTTTTGCTGAACTTTGTCGATAAGATCCTTTTCAGCTTTCCAGCGGGCTGTGAATTCCTTCTCCTGGTCACGCAGATCGGCAAGTTCCTTTTCAAGAGTCTTCACCTTTTCGGTGTCGCCCTCACGCTTGATAGCCTCGCGCTCGATTTCCTTCTGAGCTATAAGACGAGTAATTTCATCAAGAGCCTGAGGCACCGAGTCCATCTCAAGGCGGAGCTTTGAGGCTGCCTCGTCGATAAGGTCGATAGCCTTATCAGGGAGGAAACGATCAGTGATATAGCGCTCCGAAAGCGTTACGGCAGCGATAATAGCCTCGTCGCGGATGCGCACGTGGTGGTGGTTCTCATATCTCTCCTTAAGTCCACGGAGGATGGCGATAGCGGCAGCTTCGTCAGGCTCGTTGACCATTACCTTCTGGAATCGACGCTCAAGAGCCTTATCCTTTTCAAAATATTTCTGATACTCGTCGAGAGTGGTTGCACCTATACTGCGGAGCTCACCACGAGCGAGGGCAGGCTTAAGGATGTTGGCCGCATCCATAGCGCCTTCACCTTTACCGGCACCCACGAGGGTGTGGATCTCATCAATGAAGAGGATAATCTCGCCGTCAGAAGCAGTCACTTCATTGACGATGGCTTTGAGTCGCTCCTCAAATTCACCTTTATACTTGGCACCGGCCACGAGGGCACCCATGTCAAGGGAGAAAATCTGCTTAGAGCGAAGATTTTCGGGCACGTCGCCGCGCACGATTCGCTGAGCAAGACCCTCGGCGATAGCAGTCTTACCGGTACCGGGTTCACCTATAAGCATAGGGTTGTTTTTGGTACGGCGGCTAAGAATCTGGAGCACGCGACGGATTTCATCGTCACGACCGATTACAGGGTCGAGCTTGCCTTCGCGGGCGCGTTCGTTAAGATTGATAGCATATTTCGAAAGTGCCTGATAAGTATCTTCGGCACTCTGGTCAGTGGCTTTCTTGCCTTTGCGGAGCTCGGCTACGGCACCTTCAAGTTCTTTCTCGGTAAGACCGGCATCCTTGAGAATTGCTGAGGCTGGCGAATTTACCGCAAATATGGCCATGAGGAGAGCTTCGAGAGTCACATACTCGTCGCCCTGCTTCTTGGCAATATCCACGGCGCGCTGAAGCACGTCGTTGGAGGTGCGTGAAAGATAGGGTTCGCCGCCCGATACTTTCGGCTCGGCGGCTATCTTGGCGTCGACCTGTCGCATTACGGCCTGAGCGTTGGCTCCGATCTTGGAGAAGATGAAGCTCACGAGCGACTCTCCTTCAGTCATCACGGCCTTCAGCAGGTGAACAGGCTCTATGGCCTGATTGCCGGCGTTGCGGGTAAGCTCAATGGCTTTCTGCAACGCTTCCTGCGATTTAATCGTAAAGTTGTTGAAATTCATATCAGGTTATGTTTGTTAAAATTTTTATTCTGTTTACATCATTTTAACAAATATCGTGCCAGATATGTTGAGCGGAATTTTAGATTTTTTTCGAGAGAATTTAATTATTGTAAAACTGACAATATGTCACTTTGTGGCAGAAAATCTGACAGTGGAGGAGGGGGAGGCGAGGAGATCGTTGACTTCGCCTGCGGCTATGGCATCGGAAAGCGACTGGTGAAGCAGTCCGGGACTGCGGGCAATGATGGAGCCTCTCGTGAGCGGCTCCATGTAGTCACCGCCGAGTGCGAGGTAGTCGATTGTAGCGAGGGTATATATCTTGTCAGGCTCGATAGTCCGGCCGTCAACCGTCACTTCTATCACGTCATGAGTGGCTGGGTCGTATGTAGCTCTTACATTGTCACTCACACCTTGACCATCTTGCATCGCCATGACCTTGAAATTGTCGAGGAGGTCTTTACCTGCTATTTCCATCACCACTATGCGGTTGTCAAACGGTGCAATGTCGATGACTGAGCCGCGTGTGATAGTGCCGGCGGGGAGGTCGGCACGGAGGCCACCCTTGTTCATAATGGCAAGGTCAATATCGTGTCCCGGTGCATAGACGGCAGCGCGACGCTTTACGAAATCGCTGAAGAAGTTGAGCAGTTCGGGCGATTTTCGGAGCATATTGTAATCAGCGTGACCTATCACAAGCGATCTTACCGAATCAACACCGTGACGGTAAGGGGCGATGAGAGAGGCGTAATCAGCGTCGGCACGGCTGTCGAGCCGGTTGTCAACTCTTATCAATGAAGGCACAGCTTCTTTTGTCACAAGGTCAATATCAATATGCCCGAGGTAAGTGCCGGTTGAGCCGGTCTGAACTACGGTGACCGGTTGCGACTTGCTGTTGAGAATTATAGTTGTGGGCGCTTCAGGATTATCTGACGGTGTCACCACGGTATGAGAGTGACCACCTATAATAATATCAATGTCAGTTGATGCTTTGGCAAGGTCAATATCGTCGGTGCGGGCGGGATCTTCTTCGTCGTAGCCTATGTGGGTTATGGCAATTACCATTTCTGCTCCGTTGCGGCGCAGGCGGGCAGCTTCGGCGTTGGCTGATTCAATCGCCGGGGAGTAAGTGATTCCGGTATAATTATGGTCAAAGACTATACCGTGGGGATCAAGATTTATGCCCAAGAATCCTACCTTGTGCCCCGCGATGTCGCGAATCTCGGAGGTAACAAAGAGGCTGTCGAGTACGGTACCGGTGAAATCATAATTGGTTGAGAGGCGTGTGCCGCTTATCTGCTTCCACTCGCGGGCAAGAAGTGGAAGACCCTTGTCAAACTCATGGTTGCCCAGGATGCGGATGTCATAACCCATCGCATTCATCATCACACGCTCCACTTCGCCATCAAAGAGGGTGTAGTATAGTGAACCCTGTACGGCATCACCGGCGTCGACAAGCAATACATCAGGTCGCGATGCGCGCACGCTGTCGACGAGCACTTTACGGCGTACGATGCCGCCCAAGTCATGACGGTCAGGCTCAATCTGGGAGTGGGTATCGTTGGTGTGCAGGATTACGAGGTGAGGATGCTCGGCGGGAGAGGTAGCATGTTTCGGCGAGTGACACGACGCAGCCAGTAAAGCCAACGCTCCGGCAGCAAATAATGAAATGTATGGCAGTTTCATAAAAAATCGGGATTGTGAATTGCTATACAAATATAAGCAAAAAATCACAATCCCGATAGAAGAAAGGAAAGATTATTTTTTCAAAACTTTGTCAAGGAAGTTGGCGCCATGCTCAGCGGTAGCAGTGTACCATGGATAGAAAAGCCAGAAGGGATGAATGGGAGAGCTTACCGAATGAACTTCAGTATATACACCGGCATCATGTAGCAGCGGGCGGATTTCGTCGCGGCCGTCGCGATAACGTGGAAGGTCGCTGTTGATGAAGCACACCGGTGCTGACTGCGGAGTAACCCACTTTATAGCGGAGGCTTCCTGCCAATTATCGGGTGCTTCGTCGGGCATACCCCCAAGCCAGAGGGCATTGACGGGGAGCTGGCCGTTGTGCGTGTCGCGACGCTCGTATACATCGGCGATATTGTAGTCGGAAACAAAGGTTGTGATACCATCAATGCACAATACCGCACTTACATGAGCCGGCTTTTCGCCGGGAGCAAGGGGCCCTTCGTGGCGAGACGAACCGTTGGTTATACCGGTCAGAGCTGCCAAGTGACCGCCGGCCGAGCAACCTGACACAGCAATGCGGGCAGTGTCAATGCCGTAAGCGGCGCCATTTTCCTGCACCCATCTTACGGCTGCCTTGATGTCGTGAAGTCCGGCCGGATAGCGTGCTTCGGGTGTAAGACGATACTCTACAGGAATTGCCACGTAACCGCGGCGGGCAAGAGCAGCGGCGAGAGGATACTGAAGCGAGCGGTCACCGGAATTCCATCCACCGCCATGTATCAAAATCACGGCCGGGAGCTCTCCCTTGATGGAATCGGCACGAAACAGGTCGATGTGGAGGTCACGCGGTCCGAAATCGGTATTTTCTAAGTGCTTGTATACCACATCGGCTGTTTTGGTAATTCCGGCCGGGGTGGATTGCGATACCGGACGCGCAAAGGGATATTTGCGCTCAATCTTCTTATACGATGAATGGAGCGTAAAAGAAGTGTCGCGAGGCACTGCATCCTGTCCCGTTACATTCAGGGCAAAGAGTAGAGAAATTATTGTAAAGAAAGAGTATTTCATAAAGCTGAAACGTTTATAACCTGACCGGGCTCGGTCACGATGTCATATTCATATACTTTGCGAAGCTCGGGATACTCGGGCTTGAATTCGGGCGAGACGATAACAGCCTTGACCTCCGGAGTAGCATTGAGCGGATTGGGACTTTCACCTGATGCCTTCTTAAGACCTTCGCCTTTCAGGGGTACATAAGAACGGAGTCGCAATACTCCACCGGCTATTGACGCTATCTTGGCAGTGGTGAGATTTCCGTCGCTCCACGCCATGTCGACAGTAAAACCGCCGCGCGCACGCAGACCCTTTACCTCTCCTTCACTCCACTGTGAGGGAAGGGCCGGGAGTAACTGCACGGCTCCGTCGTGGCTCTGCAAGAGCATTTCAGCCACGCCTGCGGTCAGGCCGAAGTTACCGTCGATCTGAAATGGCGGGTGGGCATCAAAAAGGTTGGGGTAGAGGCGCCCTTTCGGGTACTGCTTTGTAAGACTGTCGTCTGGAAGGATGCTCACGAGATTTCGTATAATCTTGTAGGCATGGTCGCCGTCGAGCAGTCGGGCCCAGAGGTTGACTTTCCAGCCTATACTCCATCCCGTAGCCATGTCGCCGCGCTGATTAAGGGTAGTAGCGGCGGCTTTAAATGCGAGGGGAGTGGCGCGGGGTGTAATCTGATTGGAAGGATAGAGTCCGTAGAGATGGCTTACGTGGCGGTGGCGGCTCGCCGGATCGTCAGCGTCGATGATCCACTCCTGAAGTTGACCGTGGCGACCAACCTGCATGGGAGGAAGCCGGTTAATTGTGCTTCGTAGTGAATCGAGATACGACATGCTCTCGCATCCGAGTATCTGAGCTGCGAGCAGGGTATTGTTGAGCGCGTCAAAAGCAATCTGATTATCCATGGTGCAACCGGCTGTGATGGCTGACTTACCGTAGCCGTGCTCGGGTGACATGGAGGGAGAAGTCACGAGCCAACCGTGCTCGGGATGCTCGGTAAGATGGCTCATGTAAAAATCGGCGGTACCTCTTATAGCGGGATAGTAACGGATAAGAAAATCTATGTCAGGGTCATAGAGGTAATGCTGCCATATGTGGGTTGCGAGCCATGCTCCTCCGTTGGGCCACATGCCGTAGCGGGCTTTGTCGACCGGACCGGTAATGCGCCAGAGGTCAGTATTATGGTGTGCGACCCAGCCTTCGGCATCGTAAAGTACACGTGCTGTCTCGCGGCCTGTCACCGAGAGGTCTTCAATCATATCGAAGAGCGGATGGGCGGTCTCGGGAAGCGCCGTCACCTCGGCGGGCCAGTAGTTCATCTCGGTATTAATATTGATGGTATACTTACCGTCCCACGCAGGAGTGAGCTTCTCGCTCCATTTGCCCTGAAGGTTGGCCGGTTGTGTACCCGGCTGTGATGAGCAGATGAGCAGGTAGCGTCCGTATTGAAAGAGGAGCGCTACCAGCGAGGGATCATCATCAGCCGAGAAGTTTTCGATACGCGAGCGAGTATCGGCGCCCGGGGTACCGATAGAGGGGAGGGTAAGGCTTACGCGGTCAAATTGCGACTTGTATTTCTTGATATGTCGAGCAAGTAGTGTCTCGTAAGGAACTTTGAGAGCCGACGACATATTGCGTTCGACGCGTGCAGCGGGGCTGGCTGTCACGTCGTAATAGTTAAGATAGTTGGTAGAACCGGTGAGGTAAACAGTTGCGGTAGAGGCGTTGCGCACTTTGAGTCCGTCACCGTGAGAGCATACTTTACCGTCGGCAACGATAGTCACCCTGCACTCGGCATTGATGGCCGAGGGAATACCCTCATGCTCCTCGCCGTGGAGCTTTACAGTAATGCAGTTGCCTGAAGATTCGATAGAACTGATGAGCGGAGACTCGTAGTTCAGGTCAAAAGATATGGATTTAGGTTGCGAAACCGTGTAGTGCAGAACTATCACATTGTCAGCTAATGAGGCAAAAGCTGTACGATCATACTTCACACCGGCGGCAGTAAAAGAAGTGGTGGCTATAGCGTCGTTAAGATTAAGGGCGCGAGAATAATCGACCGGCTCACCCTTGAAGTCAAAGCGCAGACGGAGATTTCCGAACGGCAAATAGCGCATACCGTGCTGACCGGTGAAGTATACACTGTCGATCAGCTCCTGAGCCGCATCTTCCTGACCGTTGAAAATCATCTGCCTGATTTCCTCAAGGCGTGTCAGGCCGGCAGCGGAATTGTTGGAGTAAGGACCGCCGCTCCAGAAAGTCTCCTGATTGAGCTGAATATTATCATCGACCGTGCCGCCGTAGACCATTGCCGCAAGGCGTGAATTACCTATCGGGAGAGCTTCCACCCACGTAGACGCGGGCGTGTTGTAGCGGAGCTCAAGCGGCGATGAATAGGAGCATAGGGCTGCAGCCGTGGCTGATAGGAGGGTAAATGTGCGTAATAGATTCATAATTGAATTTTGAAAATCCCTCTTTCACACACTTAGGGCATGAAAGAGGGATGAAAGTTGGTATGATAATCAGGGATTATTCATTTACAGTCTTGGTGGCTATGGTTGAACCGTCGTTGAGAGTGTCTACCTTGATTACAAAGCCCTTGAAAGAAGCGTTGACGCGCTTGCCTTCGATGTTGTAATATACGGTGGAAACTACTGAAGCGTCAGCATTTACAGCGCTGATGCCGGCACCGCCGGGAACGGCGAGAGTAACTTCGCTCAGACCACCCATTTCGTTAGCGGCGCGTACACCCCACTTGGCGGTGGCATCGTCAACGAGATATGAAGGCTCAGTGGTGAAGTCAACTACCTTACCGTTTTTCACGATAGCCCAGAGTAGGCAGTAGTCGTCATTCTTCCACTCAAGGATGTTACCGTCGATGATCACTTCGGCGGGAGCGGCAGCCTGTTCGGCGAGTGAAGCGGGATCCCAGTCATCGTCGCCACCCATTACTGTTTCGTAATTGTTGGCGGCAGCTTCAGCTGCAGTGAGCACGGGATTGTTGGGGTGCTTGCCGGTACCGAATGAAGTCTTGCGGCCCGAAAGGTCGATGGGAGTGCCCGAAGCGGTAACAGAATTGTACTCGGCGAAGCGAGCGGGATAGCCGTCAGAACCCATGTCGTTCCAGCCGGCGGCAGTAGGCTGCACGGTCATCTTGGTGTCGATGAAGAGAGCGATAGGAGTACCTTCACCCCAGGGGCGACCGAGAGTGTACTTACCGTTGATACCATCCTTTTCACCTACGATTTCGCAATCCTTGAATATATAACCGTACTGGCGGGGCTTGGAGGGAACAGCAACATAGCCGCCATCCTGGCACATCTGAAGAGTAACAGCGTTGTAGTAAACGTCGCCCTTACCGCAGAGGAAGTCAGTGCGACCGCGAAGGAGACCGCCCTCGAAGTAGTAGCGGGCTTTGTCATTATTGGAAACGTAGGTATCCTGATAGCCCCAGAGGCATACATCCTTCATGATAGTCTTGTCAGACTTATCGTTAACCACGATGTCGCGACCGTTATTGTCGCCCATCGAGCTCTTCATAGTGAGGTTCTGGAAGTAGGTATTCTTTGCTTCCTTGTTGATGCTCAGCACGTCGCCGTTGCCGATACCTTCGAGAACAGAACCGTTGGCGGGGAGAGTGTTGGTGATCACTACACCGTCGCGGCTCTCACCGATAAACGATACATTGGGAGTATTGAGGTAGGTAGTGGGGTCAGCATACGACTTGCCGTCGCTGCCGGTCTTGGTTGCGGTAGTGCTTGCGGGGAGTTTGTAGCTGCCGTCGAGGATGAAGATGCGGTAGCGTACTGCATCATCGGGACGGGCGGCTGCGGCTGCGAAAGCCTCTTCGAGTTTGCCGTCGGTGGGAACTACGAAGTCATAGAGAGCCTTCTCTACCGAAGGACGAGTCTTGGTGGAGAAGTTGATGGTGATGGCATCAGCGAGGTAGTTGTCAGTAAGGTCAGCTACGGTGTTGCCGGGGAGATTAAACTTGTAAGCGGTGCCGTAAGAAAGATTCTTGTAAGTGAAGAGCACGGTCTTGCCGGCTACGGTGGGCTCAAGAGTGAAGTCGCCGAGAGTAGCCTTGGTGCCTTCCTTAACTTTAACTTTCTCGTCGAAAGTGAGCACGATCTTACCGTTGATAGAAGCGTTGGAGTTGCCTTCTTCGGGTACGAAAGATACAAGCACGGGAGCTACGCCATCGTTGATGATAGCCTTGGTACCGATCACGTAGGTAGCGCCGAGAGCTGCACCGTCGTTATCAGATTTCGATCCCTGGATGGTCGATGTCTTGTCAGCGATAAAGCGTATGTAGAGTTCGGCCTGATTGTTGGCGGCAGCGGGAAGATTGAAGTTGGCATCATTCCAGTTCTTCTGACCGTCGAGGTTGATAGAGCCAACCTTGGTCCAGTTGGTACCGTCGAGTGAGTACTCTACATCATAGCGGGTATAAGCATTGTAGTTATAGAGCATAGCGGTCATCACCTTGATATCAGTGAAGGCTGAAGCGTTGAGCTTGGTCTGCCAGTAGTAGTCACCGAGGCCGGTAGTGCGCCAGTTGACAGCGGCGGGGCGACCCTCATAACCGCCGGCACCCTGCTGGCTCTTGTCAAGCCAACCGGAGATGTCGCCGGCAGCATTGCGGAGCACGAGTGAAGCGTTGTCGTTATCCTCAGAGTAGAAGTCGGCTGCGCGGCCGGTACCGGGCATGTAGAAGTCCCAACCGGCGATGAAGTCGATAGCCGAGAAGTAAGCCACGTAGTCCTTATCCTCATTCATCTTCACGGTGATTTCGCTTGATGACTGACCGTCGCTCCAGTTGGTGAAGGTGAGGATGGGGTTGCTGATAGCCTGAAGCACTACGGTAGTACCTTCTTCATACATATTCTTACCGTCGACCACTGTGGGAGCGGGGAGAAGCTGTACCTGATAGGTATTTGCGCCGCCGTCTACGCTATAAGCGAGCTCATAAGTAGCGATAGCTTCGAAATTGGCGGTGTAGTTGATGTCGCTCTTGATTTCAACAGTGAACTCAGCATCCTTGCTCACTTCCTTACCCGAAGCATCAGTCCAGTTTACAAACTTGTAACCGAAATTTTTCTCAGCCGTAAACTTCACGGGAGTGTCTTCGTCATAACTTGCCTGAGCGGGGTAAACTGTTACGATACCACCTTCAGCTGGAGAAGCCTGAGCTGAAGCAGTGTACTTGGCCACGGCCACTGCAGTACCGTCAAGAGTACCGTCGATAGTAATGTGGCTGAAACCGCCCTGCTTTGTATTACCCACGCCGATGGTTGCCATGAGTGTGAAACCGTCAGAGCCTTTGAGCTTGGCCTGCTGATCGGCAGTAAGGTTGATGTCAAACTGATCCACGCCTTTGTCGCCATACTTCTGAGAAGAATCCTTAGTATTGCGCCAGGCTGTGTAAGTGCCGAGGGCTACGACTTCACCGTTGCCGAGGCGGGCGCTTACGTTTACACCGTTTTCAGCATCAGTACCGAAACGGGCGATGTAGCCGAAAACGTGGGTGGGGGTGAAGGTAAGACCTTTAGAGGGCTTTACGGTCCACTCTACGACGTCGCTTGCGCCGTTTTTAGGCTGGATCTTCACGAAACTGATACCGTTGGCGGTAGGCATGTTACTGCCTTTTTCTACGCCCTTGGTTTCGGCGCTGCCGAGGTTAACGACTGCCGAAGTGAAACCGCCTTCGGGTGTAGCCGTGTAAGAAGCGTAGTCTTCAGCGCTTTCAAAAGGCCACGATACCGATGCGGGCTCATTGGTGTAGGTCTGTGCCATGGCAGGTACTGCCCACAGAGCTACCATCACGGGAGTGATGAGTTTAGTTACTTTTTTAAGCATGGTAAAATTAGGGTTATTATTAAGATAAAATGATTATTTCTTAGCGGGGTTCTCCACTTTCTTGCCGTTGACCACCACATTATCAAATGTCACCTGAGTATATTCGCAGGTAAATGAGGGGTTGGTAGCGCGGATGTCGATATTGCGGAGAGTGAAATTCTCAACCTGATCACCGGGATTACCGGCGATAATACCGAGCGAGCGGCCATCTACGTCGATATTTTCCACTACGATATTTCTCACGATACCGTAAGGACGCTCATCGCTGCCTTCGAGGGTGAAAAACTGCTTCCAGGGCTTCATGTCGATGACTGAGCCGAGGGTGCCGCGGCAATTTTCAATGTGGATATTCTCGTAGATCTGCCATGTGTCAGGGCGCATCTTCATGCGGAGAAGGGCGCAATGTGTCTGGAGCGTACAGTTGCGCACCGTGATGTCAGTAGCATGGAGGCACTCGCTGCCGAGGGTGAGGATTCCGTGGTTGTTGGGGCCGAATGTACAGTCTTCCACGAGCACATTCTCCACTGATCCGCCCTCATAACTGCGGTTGGCATACACACCCTTGCCGCCTTTGATAGTCACGCCATCGTCGTTAACACTGATATAGCAGCCGTGTATGGTGATGTTGCGGCATACGTCAAAGTCCATAGCGTCGCTGCTCGGAGCCTTGACCGGCTTGGTGGGGGCAAGAAATTCACAGTTTTCTATCAGGATGTTTTCACACTGGTAGAGATGCATGGTCCAGAAAGCCGAGTTGCAGAAGCGGGTACCGGAAATCTTAAGGTTGTCACAACCCCACAGAAAAACCAGTCGGGGGCGGGAAACCTCAAGATTGGTGCACACGCGCCCTTCCTTTTCAGCCTGGTCACGGCGCTCCCAGAAGGCCACCCAATAATTGTAGGCGGCGCCGTCTATCACACCCTTGCCCGAAATCTCGAAATCATCCACGAAATAAGCGTTGATAAGAGCTGCATAATACATCAGGCTACGGCCTTCCATGCGCGAGGGGATGAGAGGATAGTTGGCAATGTCGTCAGAACCCTTTATCACACCACCTTCTTCTATATGAAGGCGGGTACCCGGTTTGAAAAACAATGCGCCTGAGAGATATGTGCCTTCAGGTATCACGATTACACCTCCTCCATCAGCTTCAGCCTTATCGATTGCGGCCTGAATCACCTTAGTCTGGAGTACGGTGCTGTCGTTTACAGCGCCTAAATCTGTGATTACATATCGCTTGTCGCTCTTGACGGGAGAGCCATTGTCGACGAAGCCTATGCCTTCAGCTTCGGCCTTGTCGGGGTCGGCGTCGTCAGCCATTATCGCGGGTGCGCACCACAGTGAAGCTACGATAGCGGTAGCGCTTAGAATATTTCTGAGCATCTTATTCATATTAATATGTGTAGTTAAATTCAGCAACTATGTAGGGGCGGAGCGAGGGGACGGCCTCGGCCATGGCGCGGGCTGCGATTCCTGAAACTATGGTAGCACCCTTGATGTTGAGATGCGTGTTGTCAACCTTTCCTTTGGGGCAGAAAGCATACTTTCCTTCGGGAATCCACATGAAGAGTTCGCGTGACTTCTCGGCTCCGAGTCCCTGCACGAGGTTGTGGGTCAAGGTATTCATTTCTACAAAAGGTACGGCGAGCTCGCGGGCAACCCGGCGGGGTGCATCGAGATAGCCTTTATGAGTATCGACAAGAAGCGTGCCTTCAGGCGCATGCTTTACATTCTCGAATCCTACCGGGGGATTGTCGTCGCGGTCAATGTGTACGGCCGCTGTGTCGACGGGGAAATTGCGGCGCACGATAGAGTTCATTAATATGGGCTGAGCGCCTTTTGAGCGGGCTTCGTTGACAAACTTACGGAGATTGTCGTCAAACGTCCCGCCCGGAACGGTGTATTTCTTAGGCTTTCCTGACTTCTCGTCATTGTGGCCAAACTGTATCACCACGTAATCGCCCGGCTTGATAAGGCTCATCACCTTGTCCCAGCGCCCTTCGTCGATGAAACTTTTGGTCGAACTGCCGTTGACGGCGTGATTGTCCACCTTCACAGGTCCCTGAAGCATGAGGGGAAGCATCTGGCCCCAGCCACGCTCTTGATTCTCGTCGGCGAGCGGTTTGTTGGCCATCGTGGAATCGCCTATCATGAAGATTGTTACCGAGTCGGCGGGCTCAGCCGCATGGATTGAAAAGGCTGTAGCAGCCGCAATAATTAAGGTTGATAGTATTTTCATGGATATTTTGCATAGATTTTCAAGCGACAAATTTACGAAATAATCCCGAAATATTGTGAAAATACATTGATAATTAACATTAAAAAATCCTGCATCATGAATCATGAATCATAAATCATAAATCAAGAAATGATTCCAATGTTCATCACATCAGTATCGAAAGTGTCGCGGTTGATAGCCCGGGAGCGTATCTTGTTGCGATAGGTATAGATAGTGTTGAGCGAGAGGCCGAGGAAGCGCGCAACCTTAGCGGCATCGTCGATGCCTAAACGCTGGAAGGCAAGGATGCGAAGCTCGGTGGTAAGAGCGTTGCCGGTCACGGCGATCTGTTTGTCGGGATACATGAGCGCGTTGACTTCACTCACGAAAGTAGGGTAGATGTGGATGAAAGTATCGTCAAAAATATCGTAGAACTCGCGGCGCTGTTCGTCGATAGTCTTACCGGATTTCACAAACGACAGCAGGTCCTCGATCTGGCCGGCCGTAATCTTGCGACGACACGTCTTTGCAAAGCCCTCCAGTCGTTCAAGGAATGTGGAGCAAAGACTAAGGTACTGACTGATATATGTTTCCTTAGCAGCATTAGCATTGCTGAGTCGTTGCTTCATCTCCTTCAGCGAGTTCATCTCACGCCGGAGTGACAACTGAACTTTCAATATCAAAACTATCGCAATGACGAGTATACCCGCCATGACAGCGAGCAGGAGCAGACGTCGCTCTTCCATGTGACGGAAATCATCGGCCACCGGTTTTAGTTCGGTGGAAATAGCGGTCTGATTTGTTTTCGAGCCTACACGTATCGAGCGGTCGAGAGCATTGATAAGATAGTCGTAAGAGCGGCTGATGTCGCCGGTCTCATACAACTCTTTGGCGAGAAGTATCTGAGTGTCGCCATTGAGATTGGCATTGCGGATGTCGGCGATGGTGCCGAGGGCATATATGCGTATAGCCTCGTTGTGATTGCCTATGTCGCTGTAGTGCCGGCCAAGCATACTTGCCGCGAGCGAGAACTCCGGGTCGCTCATCGAAGCGCTGTCCATTATCTCGTTGAGCAGTCCCACCATTTCGGCAATGTTACCATTCTCCTTGGCGAGAAAAGCCGGTGCGATGCTTGCCCGATTACTCTCGGCGTGACTGCTTCTCAACAGCTCGTTGACTTTATGGGCGTGGCCTATAGCCTTCTTGCGGTAATCCTCGCGGCGCCCGCTCTGAGGATACATTTCGTAGAGGGCAGCATTGACCGACAGGGCAGCCTGATTGTATTCGAGACTGTTGGCCGGCGTGACTCCCGACGCATTGACATGGTCAAGCAGCTGCACACTCTCAAGGTCAAGACCGAGCGCATGATTCTGCATTGCTGATCGTATCAGAAACTTCTGCGCCATGGTGGAATCGGTCGCCGCACGTGCTTCAAGAAATCCCCGACGATACACCGCGATAGCCGAGTCGCTATAGAGATTGCTGTAGAGGTCACCTAATTGCAGGAGCGAGTTCAGTCGGGCGGGACTGCTCTCCACCGTGTCGATACCTCCGGCTATCGAATCAGCTTTCATGAGTATCGAGGCCGAGAAGCGATCTATGCGGCGGCTCTCGGTATCAATGATTTTTAGCAGGTCATCGGTACCGGTGGGCAGGGAGTCATGGCGTGCGGCCGAAAGTATCATTCCGGCCATAAGTAAGGTAAATGTGCAGAATTGGCGTAGCATCTAAGGTTAATGTGCGTTAGGCTCCACAAAAATAATACATGTTGCGCCATTCTGCAAAATCTGCCGTTGAATTGTCACAACTTACCATATTGCTACAAAAAAATGGTAATTATCAGTGGGTATATCGCTACTTTTAGCTAATTTTGTGGGAAAATTATGTGTCAAGATATGGCAACCGTAAAAATCGACGACCAAATACTGGCTTATACTGACAATGGCGACTCTGACCGAGTGATAGTGCTCATGCACGGGTGGGGTTGCTCAAGCGCGACGCTTCTTTCAATCGAAAAGGTGGCGCTCGAAGCCGGCTATCGCGTTATAAATATAGATTTCCCCGGATTTGGCCTTTCACCCGAGCCAAGCTCAGTGTGGGGCGTGGAGGAGTATACCCGACTCATAGAGAAATTCCTTGATAAACTGGAGATAAAACACCCCGTGCTGTTAGGTCATTCTTTCGGCGGTAGGGTAGGGATTCTGCTGTCGTCGCGCCGCGATGTAGCCAAGCTTGTGCTCGTAGATGCCGCCGGTGTCAAGCCCAGCAGGTCATTGAAGTATCACTTGAAGGTGCGATGGTTTAAGTTCTGTAAAGCAGTGGTTAAGGCTTTAATGAGCAAGGAGGCGGCCGAGCGCACGATTGAGAAGATGCGTTCAAGCCGTGGGTCGAGTGATTACGCCGCTGCCTCACCCGTCATGCGCATGATTCTCTCGAAGGTTGTCAATGAAGACCTTTGCCATGTGATGCCCCTTATAAAAGCTCCCACGCTGCTGGTGTGGGGCGCGAATGACACGGCTACTCCGCTGAGTGATGCTCAGAAGATGGAACGATTGATACCCGATGCCGGACTTGTGAAGTTTGACGGCTGCGGTCACTATAGTTTTCTCGATAATCCGGCCGGTTTCAGCCGGGTGCTTACTTCTTTCTTAAAATCTTGATTATGATTGCACTTTATATAGCAGCTACACTTTTTGCGCTGGTCAACATGGGCGCGGAGTTTGCCCGTGACGTAATGATGATGCAGCAAAATTCTTACCGCATCGACCGCTATCGCCGCTGGCTTAACCAGTCCGGCGACACTACTTCGATCATGCGTCTGATAGCACTTGTGGTAATATTTATCGCTGCGTCTCTGTTCAGTGTCGACGTGGTATGGATGTCACTCGTTGCTGTAGATGGTCTTGTCAATTCCATCATACTCCTTCGCAGGAAATATAAGAAACCGCTCGTCTACACACCCCGAGTGAAGCGTATTCTCGCCGTGATGTGGGTGCTTGCGCTTGCTGTGATGTGCCTTACATTCCTCTCCGGAAGAGAATGGTGGGTGCTGATTCCTGCTTTTGCGCTTGCGTTGTATGTCGCTTCCCACAATGTGGCGATTGCAGCCGTGTGGTTGCTCACCCCGGTGGAGAAGGCCATCAACAACCGATATTATCGCGACGCTCAGCGCATCCTTGCTTCAATGCCTGACCTCAAAGTGATAGGTATTACGGGCTCCTACGGAAAGACGAGCACGAAGCATTATCTCTATCGCATCCTTCAGGAGAAATATGACACTGTAATGACACCGGGGAGCTTCAATACCACGCTTGGAGTGGTGCGCACCATTCGCGAATACATGAAGCCTTACAATGAGGTATTTATATGTGAGATGGGAGCCAAGCAGCTCGGCGACATCAAAGAGATATGTGACCTCGTTCACCCATCGATAGGAATTGTTACCGCCGTAGGTGAGCAGCATCTCGAATCGTTTAAGTCAATCGAAAATGTGCAGCGCACGAAGTTTGAGCTCATCGACTCACTACCCGCCGACGGTTTTGCTGTGGTCAATAATGATTTTGAATGGGCAGCCAACCGCAATGTGGATAATGTGGAGATAGCCCGCTACGCCGTAAGTGCTACCGGCAATGCTCAGTATGTAGCCTCCGACATCCGCTACACTCCGTCGGGTACTGAGTTCAAGATGACCGGCCCGGATGGCTTGGAGATTACTTTCCGTACCCGATTGGTGGGAGCTTGCAATGTATCTAATCTCATGGCTGCTATCATAGTAGCGCTACATCTTAAAGTAGAAGTTGAAAAGATTAAATATGCCGTGGAGCACATCGAGCAGGTGGAACATCGCCTGAACATGAAGCGCACGCCCGGAGGTATCACAATAATCGACGATGCCTTCAACTCCAATCCTACCGGCTCCGGCATGGCTCTTGACGTGCTTGCTTCGATGACGGGTGGAAAACGTATTGTGGTCACCCCCGGCATGATCGAACTCGGCGAGCGACAGGCTGAGCTCAACCACGAGTTTGGCAAGAAGATAGCATCGTCGGCCGATGTAGCCATTGTGGTGGGTAAATATAACCGCGAAGCCATCATCGAGGGAATCAACTCTGAAGGCAACGAATCGTTCAAAGTAGTGGAGGTAGATACTTTTGATGACGCCCGCCGGGTGCTTGCCACTCTCATGACAGCCGGCGATACCGTGCTTTACGAAAATGACCTCCCCGACACATTCAAGTAAATTAACATTTTATATAAAGTATAACTCATCATATTACACTGAGATTTACTAACTTTGCACTTTAAATAACTTAATCCGAATAAATCAAGCAAATATATGGCAACTCAGGACGAAGTATTCAAGAAAATCGTAAGCCACGCCAAGGAGTATGGCTTTGTGTTTCAGTCAAGTGAAATCTACGACGGCCTCTCGGCTGTGTATGACTACGGCCAGAATGGTGTGGAACTTAAAAATAACATCAAGCGCTACTGGTGGGACTCTATGACTCTGCTTCACGAGAATATCGTGGGTATCGACTCAGCTATCTTCATGCACCCCACTATCTGGAAGGCTTCAGGTCACGTGGATGCTTTCAATGACCCCTTGATCGACAATCGCGACAGCAAGAAGCGCTACCGCGCCGACGTGCTTATCGAGGAGCAGCTTGCCAAGTATGACGAGAAGATTGCCAAGGAAGTTGCCAAGGCCCGCAAGCGCTTCGGTGATTCGTTTGACGAAAACATGTTTGTGGCCACCAATGCCCGCGTGCTTGACATCGCCGCGCGTCGCGACGCGCTTCACGAGCGCTTCGCCAAGGCTCTCAACGACAACAATCTCGATGAGCTACGCCAGATTATCATCGACGAGGAAATAGTATGTCCTATCTCCGGTACCAAAAACTGGACTGAGGTGCGTCAGTTCAACCTCATGTTCAAGACCGAAATGGGCTCGACAGCCGACGGTGCTATGACCGTATACCTCCGCCCCGAGACTGCTCAGGGTATCTTTGTCAACTACCTCAA
>CAYZFG010000056.1:0-17365 GCA_964477665.1 uncultured Staphylococcus sp.
CCTGGAGGTCTTTTCCGGCTACGGTGTCGGTATATTCGAGCAGACGGTCGGCAAGTGTGCTTTTGCCGTGGTCAATATGGGCTATAATGCAGAAATTTCTGATATTTTTCATCGCTTTTCTTTGATTCAACTGCAAAATTACTAAAAATTGCTGAATTAACTCTCTCGCTGAAAATTTTTCCTTCCCGTTTCTTGCATATATAATTACTTAGTATTAATTTTGCCGATAGAAAAACAATATCATTTTAATATCATTTTGAAAAATGGAAGATAGAAATTACGAGTATGACTACACCGGCAAGACTTATAATGGTTTTGTCATGCTGTTTATCACTTTAGTGCTGATCCCGGCAGCTATCGCTGCCACGCTCATCCTCGCCCCTGACCTCGAAACGGCATGGCCCTGGGTGACGAGCTTGATACTTTTAGTAGGCATGATTATAATGGCGTGCGGCTTCTTCATCCAGCAGCCTAATCAAGCCCGCGTGATGATATTTTTCGGAAAATACCGTGGCACGTTCCGCTCCACAGGCTACTACTGGGTCAACCCCTTCATGAGTGCCAAGAAGGTATCGCTGAGAATCCGCAACCTCGACGTGGCCCCTATCAAGGTCAACGACAAGACGGGTAATCCGGTGATGATAGGTATGGTGCTCGTGTGGAAAGTGCGCGACACTTACCGTGTAATCTTCGACGTAGATACCGATATAGCCGAACCATCAGTGACAACCGATGCCAACGGCAACGTCACCGTAGGAAGTAAACCTGCCGGAGATGCCCTGAGCAACTTCGTGAAAGTGCAGAGCGACGCGGCTCTGCGCGAAGTTACCGGCCACTATGCCTATGATGACGAGGGAAATAAGACAGATGAAATCACTCTCCGGAGCGGCAGCCACGAGATAGTGGAGCGCCTGGAAGAGAAGCTCAACGAGCGACTGTCAATGGCCGGAATCGAGGTCGTGGAGGCTCGCCTCAACTATCTCGCCTACGCTCCCGAAATTGCCGCCGTGATGCTCCGCCGCCAGCAAGCCTCGGCTATCATCTCGGCCCGCGAGAAGATAGTGGAAGGAGCCGTGTCGATGGTCAAGATGGCTCTCAATCAGCTCAAGGATGAGGGTGTGGTAGAGCTCGACGAAGAGCGCAAAGCTACCATGGTGAGCAACCTGCTCGTAGTACTCTGCGCCGACGAGCCCGCACAACCCGTGGTAAATACCGGTACATTATATAATTGATTGGCTTCAGCCGATGGCTAAGAAGGAATCTACAAAGAGTTTTCTGCTGCGGCTCGACCCGGCCACCATGGAGATGGTCGAGGCATGGGCCGCGCAGGAATTCCGCTCGGTCAACGGTCAGCTCCAGTGGATAGTGGCCGAGGCCCTGCGCCGACATGGCCGAAAACCCAAACCGTCATCAAAACCCGACGAATAGTATCACGGAGTTACAATTCAGTTACTTTTAGCCTGATTGTAACTCTTTTCGTTAAAATATGTTTGGTGCATGGATAATAATACTTATATTTGCGAGAAATAATTACGAATTACAAGCTGTAACATAATATGAAAACCGCTTTAATCACAGGTGTAACCGGTCAAGACGGAAGCTATTTAGCTGAATTTCTTCTTGAAAAAGGTTATGACGTACACGGCACCATCCGCCGCTCATCAGTGGACTACCGCGAGCGCATAGCGCATCTTGAAGGTCGCCCCCACTTTCACCTTCACTACGCTGATCTCGGCGACTCAATGAGCATCATACAGGTGCTCGGCAAAGTGCGCCCCGATGAAGTATACAACTTAGCCGCCCAGAGTCACGTACAGGTTTCTTTTGACTCTCCCGAGTTTACCGCCGACGTAGATGCTACGGGCGTGCTCCGTATTCTCGAAGGTATTCGTCAGGTAGGGCTCGCCGATACTTGCCGATTTTACCAGGCTTCCACCTCCGAGCTTTACGGTAAGGTGGAGGAAGTGCCGCAAAATGAAAATACGCCTTTCCACCCCTACTCCCCTTACGCTGTGGCAAAGCTTTACGGCTTCTGGATAGTGAAGGAGTATAGGGAGGCTTACAATATGTTTGCCTGCTCAGGTATTCTCTTCAACCACGAGAGCGAGCGTCGCGGCGAGACATTCGTCACCCGCAAGATCACCCTTGCCGCAGCCCGCATCGCTCAGGGCAAGCAGGAAAAGCTCTATCTCGGTAATCTCTCTTCGCTCCGCGACTGGGGCTACGCCAAGGACTATGTGGAGTGCATGTGGCTTATACTTCAGCAACCGCAGCCCGACGACTATGTGATAGCTACCGGCGTGCAGCACTCAGTGCGCGAGTTTTGCCTCTATGCTTTCCGTCGTGCCGGAATCGAACTCCGCTTCGAGGGCGAAGGCGAGCATGAAAAGGGTATCGACGTAAAGACCGGTAAGGTCGTGGTGGAGGTTTCACCCGACTTCTACCGCCCCACCGATGTGGTAAACCTCTGGGGTGATCCCACCAAGGCCAAGGAAAAACTCGGTTGGAATCCGGCTGAAAAAACTTCTTTTGAGCAGCTCGTCAATCTCATGGTTGACTCTGATATGGCTAAGGTAGCCGCCGAACGCGCCGGCGAGCAAGTGCGCACCAATCTTGCCGAATATCTCGAGAAAGGTATAGTAAAATAATCCATTCCCTATGAAACCTACCACGAGAAGTCTTTACGCATGGCCCTTTGCGCTTGTATCATTACTGTTCATGCTCTGGGGCATGGCCAATAATATGAACGACACGCTCCTTGCGGCGTTCAAGCGCATCATGAGCATGACTGACTTTGAGACATCACTGGTGCAGGGAGCTTTTTACGGGTCATATTTCTGCTTCGCTCTGCCCGCGGCTCTCTTCATCAGAAAGTATTCTTACAAGTCAGGTATACTTCTCGGTCTCTTCCTATATGCTGCGGGTACCATGCTGTTTCTCCCGGCCGGCGAGGCGCTGTCGTATCCTGCTTTCCTCTTTGCTATCTACGTGATGGCCGGCGGATGTGCGATACTTGAAACTACCGCCAATCCTTACATCATCTCAATGGGACCGCCCGAGACATCTACCCGTCGCCTCAACATAGCTCAGGCTTTCAATCCGCTCGGTGCTATCGCCGGTATTCTCGTGAGCCGCCACTTTATCCTCGGTCAACTCCATGAGGCCGATGCTGCCGCTCGTGCCGGAATGGATGCCGAGGCGCTAAAGGTTATTCAGCATGAGGAACTTAATGCTGTATCAGGCACTTATATGATGATAGGTGTGGTGCTTATGATACTGCTTGCTGTGATTTTCTTTACCCGTATGCCGGCTGACCGTGATACGTCGGCCCGCTGGAATTTCCGCGCCACGCTGGGCAGGTTGTGGAAAAACCGCCGCTACCGCTATGGAGTTATTGCGCAGTTTTTCTACGTGGGTGCGCAGACGTGTGTGTGGTCCTTTACCATCCGTCTTGCAATGCACCGTCTCGGTATCCTCGAAAAGGAGGCTTCGATGATATTTCTTTACTCTATCCTCGCCTTCACCGCTTTCCGATTCCTCTTTACGTGGCTTATGAAATACATCAAGCCCGTATATCTTCTTGCCGGGGCGTCAGTGCTTGCCATAGTGACCTGTGCCGGAGTGCTACTCCCCGACTCTTACCTTGCCGTGACAGCGCTGGTATCAGTCTCGGCAGCTATGTCTCTCATGTTCCCCACCATCTACGGCATAGCTCTTGACGGTATTCACGGTGACGATACTAAAATCGCGGCCTCGGGTCTTATCATGGCTATACTTGGCGGTGCGGTCATCACCCCCGTGCAGGCAGCCGTATCTGACCAGGCGGGAATTTCCTTGTCATTCATCGTTCCGCTGATATGCTTCGTAGTCATACTGCTCTACGGTACATATATCATAATATCAAGCAGACAACATAGAACCAATCATAATGAAAAATAAAAAAGTATTCGTATCGGGCTGTTACGATATGCTCCACAGCGGCCACGTGGCCTTCTTCAAGGAAGCCGCGCGCTACGGCGACCTGTATGTGGGTATAGGGTCTGACGCTACGATACAGGATCTAAAGAACCGTAAGACCGTCTACTCCGAGAAGGAACGCCTCTACATGGTGAAGGCCATACGCTATGTGACCGACGCTTACATCAATCCCGGAAGCGGAATGCTCGACTTTCTCGAAACGCTCGATATAGTGAAGCCTGACGTATTTGTGGTCAATACTGACGGCGGATCAGAGACAAAGCGTAATCTCTGCAAGGAGCGTGGCATAGAGTATATCGAACTTGAGCGCGTGCCTGATGCCGGACTGGAAGCCCGGTCCACCACGTCGCTCCGCCGCGAGGTAAAGAGCCTCCTCCCCTACCGTGTGGATATCGCCGGTACGTGGATTGATCAGCCTTACGTGTCACAATACGGCCATGGCTGGGCGCTGACCGCGTCGATAGAGCCTACGGTGGAATTTATGGAACGCGGCGGTATGTCGACCTCCACCCGAAACGCCGCCCGCAAGATATGGCCCTACGAACTTCCGAATTACAATGAAGAAATGCTCGCCCGCCTGCTCTTCTGCTTTGAGAATGACCCTGAAAATGAGGGTCACGTGTCGGGCGCGCAGGATGCGATAGGTATATGCATGTCGGGGCTCTGCCGCCACTATTACGACGGACACTACTGGCCGTCGAAAATCGAGCAGTGCAACGACGAGAAGATTCTTTCCTGGCTCGAAAACCACCTGTGTATCGTGCCGATGTTTCCCCGCCGCCCGGGTTGCTCCGTAGTGGAAGGCAAGGATATAACTGCAGAGAAGGTTAAGGATCTCACTGACGCAGCTTCGCGATGCTGGGATGCGATAATGGGCCGCGATCTTGACCGCTTTGCCGCCGCATTTCTTGACTCATTTAATGCCCAGATAGCCATGTTCCCTGCCATGATGCAGCCGGGAGTGCAGGAGTTTATCGAAGCGTGGAAGCCCAAAGCCAAGGCGTGGAAGATGCTTGGCGCGGGTGGCGGTGGTCATCTTGCTCTCGTGGTGGATGAGATGCCCGAGGGCGTGATACCTATCAAAATCCGTCGTAAAGGTTTAATGTAATCAATCGACTATGGAAAAAGATTCCAAAATATATGTGGCCGGGCACCGCGGCATGGTGGGCTCGGCAATAGTGCGCGAGCTTAAGCGTCAGGGGTACGATAATATTATAACCCGCACCCACGCCGAGCTCGACCTGACAGATCAGCGTGCGGTTGACGATTTCTTTGCCGAAGAGAAGCCTGAATATGTGTTTCTCGCAGCTGCAAAGGTGGGTGGTATCGTGGCCAATTCTACAGCCCCCGCCGATTTCATGTATATGAACATGATGCTCGAAATGAACGTAATACATGCGGCCTGGAAAAACGGGTGCAATAAACTCGAATTTCTCGGCTCTTCATGTATCTACCCTCGCTTGGCTCCGCAACCCATGCCGGAAAGTTGCCTGCTGACATCGTCGCTCGAACAGACCAACGAAGCCTATGCACTCGCTAAAATCTCGGGACTGAAATACTGCGAATACCTCAATCGCCAGTATGGGACTGACTATATATCAGTGATGCCCACAAACCTTTACGGTCCCAATGATAATTACCACCCCACTCACTCCCATGTGCTACCCGCTCTCATCCGCCGCTTCCACGAAGCTAAGGAGCAAGGACTGACAGAAGTTACCTGCTGGGGCGACGGCTCGCCGCTGAGGGAATTTCTGTATGTGGATGACCTTGCCAACCTATGTGTATTTCTCATGAACAATTACTCGGGCAACGAGACTGTCAATGCCGGTACCGGTAAAGAGCTAACCATCAAGGAGCTTACTGAGAAAGTGGCTGAAGTGGTGGGGTATGCCGGCGCAATCCTATGGGATACCTCTAAGCCCAACGGCACTCCGCGCAAACTCCTCGACGTATCAAAGGCTACCGCATTAGGCTGGACATACTCTACCGAGCTCGATGAGGGTATACGCCTCGCTTATGAGGATTTCCTCACCCTCGGCGAAGAAAACCGTGCAAGTCGTTGAGATTTACTTCTGAAACTTTATAAGGGTGGCCGCAGGTCGCCCTTTTTTCGTCAGATATTAAAGATGTCTTTAATCCCGGAGATGAAACCTACGGCCGCCATCACAAGAAGCACAACGGCTATGATACGGTTGACGAGCCACATAGAGCGCACATTGAAGTGTGCTCTCACTTTATTGACAAAGTAGGTTACAAACAGCCACCAAAGCAATGCACCTCCGAATATCGCCACATATCCGGCTACATAATGATATGCCCTGAACTCCGGCGCAAGGAAGCTGAAGCGGGCGAAGAGGGCTATGATGAAAAAGAGGATGAGGGGATTGGAAAACGTAAAGAGGAAGCCGGTCACGAAATCTTTCCAGTAGGAATTGACCTGCACAGGCGCTTTGCGGAGCTGTCGCGAAGGATTGCTTCCGAAAAGATACACACCGTAGGCAATGAGAAAAAGGCTGCCGATAATCTGGAGCAGGCTGAGATTGTTCTCTATAAAATCGGTCACAAACGATAGTCCCAGACCCGTGAGTAAGCAATAGATAAGGTCACTCAACCCGGCGCCGACCCCTGTACAGAAGGCGGGCCAGCGGCCTTTATTGAGCGTGCGCTGGATACATAGCACTCCTATCGGCCCCATGGGAGCCGAAATCAGGATTCCTATAAGGAGTCCGCGGAGCATTATGACTAAAAAATCCAACATGCAACTACAAAGTTACAACAAAAATCTCTCCCCGCGATGCGCGCGCCTCCACTTTTTAATGCCTTTACGGGATTTTTTTACACAATTCAGCCACCCGACGTCAAATTTCCTCGGGTGGCTGAAGAGATTATTCGTAATTAGTGGCTATAGGTGTAGTCTATCTCGGGAGTCACGCTCACAAATGTGGGCATGCACATTCCGGTAGAGGCACCTATGTAAGTGGGATCGGAGATATAGAATTTCTTACCCTTGTAGTTGTAAGAGTCGCCGGGCTTGCCGTCGTCGAGTCTTACCGATGCACTTTCATGGCCCGGATAACAGAGGAGCTGGCTTTCAAGGCCGAGCACGTTCCACAACAGATAAGTGTAGAATACGGCGCGGTCTTCGCAATCACACTTGTCATAGAAGAGCAATTCCTCAAAGAAATATGGTTTCTCAAATCCATGATTGTCGCCGTCAGTGGCATATTCAAATCCGCTCTGCACAAACTTCAGAATCTTATCGGCCGCTTTGCGCGGATCGGAAGCATCCACCTGATTGCTCACCTGCTCCACAATCGACCGGCGCACCTCGGGAGCGACTACTGACTGAGCGAAGTCAGCCGTGGGCATCTGAGGATACTTGTAGAGGATGGGAAACAGATTGGCGTTCACCTCACCGTTAATTGTTATACCGCCGTAAGATACATCAAAGTGATGGGGCTTATAAGGGATATTCAGCGGGCTGAGGCGAAGGTCGAGCGAGCGTCCGGCATCAATCTGCGACGGAATGGCGCAAGTGTAGATACCCACACCGTCAAGATTGGGGTCAGAAGTTCCGGCAAAGATATAGTAGCGCTTGCCGTCGATATTCATGTAGCGGCGTGCATATACCTTCTGATTAAAGGGAATGAGAAGCAGCGGGTCGCCGGCCTGAGTGCGGGCAAGACGGATGTCATAACCCATATTGGCAAGCATATAATGAATGAGCGAAATGCGTGCTGTCTCGTCAGCTCGCGGAAAAGCTCCGCTCACCCAGTGACTCACGAGGTCGTAGGTAAGATAGTCGTTCATTCCCATTTCCCCTGCTTTGCGGCGAAGTGCAAGTACAGCATCCTTAACCGAGGGCTCGGATGCGAGCGCTCTCCAGGCCGAGGCGTAAGCACGCTCGTCGCGAAGGGCCGAAGTGCCGAGGCTGAAACCGGGAGCCGGCATCTTAAGGTCAAGACCATGATAGTCTATCGTCACGGTAGCGGGTGCTGAGGGCTGAGGCGCCGGTGTGGAAGGCTCGGGAGCCGGTGCAGGAGCCGGTTTGGGCTCAGGCTCGGGTGCCGGAGCTACCGGCTCGGGAAGAGCCGCGGCAACCGGTGCGGGCGCAGTGGACGGGTTAAAGAGAGGCTGTATTTCCGGCTTGGGCACTGATGAGCGCTCCACACCGCGAAATGAATCATACTCTTTCCACACACCGTCGAGGAAAGAGGCATAGTTGGACAGGATTTCAGAGCGGAACTCATCGTGACGTGCGAGCAACTCATTTCTGAAATTCTGAAATGACTGGCCGGGCGACTGGCTCCACGCGGGAGCCAGCACACCTGCGGCTGTCAATGCCAGGAGAGTGATTGTCTTTCTAATCATATCCCGGTTATAATAAGGTGGTTAAAATCAATTATCGAAACCTGCGCGAACGAAGTCGGAGATCTTTGAAGCGTAGCGCTGAGCAGCTTCGCTTTCAGCGGCAGCAGCTTCAAGAGCGCGCAGACGAGCCTTGGAAGCGGCATTTTCGCTAACGATGAAGAATGTCTGCATCTCATAAGTTCCGTCGGCGTTGGGGCGGATGATAGAGAAGCTCTCTTCCATTTCGTTCTTGATTTCCTTTTCTACAAGACGCTCGTAGGCAGCGTAGAAGTGGTCAAACTCCGAGCCGGGCTCAGTTCCGTTGGCCTGCATATCGCTTACCACGCGACCCTTGAGGGTGCTGCCTGCCTTCTGAGCATAGTTGGTGATAGCGTTGTTTACAGCCATCTGGTGGCCAATATTCTTGCTCTTGAAGCTCGAAGCTACACCTACTTCTTCCTTGCCGTCGTCACCGAGTTTGTCAAGGTTATCCCAGTGCTTGAGCAGAGCCACTTCGAGGGTGCGCGACGAACCGAAGAGTTCCCACTTGCCCTTCTTGAGTTCTTTGAGCTTGGTGGTGCGCTCTTTCTTGATAGCTTTTTCGAGAGCCTTGTTGCGCTCGGCTGCGATAGACACTGAAGGAATCAGGAGGCAGAGCGCCATCATGAGTGCTAAGATTTTTTTCATAGTTACATGTGTTAAAATGGTGGATATTAAGTTATATTGATTATCATTGGGTGATGTCGATATTGATCATCTTTACGCCCATCTTCTTGTCAGCCAGTCGCGCTTTCTGGAGCCATGAGGTGAAATCACGATAGGAAAGACTGCGTGGCGCTCCTTCGCCCGTAAAGTGATCCACCGGGCGATTGAAGGCATTGGGTGAGAATATGACATATACACGGTTACGCTCCAGCGGCTCTTCGGTAAAGAGTGTCATCTCGTCGACCGTGCCGTGACCGTTACGGGCATCGGCTTCACTGAAGAAAGTATATTCCTTATCGTGTCGCACTGTGACGGCACCTCCGGTGAAATCCATGTAAGGGAGCATGCGGTAGACGGTGCGGTCACTACCGAGGAGATACACGGCCACGTTGCCGTCGAGAGGGGCGCGGAAATAAAGATACATATCGTCGCCCGACTTGAAATTCGTGCCTCCGTTGCGCTTGTCGGTGCCGTTGCGGAGCACTATTGCTTCAAAATCGGCTGCTTCGTTGGAAATAGCGCGAGCCTTGCCCCACACCTTGCAGTACACTATCAGATTGCCGTCCTTGTCATGATCGTTCTTGTACTCGGCTTCCTTAGTATCACCAAGCCATTCACCCTTGACCTCGCTGATATTGAGCGCGTCAAACATGGTCGACTCCGAGCCGGAGTTGAAATTTTCCTGCTGAGTGACGGTCTGGGAAAACGCCGTGCCGAATTCCTTGGCAAGCGCACTCGCTACCGCACCCTCATAGGCAAGACGGCGGCACTCTGCGGGAGAGTGATGGCTGTCGCCATAGAAGGTGTATTCGCCTGAAATGTTTTTCACACCATCAGCCGACGCGCTGAGTGCGAAGACGGCTAATACCACCGCGGTAATTATATAATTAATCCCGGTTCTCATCATTTCATCTTCTTGGTTTTCCAGAGGTCAGTCATAGTACCCGAGGTAACTACGGTGGGCGACTGGGGTTTCTTGTTGACAAATGTAGAGCGGTTCTTTACTTCGGCAGTCACAAAGTCGGCAAGATCCTTGAGGGTCACGTCGCCCTTGGATTTCTGAAGTTTCTGGAGCACGAAGTAGGTAAACATACCGTGGTTTTTCTCGGCAAACGGAAGCGCGGTCTCCTTATCGGATGTAGCGCTGAACACAAACATATTGCCCTTAGGCGCGGCCTTCTTGGGCTTCACGGCCACGGCGCGTGCATCAGCAATCATGTTGCCCGAGCGCTCTGCACCGCTGAAGCAGGCGTCGAGGAACACCATCACGCTCTTGGCGTCGAGAGCACCGAGCTCTTTATAAAGCTCATTCATGCTGTAACAGGTCTTGGTGAGGCGCGGGTCAGCATCCACAGGCATGAGGAACGCATCCATAGTGCTCTCGTCGGGCATACCGTGACCGGCGTAATATACGATTACGTCGGCCTCACCGCCGAGCACGTCCACCTTGCGCTTAAGATCAGTGATCGCGCTGTAGACATTACCGAGGGAAGCGTTGATCACGAGATTCACATTTTCGGCGGGCAGACCCAGAGTCTTGCGGCAATATTCAGCGAAGACTGTACCGTCGTTGATAGCCGAGGGCACGTTGACGGCATTGTTGTAATCCTCGTTGGCAATCACGAGTGCAAGCGTGGTGCGGTTTTCCTTCTTGGCCACGGGGATATTTTCGTCGACATCCGACTTCTTCTGCACCTTATAAGAATTACCGCCCTGCGAGCTCTGATTATTCTGAGCCACGGGCTGATCAATGATTGATGCAAAGTCGATGGCGATGTCGGGAGTACCCGAGTAATCGCGGGCTCGCTGGTTATCGTAATTATAAGTCTTGCCGTTGAGCGTAAAGGCTATCGAAGCAATCTTCACGCGATTGTCATCGATGAAGTAGGTGGGATTGCGGAAGGTGATGCTGGCGAAATTGCTCTTGAACTGCTCGGCCTCATGGTCTTTCAGAGGCACGTGCAGATATATGGGCCCGTAAGATGTGTCGATAAGGAATGTCTCGTTGGTAGCGTCGTAGGGCTGGAGCTTGATATCAGTCAGGCGGAGCTTGTTGCCGTATTCCTGCAGATAGTTGG
Source organism: uncultured Staphylococcus sp. (assembly GCA_964477665.1). Lineage (GTDB taxonomy): Bacteria > Bacteroidota > Bacteroidia > Bacteroidales > Muribaculaceae > Duncaniella. Next base: position 11,115 of record CAYZFG010000056.1, read on the forward strand.
CACCTGCCTCGGAAAGGAGGCGCTCATATTCGGCCTTGATTGTGGCTTCGTTCACGCGCTTCTTATAAGCATCCAGAGGCTCAAACTCACCGATTTTCGACCATTTCTTGAGATTACCGCCCACATACTCGGCACCGTATTCCGAGAAGAGAGGCACGTCGGCCTTGGCAAGGTCGCCGCTGTTGTACTCAAAGTTGCGGTTGCCGGAGTCGCTGGCGCTCACGAGCGAGGGCATGAATACTTCGGCGATGGGGTCAACGCCTAAAGCAGTAAGACGCTCATTGATGCGCATGTAGTCCTCCTTCTGCTCAAGGCAGAGGTAAGATACACCTAAAGCCTTAAGATATTTTTCCGACATGGGGTCGCTGGCCACAACCTCTTCAAGCTTCTGAGCGGCGGCGGCGAAGTAACTCTTGGCCTGACGACGATTTTTCTTTGCAATCTTCTCGTCCTTGGCCATCACGGCATCATTAAAGTGCTGCACGGCTATATTGTAATAGCAGAGGCCGATGCGTTTTGCTGTGGAAAGTTTGCCGGGGTTCTTCTCTTCAAGGCGGTTGTAGAGGTCGAGAGCCTGAGTAAAATGCCCTTCATCTTCCCAGAGCTTACCCTGCACGGAAAGGAGCTGCTCGCTATCAGGGTCAGCCGCGAGGGCAGCTGTAAGAAATTCCTGAAGATTTTCGGCTCGGCCGCCGTCGATACAGAGCTGCATACCTATGAGAGGAAGCTGCTTGTTGTCAGGGTAAAACGGTATACCGGTGCGAAGCGTGGAGATACCGAGGTCATACTTGCCGGCATTGAGACAGGCCTGACCCATGAAGGTATATACGAGCTCGCGCTTGGATGTGTCGCCGGTGCTGAAATAGAGCTTAAAATAGTCTATTGCACGGTCGAAATCCTTGGCATTATAAGCACCAGACGCTGCGATATAGGCAAGCACGGCTTGCATCTGCTGGTCAACTTTCCATACCTCATCTTTAAATTGGTCAAGGAGCTGGATGTCGAGGTAAGCCTGAGCGTAGCGGGTCAACTCAGCCGAGTTGTTGGCCGACGAATAATAGAAAGCGCCGCGATACAGGTCACGGTCGATCTCGCGGAGCATCTCCTTGCACTGGTTCCAGCCGCGAGAGCGGGGTTCCTGAGCTTCAAGTGCTTCCACTACCTGCTGATAGGCTTCCATGACCTGCGGGAAAATCACTGCATCTTCTTCGCCGTCAAATTTCATGAAGTTTATCTTCTTAAACGAGTCAGAAGCGCGGTGAAGGAGTGAATCGGGAGTTATGACTACGGAATCGGTAGCTTCCGTAGAATCATTAAGACCATCATCCCCGCCGGTGCTCACGGCGCCGGCCAGGGTGATGGTAAATAAGGCTGCTAAGATTATAAAAATCTTTTTCATAGAGTATTTAATGGTTCAGAGATAATGCATAAGAGGGCTGACGGCGTGGTCAGCAGTGCATCAATAAGCGTCGACGAAAGTGAAATCGACGTTGATGCGGCGGTTGGCCGAACCTTTCTCCTCCGATACGGCGATATTGTAGCGGTAAGAGCGGTTCATGTCATTGAAGTTGGCGACGTTGTTTTCAAGGAAGTCTTTCACACCGTAGGCGCGGAGGAAAGCGAGCTCTTCATTGAGGTTGATGCGCTGGCCGTTTTCCATCGTGATGGTGGTCATCTTGTCCTGGTTGTAGTAAGGCTGGTTGTCGATGTCGCCAAACTCACCGTTGTAGATAAGCTTGCTCATGATGGGAAGAGCGTCGGCGGTACCTGAGATAGTCACGTGGAGCTTCTTGCCCTCCTTGAGGTAGGGAGCGAGATCGCCCTCAAAGGCCTGCTTCACGAGCTGAAGCATGGCGTTGGCGGCGGGTGACTGGGTGCTTACGTACTTACCGGGCTGGAAATCCTCAGTCACTGAAAGCTCGGGAGCTACGTCGTAGGTCACGCTTACGATATAGTTGAGGATGCGGTTACCATCGGCATCGAAGTCAGGCTCGATGCGGGAGTCGACGGTGATTGAAGTATTGTCAGTAAGCACATTCTGCTTCTTGGCGGCATCCATGATCTCACGGCGGAGCTCCTGCAGGCGGAGTTCCTCCATCTGCTGCTGCTGGATGAGCTCAATGGAAACCACATTGTCGGCATCGGCCATGAAATTAAGAGGCACACGGTCGATATTATCGTAAACGTAGGTCTTGCCGTTGGCAGAGTTGAATACTTCGGCATACACGAGTTCAAAGTTGTCATCGGCCATCACGCCGTATTTTGAATTGCGGAATTCAAGTGTACCGGCATCGCTGAAGCCGCCGAGGTCACTTTCAGGCACGGGGATGAAGATTGAAGGCATATTGTCGAAGTCTACGGCAAGCACACCGTTGGCGCGGTCATAGCTACCGAGTGTCACGGCAGCCATCGAGGCAAGGTCAGGAGCGAAGCGGGTCGATGCCTCCTGTTCAAACATGCGGCGCATGTGATTGCGCGACTCGTCATTGACACGGGCATTGTATTCTTCCATGGTCTCGCCAGGCATCATCTTCAACCAGTCGTTCATCTTCTCGTTAACCTCATCGTTGACGAGCTTGCCATAGTTGGGCTTGAGGTAAGGGAGTCGACGGCCTCGGGCTGCATTTTCGGCGGTGTAAAGGAGTATTACGTCGCCCTTGCTGTCGGGGAGGAACGAGAGCTCTCGCGAGTGTCCGCCTTCCACTTCTATTGTGTGGCGGTCAGCGGGTGAAAGAAGGTTGATTACCGAAATCTTTTCGGGGCTCTCAAGCACGGCGGCATATTTACCGTCCTTGTTGACCGACACGGCCAGACCTTCACCAAGGTCTTCGAGAGTCTGCACGGGGAGGAATGTACGGGTATCGTAGGCGGTGAGGATACCGTCGTCGGTAATCACATAGAATCGTGAAGCATCGGCATTGAAGCAGAAATCATTGACGAGCGTCTCGAAGTCCCATGCAGCGCGGCGACGTCCGGTTTCGAGGTTATACACGGCAACCTGTGTGGGCTCAGCTACTACGAGGTAGTACATGTTGTCGCTGATGAGCAGGCGATCTACGTTCTTGTAATCAATCTTGATAGGCTGGCCGGCGGGCTGAAGCTTGGTCACGTCTACAAATTGCACAGCGGTATCGGTAGCTACGGCAAGCTTGAGTCCGTCGGGGGTATAGGCGAGCGCCTTAGGCATACCTAAGAGCTTATTATTGAATTTCTTAAGATATTCCTCGGGGTTCATGCGGTCGTAGAGGAATGCCTGATTGGGTTTGTTGTTTCCTCGTTCACGGATGATGGCAGTCATAAAGTTACCTGCGGGGTACACGGCCACATCCACGAGGTGACGCTTCTTGTTCTGAAGTATGGGGCGACCGGAGAGGGTATGGAAATCATTTCCGAAAATGAGGTAGGCTGCGGTACCGGCCACTGCCATGGAGTCAGGGGTTGCTGCCTGGGCAAACTGATATTCTACACGTTCTACACGCTTGGGAGCGTCGGTTGAGGTGGTCTGACCGCTCACGTTGAAGGCCAAAACGCCTGCTGTGAGCATAAGGAGTGTGTTCCTTGCAGATAACGGTGAGGTCATGAATAGTAGTATTTAGCGGTTAAAATTTTACCAGATAAGGATTTTCTGCAAAAGTACTGATTTTATTCGGTTTAGCCAAAAATCAGTCATTAAAAAGCATAAAGGTATACAGGAAGGTCGCCTGAGGGGGCTGAGGCGGGCGCGGAGTCATCATTGATGGCTTCAAGGAGCTGGTCTACTTCAAAATAGTAGTGAGCCATCACTACTACATACTTGTTGTCTTCGTCAATATCGCAGCTTTGGCCGCGCATGATGTCCTGATTGGGAAGAAGCACGTAGCTTCCTACGGGCTGACCTATCTCGGCGAGCGACACTGTGCCGTCGGGATTGACGCGCAGCACATTGAAGTATAGCGGAAATTGAATATTATTGGCCACGCGGAGCTTCATGCCACCGTCGGGGGTACGCTCGCTCTTGACGGGAACGGGAAATTTCTGACCGTCAAGGGCGCCGGGCTTGGCGATGATCGATTTCACGTAGTGACCGAGCATCTTGTTGTCAATCTGGAGCGTATCAGAGTGCGGGTCATAGTTCTGAAGCGCACGGGTGACTTTTCCTTTGGCAAGATACACCACTTGCTTGTCAGCGTCGCCCGACTTACCGATACGCAGGTTGCGGTTGACGGCCGAAGTGGTCTCCACCGACTGGCGGCGGGCTTCAAATACCACGCTCGACGGCGAATACTGACCGGGCTTGGATACTTTATAAGTCTTTGAGTCACGGGTGTCGAGGAGCTCTACACTGGAGTTGGGTCCCACGATAATTACGTCGGCAGGGTTTACCTGAGCATCTACAGTAGCTTTCCCGGTCTCACGGCCATGCTTGAGGGTCACGTCGCCGCTTACGGCGAAAATCTTATAGTGAGCCGAAGCCGCGGTAGCAACCGCAAGCATCATCACGGCCACAATCATGCGCAGAAGAGCCGACACATTATAATGTTTCATCATGTTAGGGGTTAAATAAAGGTGTTATTCCGGATTTTTACTATTATGCTTATTGATTTTATCGCGAATAAAGTTGTAGAGAGCCTGTCCGCCCATCCATATATCGAAGGCAAAGAGGCCGAAAGTCACCATGAGCAGTGTGAAAGAGAAATCCACGAGCACGTTATGGTTGATGAATACCGAGTAGCTGAATACGAGTATCAGATACAGCAGAAGCACCTGCAATAGGCGGAGTATCAAGCCCTTGAACGTAACTTTAAGCCATAGGTTCAGCAGCAGGAAAAGGTAGCATACCAGTCCGGCTGCAAATATATTAAGCCACTGGGGCACGACCTTGATATAGTCGCCCGAGAGGATGGTGCTGAGAGCGCGTGCATGAATTTCCACGCCGGGCATGGGCGAACCGAGCGGGGTAAGATGCTTGTCACCTAGGTCGTTCATCGCGCCTATGAGCACTATGCGGTTTTCGATAACCGATGCGAAGCTGTCTACGTCGGCCGCGTCAAATGTACGGTAGATGCGTGAAGGATAGTTGATAGTCTCAAGCGATGCGCCTCGCTTGCGCAATACGTCGACCTTTTCGGGGGCCACGAGCATGGCGAGCTTTACGGGGAGGGAGTAAAGCGTGTCGCCGTCGCTCAGCGGAGTATCGACAATAAACTGGCGCACCACGCCGCCGTCAAATTTCTTGGGCAGATTCACAACCCCTACCCTGTCAAATCGCGCGGAGTCGATATAAAATGAATGTTCGGCTACATCAAATATGCCTCTTTTATCCTCAACCGGAGCGACCGTAATTGCCTCAATAAGATTGGGAAAGTTGTCGGCTACCATTTCGAGATAGTCATCAACTATAGAATCGCGGCGCTCATCGAAAGTCACGTCAAGACCCACAGCCTTAGGCTGATAGCTCATAATACGGTCAAGCATCATGGCAATCTCCTCGCGATCAGCATTGTCGATATTTACGATCACCACGTCATCATCGAGCTGCCTTACGTCGCGCGAATCTGCAACTATATTATAGAAATCGGTGATTTTAAAGTCTTTACGCTCGTGAGGCGACAACAGCGTAGAGGTAGAAACAGTAAACGGCTGCATCATCACCATCGAAAGAAACAGGGCGAGCACCGTCATCCCAAGAGCCTTGAGAAATATCACGGGAGGATGTTTGCGCTGTGGTTTCATCGTAAAATGGTGCTGTGTTTCATAAGCAATAGACCCGGAGAGAGCATTGCCGCTGTTTCGACCGCAAAGGTAGTAAAAATTAATGAACTGTGCAAATATCAAAGAGGCGCCCGGACGCAGCCGATTTACTCGTAGCAGCGGCGGTAGATTGAACGAAAGTGGTAGGGACGTCGCTGTGCGACGTTTCCCGGTAGTGCAATGAGCTATTATTCAGATCTGCAATAAGTTACCCCGGCTTATCTCGGAAACGTCGCACAGCGACGTCCCTACAAGTCTTCGCGGTGCGAAGCGGCAAGCCGATTACATCGCCGCGAGTGGATGAATTGAAAATTTAAAATGAAAAATTGAAAATGATTAGGCTCTTTTCCATTCTTAATTTCTCCCGACCCAGCTCCAGAGCTGCGCAACGAAGACTCTCCGGCCCCTCCCCTATCTACACAACAAATCGCAACCGACTTCCGAGAAAGTTGATTGCGATTAAATATTGTGTCCGAGATGAGATTCGAACTCACACAGCCTTTCGGCCACTACCCCCTCAA
>CAYZFG010000057.1:0-7787 GCA_964477665.1 uncultured Staphylococcus sp.
ACTTGAGGCTCTCGGCATACCTGTTACGTAATACACTTGCTGAATTATGGATTAATTTTCCCATGAAAAAAATCTTTCTTCTGATGTCGGCCGCAGTTCTCTCATGCGGCGCAGCGATAGGCGAAACCTATCCTTATCAGGACGAAACGCTCTCTCCTTATGAGCGTGCGGCTGATATGGTGTCGCGCATGACCCTCGCTGAGAAAATCGATCAGGTAGGTCACCGCACCTCCGCAATCTCTCGTCTCGGTCTTAAGGACTACAACTACTGGAATGAGGCTATCCACGGTGTAGCTCGTTCCGGCCTTGCCACCTCGTTCCCCGTTTCGAAGGCTATCTCTTCTACCTGGAACCTTCCTCTTATATTTAATGTGGCAACCGCTATTTCCGACGAGGCTCGTATCTACAACAACGACAAGACCAAGGGCCTTATCTACTGGTGTCCCACCATCAACATGAGCCGCGACCCGCGCTGGGGACGTGACGAGGAAAACTACGGTGAAGACCCCTTCCTGACCGGTAAGATCGCCGTAGAGTATATCAAAGGTATGCAGGGCGACGACCCCAAGCACTACAAGACCATCGCTACCGCCAAGCACTTCGTGGCCAACAACTACGAGGGTGGCCGCACAAACACCTCTTCCAATATGGACGACCGTAACCTGCGCGAGTATTACCTCCCCGCATTTGAGATGGCCGTAAAGGAAGGTAACGTTCGCTCGGTGATGAGTGCCTACAACGCCATCAACGGTGTGCCCTGCGGTGCCAGCCACGAGCTCCTCATTGACATCCTCCGCGACGAGTGGGGTTTTGACGGCTTCGTGACCAGCGACTGCGGTGCTGTAGACTATGTATTCACCCGCCACAAATATGTTAAGACCGGTGCCGAGGCTTCAGCCGTTTCGATGAAAAACGGCGAGGACCTCAACTGCGGCGATACTTTCCAGACTTATTGCAAGGAAGCAATCGAAAAGGGCCTTATGACCGAGGCTGACCTCGACCTCGCCCTCACCCGCGTGCTCGCTGCCCGCTTCTCGGTAGGCGAATTTGACAAGAAGGCTAATGTAAGCTGGACTTCAGTTCCCTCTTCCAAGCTCAACTGCCAGGAGCATCAGGACCTCGCTCTTCAGTCAGCCCGCGAGTCAATCGTGCTGATGAAGAACGCCAACAATATGCTGCCCCTCGATCCCACCAAGACCGTAGCCGTTATCGGCCCCCTCGGCAATACCGTGATCCTCGGCGGCTACTCCGGTTCGCCCACAGCTCTCTCTACTCCCCTCGAAGGTATCGCTGCAAAGAAAAACTTTGTGATCAACGACGGTACCGTGCAGTTTGAGGATTGCCAGGAGCAGAGCCAGCCTTCTACTGACAAGCGCATCTCCCACGAAGCCAACGGCTCATCGGGTAACCTCGGTTATATCTACAACAACGACTGGGTAGCTTTCAACGACGTAAACTTCGGCAACGGCCGCTCTGTGCTTGAAGTGTACCACGGTGCTAAAAACAATAATCCTACCATAGTGCAGTTCTACCTCGACGTGCTCGACGATACCCCCGAGGCTGAAATCACCTGCCCCGTGACCGGCAACTGGTCGACCTACGTGGTAACATCTACCGAAGTTAACCCCGAAGTATTCAAGGGCGTGCATAAGGTATACACCAAGTTCCTTGGTGGAACCAACGGCGACAAGTATTGCGCCAACATGGACTGGTTTAAGTTCTCTGATCCCAACATGGCCAATCCTCTTGAAGAGGAAGGTCCCGTGTACTACTTCAAGGGTTGCTCAGTCAACGACAAGAAGGAGACCAACATGACCCGCGCCGCTGAGATCGCAGCCAAGGCCGACGTAGTGGTATTCGTGGGCGGTACTAACCTCGACGTATCCGACGAAAGCCACGACCGCAGCAACCTCAACCTCCCCGGCGACCAGCAGGCTCTCCTTGAGGCTGTATATGCCGCCAACCCCAATGTGGTTCTCGTGCTCGAAACATGCTCTTCCGTAACAATTCCCTGGGCTAAGGAAAACATCCCCGCTATCGTCGAGGCATGGTATGACGGTCAGGCACAGGGCCAGGCTATCGCCGATGTGCTCTACGGTGACTACAACCCCTCGGGCAAGCTCACCTCTACCTGGTACAACTCCGTATCTGACCTCCCCTCGGGAATGATGGAATACGACATCCGCAAAGCCGGTTACACTTACATGTACCACACCAAGACCCCGCTCTTCGCCTTCGGTCACGGATTAAGCTACACCACATTTGACTACTCTGAAATGTCGCTCGACAAGGCTCGCCTCGAAAAGGACGGTACTCTCAATGTCACCGCTACCATCACCAACTCAGGCAACCGTGCAGGTGCCGAGGTAGTGCAGCTCTACGCTCACTGCGAGGCTCCCGTCGACATTGACCGTCCCCGCATGCAGCTCGTAGGCTTCACCAAGGTTGAGCTTGAGCCCGGCGAATCTAAGGATGTAGTGATCCCCGTAAAGCACGAGCAGCTCGCTTACTTCAATACCACCAATCAGACATTTGACGTGGCCGACGGTGGCGTAGACCTCTACCTCGCTGCAGCTTCTGACGACGTGCGCCAGACCGCCCACATCACCACTGAAGGTGCTACCGTGAAGCTCACCTACCGCTCATCGGGTGCCGGTATCAACGATATCGTTGCTGACCGCAACCTCGATCCTTCCAAGATCTACAATCTCGCAGGTATCTACATGGGCGAGGCTGATGCCCTCGACACTCTTCCCGCCGGCTTCTATATCGTAGGCGGCCAGAAGATCGTGAAGAAGTAATCAATTCTTTCACATACCCCTCCACAGCCCCGGTCAACTCGATCGGGGCTTTTTCTGTAAGTCATAGGTCAGAGTTATAAGTTATAAGTTATAAGTTATAAGTTATAAGTTATAAAGTGATGAAGTGATGAAGTGATGAAGTGATGAAGTGATGAAGTGATGAAGTGATGAAGGGGGGAGGCATGCGCTCGTAGGGACGTCGCTGTGCGACGTTTCCATGAGGAGCAGAAGGTAACTTAATGATAGACTGAATAATAGCTTATTTTTTTACTGCAAAGCCATGTCGCCCGCAAGGTCGCCGATTGTAGCTGTTCGGTACGGCTCTTTAATCGGCGGCCTTCGGACGCCATTGATTTATTATCACCATGTACCCCGAGCGCCTCCGCTGAGCTACGGCGGTCGGGGCTACGAGTAAATCGGCGACCTACGGGCGCCATTTAGATCACAAAATGGCATGTGGTGGCTCCTATTTGTGAGTAAAGGATAGTCGCTTTGCGATGTTGCCGCATTGCTCGTAGGGACGTCGCTGTGCGACGTTTCCTTGAGACGCAATAAGCTATTATTCAGTTACTCAAAAAGTTACTATCGGCTTCTCCCGGAAACGTCGCACAGCGACGTCCCTACTTATTTAGTAGTAGTAATTTGCTTAAAATAGGTGAATTAACAAAATTTAACGGGGGGGGGGTGATTTTTAGAGTTGGTTTGTGTATTTTTGTGAATTATTTAACCTCTTACAAACTATATCCTATGAATTCAAAGACAATCCTTTGGGGATTATTAGCGTCGGCGCTGATGGTTCTTCCCGCATGTGGCGATGATGACGACAATAACGGCGATGGTCCCAATCCATCCACTTCCGGTCAGCAACTTACATCCATGACCAGCATGGGAATGAGCGTGGCTACATTCAGATATGACAACAAGGGCCGGATCACCCGTATAGAGCTTACTGACGAAGCTACGTTTGAGTTCTCTTATTCTCCCCTGAAAATCACTTATATAGATGACGAAGAGCGCGATGAATGGTATGACATCAAGACCAACGATGCAGGTTATATCATCTCGGCCAAGCGCACAGAGTATTACGATGACGGCGATACGGATCAGAGCACTCTGCGATTTGAATACGATAGCCAGAACCGCTTCGTGACCGCGTATCTCGACGGCGAGACCGACATGACCATGCAGTGGGACGGCGGCAACGCAGTGAGTTGCTCGGTTCCCGATAACCACTACACCGAAACCTTTACTTATACCACTACCGAAAACAAAGGTAACGTAAGCCTCATGTGGGGTGACTTCGCCATGTGGTGGATGTCAGGACTTTTCGGTAAAGTGCCCGCCCATCTGCCGAGCGCTATGGATACCAACTACGGCGACCATGTGAAGTTTGCCTATAAGCTTAATTCCAACGGCACTATCGCCAGCGAGCAGGTGAGCTACGAAGGCGAAGGCACATTCGTAATCAGCTATAATTATACCTCAAGCCGCGCTGCGGTAGATGAAGGCGTGTCGGCCGACGCATTCCGAGTGTTTGGCAACAAGACCGGCAAGAATCACCGAGTGTTTAAAAAGAGATAAGTCCCGGTCATGAAAAAGCTCGTTATCACATTTTTAGCTTTAGCCGGTATTATCACCGGCGTGAAAGCGCAAGAGGCGGCTGAAACTGACAGCCTCGCCTTGCTGAGATCGGAACTCGACCATGTCAACTCCGAGCTTGCCCGCATTGACGCTGAAAATCAGCGCATCGCGCAAGAAAAGAAGTGGGGCGAGATATGGGGCAAAGGGCGATATACGATGATCGCCTACGCTCCCTCGGCGTCTTCGACCGAAAATGGCTTCAAGACCGACGCCTCATTCGGACTTGCAGTTGCCAAGGGCAATCGCTACTTCTTCAACAAGCGCCCGTTTGGCGGCATGGTGAAGGTGGGTCTCGACGTCCGTTGGGTTGAAATCAGCTTCACGAAATACAAGAAAGTTGACTATGAGTTTACCGATGGCTGGGACGACGATTGGAGCTACGGCGACGATGAGGATGTACCCGGTTTCCTTGACGGGCTCTCTGACTTCGGCCGCTATGATGTGCACCTAAGTGCATTCGGCTTCGGTCCGGTGGTTTCGGTAGCCCCCTTTGCCCATCTCAACAATGCCGCCCGCTACCTCCGCGCTTCGCTCTATTTCCATTACAAGCCCACGGTAGGTGTGCACTTGGTAAGCGAGGACGGTGAGATGGAGTCATCGTTTGCTTACTGCAACATGATGGATTTCGGCGGTAAGATACAGTATCGCGCTGTAGCTCTGGGCCTTGAAGGCAGTTGGGGCAGCGGCAAGTACAAGCAGATAGTATTTGACGACGAAGAAGAATCCCTCCCGAAAGTCAACCGTAAATTCTCCAGCTTCCGCATCTACGTAGCCCTTACATTCTGATTCCCTATATTACCCATGGCAAAAAACTATCGGTTTGTGCCATGGGTAAATTGTATATATTCGAGTGGAGGGTGATATATAGTGTCTTAACAATATTTAATATTTTTAAGGTGCAAAAATAAAGTGGGTTTTGATTACTTTTGCAGTGGGCGTGTTGCTCAGATAATAAAACCCTTATCACATGAATATTAAGACTTTATTTTTGACTATTGTGAGTGTGTTGATGGCCTTTGGTGCGAAGGCTCAGGCCACGTTAGACGAAATTGACCGCTGCAATACTGTGGAAATCTACGGACCGGGTTCCGGCGATGTAATCAAGATTACAGCCTTTTCGGGTAGCAGCAGTGCTACCAAGGGCATGGCATTCTTCACTTTACCCGGTAAGAAAGATTATACGGCTAAAGGAGTGAAATACCTCGATACAGGTTTGGAAGAAGGTTGTTTCGGTGTGCTCGACAGCTTCTATTTCGGAGGTCGCAATTACTCCAATGTGTCAATTATCGTGGGATTTGAAGCAGAAATCGGCGTGGGTGTCACGGTAGAATACTCTATTTCTAAGGATGATACCACACTCGTCAACGGCTCGTTTCCTCTCAAGAGCGTCAAGTATTCCAATCCTATCGGAAATAGTGCCAAGGATAAAGCCGGGTATGTTGACGCTGATTGGACAAAAGCATTTGTCAGTTTCATGCATTGGATGATGGGTCACCTCGAAGAATATAAAGATTGAAAACCATGAAGATAGCAAAATTTTTAGCAGTTGTGATGATGCTGCTGACGGCCTCAGTAGCATTTGCCGACAAGAAGGCCGACAGTGAATATGTGCGCACCGCCCGCACGGTGGATGTGACTAACGAATACGGCACCGCCACGGTGATGCTGCATGAGACGTATAACAAGACTCTTTTGTTTCAGACTTTAAAAGGCTATGACGTGTCGGATGAATACCAGTGGACTGATCTGCAGGTTTCGATTGCCGACAAGATCGTGGTCAAGGGAAAGGATGCCGAAGGCAACGACTGCAAGCTCACCGTAGAGCCCTCAGGCAAGAACTATAGTATATGGATCGAGCGCCGCAGCGCCGACGGTGCGCTCCTCGAAGACACCGGAATAAGAGTGATAGGCGCTATCACATTCGCCCTGAGCCCCTACAACTATCGCAAGGCCAAGAATGTGAAGACCGGCTTCAAGCTCCTCAAGGAGTGGATGACCGACCGACTGCTCTGAGAAGTAGTTGGGGCTGTCGCGCAATGGTGTTTACTAAAATAATCTTATAGATTGCACAGCGACTATCCGTTACCCACAAATAGCATCTAAACGCTAATAAAGGAGCTACAGTGCACCCCGGAGGGGTGGCAATCTTTTCAACCGCGGGTGCTTGCCACCCGTGGTAAATGCAATATACTAATACTAACCCCGGGAGGGGTTGTACTGAAGCCCCAAGGTTGCGCCACCTCCGGGGCGCGTTAGCTTTACTACTGAGTTCCCGGGTGGCAAGCACCCGGGGTTGTAAAGATGTAGCCCCGCCGGGGCACCCACGGCGATAGATGGTGTGTCACCTCCTCGCAATCACTGCTGTTGAGGGCTGGAAGCCCGATGTCGTCATTAACCGCGGGTGAAGCCCGCTGATGATGCAACCACATGGATATGAGCCCTTTCAGGGCTCATTATTCGGAGGCTATTTCTGGCCCGCGGACTTACATCCGCGGTTAATGACAACGACGCCGCTCCGCGGCTGAAGTTACATCCTATATACCATCCATCGCTGCAGAGGCTAAGGTGATGACTTGTTACATTTATTCTAATTACCCGGATGGTGGCAAAACGAAAGCAACGTGTCAGAAAATGTAACAAATTGTTACGATGGCCGAGCGCGTTGTAACAATCTTGTTACGTAGCTAACTATTCTGATTGTTAATGACTTAACTGCGTAAGTGCTAAAAAATGCATGGTAGTGTCAAAATCAGGTTAAAAAATTTTTGCGATATGGCGGTCGTGACATAATTTTGCATCGTGACCGAGAAGTGTCACGAAAAAATACAGTTGTTTGAATCGATTATTTTTAACCTGATTTCTACACTGATGAAACCATTGTGATGGTAGCTTAGACTCCGGCGAAGATGTCGCCTGACGGTTGCTGAATCGACGAGAGTCTTAAAAAACGATAATTACCTCCACGTCGGATTGCGGCTTGGCAAAAAGATATAAAATAAGCGAGTGTCCGGACGGATGTCGCACATCATAAAAGTAGTTAGTATTAGTAAGAATCCAGTTGTTAGAATCATAACCGTAAATCTCCCATACCACTCGAAAAAGAAGAAATAAGTAGCTATCGCTCTGCCGACGCGCCCACCCATAGCGCCTCGGCAGAGCTGCTTTTCACCCCTGCCCGAGTACGGAAATAGTACGGAAATAGTACGGCTGAGTGCGGAAAAAGTGCGGAAAAAGTACGGCTGAGTACGGCTGAGTGCGGATCAAGTACGGAAAAAGTACGGAAATGCTCGGGGAGGTCTTGCAAATATTGATTTTATAATGTAATTTTGCGAATGTGGAAAAGAG
>CAYZFG010000057.1:7887-16845 GCA_964477665.1 uncultured Staphylococcus sp.
GGGAGGTCTTGCAAATATTGATTTTATAATGTAATTTTGCGAATGTGGAAAAGAGCGTGCTAAAATATATTGATAATTGCAAACCGAAACAACCTTATACTATATTCATGAAAAAGATTCTTGCAGCTGCCTGTATGCTGGCAGCAAGTTTGGGACTGACGGCAAAGACCGCCATCCATGTTGCCACGACAGGCGACGACAGTGCCGCCGGTACGGCTGAGGCTCCTTTTGCCACCGTGCAGAAGGCTATGGAGTCAGTAGAGCCGGGCGGAATCATCTATGTGCATGCCGGAACATACTATCTTACCGAGCGCATCAAGGTGCCCGCAAAGAATACCGATGCCGATCACCGCATACGTCTGTGGGCCTTCGGTGACGGCGAGGCAATTCTCGACGGCTCGCAGATGGCTCCCAAGTCAAATATCGAGTTTAAGATGGCGCGCTGCATGTATTTCCCCTACGACGCCAACTACTGGCACGTGAAGGGCCTCACTTTCCAGAATGCCAAGGACAATGGCGTGAAGGTCGAAGGCAGCTACAATATCTTCGAGCAGTGCGTATTTCGCGGCAACAATGATACCGGCCTCCAGATAGGTATGTTTAAGGACTGGAGCATCGAGGAGACCAAGTCATTCCCCATCTCCGGCTCTCCCGCTTACAATCCCAATTATGCCTACTGCCGCGGCAATAAGGTGATAAATTGTGATTCTTACAATAACTATGATGCCGTGACCTTCACCGGCACCGACGATGGCGGCGATGCCGACGGTTTCGCCTGCAAGCTGTTCCCCGGCCCCGGTACGGAATTTCACGGATGCCGCGCCTGGAACAACTCCGACGACAACTGGGACCTCTACATGGTGTATCACCCTGTGGTAATTGATAATTGCTACGCGTGGAACGCCGCGCTCGATGCCGACGGTAATCTTACTCCCGGCAACGGCAACGGATTCAAGCTCGGCGGTGGCGGTTCATCGGGCGGCGCGGCCTTTGACCAGTCGACCGGCGCTCATGTTGTGAAAAACTGCGTGGCGTTCTCCAACACCAAGAAGGGCTTCGACCAGAACAATGCCTACGAGGGTATGTATCTATTTAATAATGTGGCGTGGGACAACGATTACAACTACCGTTTCCCCACCGTGTTCAAGTATGGCGGTATGCACATACGCAACTGCGTAGGCTTCAATCCCCGCACGCTCAACCATGAATTCCTCTCGGAAAGCAAGGAAGGCTCGCAGGTGCCTGACACGGAGTATAACAGTTGGACCACAATCGACGGCTGCGACCCCTATAAGGACGGTAACAAGGTCAATAAGACCAAAGTCTATGCCGCAGACCATTCCGCCGACTTCCTCTCGCTTCTCGAAAGCGACGCCAAGGCACCCCGCTTGCCCGACGGCTCGCTCCCCGAGAATAATTTTGCGCGCCTCGTAGCCGGAAGCAAGTTTGTGGACGCGGGAGAGATCGTCGACGCTTTCCTCCCCGTGCGCTTCATGACTCAGGAAGAGGCCGCTGCCTATAATCTTGAACTCACTACCGCCGACGCTTTCTCGATAGAATACAATGGCGTGTCGGCCGACATGGGCGCCTACGAAAGCGGCACCGCTACCGTGGGCAAGCTATATGTGACCTCAGGCGATGTCGAGCAGACTGTATATAAAGGTGACGAGATTTCGCCCGTGACCGTGAAGTGGGGTGGGGCGGCTACCGACGTGACCGTGACCGGTGCCGACGGCCTTAGTGTGGAAAAAGATATGGAATCAAAGAGCGTCAACATCTCCGGACACCTCAATGAATCAGCCACCGTGACCGTCGCTACCGTTGGCGGCGAGAGCGGAGCTACCGTAACTATCACGCTTACAGCCTCTACCATTGCTCCTGCCACTCTCACCTGCGTGACCGGAAATGCTACCCAGACCGCGTTCTATGGTGAACCGATTGCCGAGATTACATTTGAATACGGCAGCGGCGCTACAGGTATTGAGGTGGAAGGTCTTGTGTCAGGCCTCACCTATAAGATTGATGGCAAGCAACTTACTATTTCCGGTGTGGCTTCAGAAGTGTGCTCGTATACCGTCACGGCTACCGGAGGCATGAAGCCCGTGACCCTCTCAGGTCGCATCACTCTCGAAGTGGCCAACCGCGTGCTCACCGGCGACTGGTATCATATTCAGGATGAATATACTGCTCTCCCCGAGGACCTTCAGGGCGTGGTAAGCATCGAGCAGACAGGCTCTTACGAGACCAAGTGGGATCCTTCTTACACCGAGTCGGGCGGCACTGTGCCCGGCGGATGCACCGAAGGTGCTGTAAATGTTGAGCGCGACGGTGCACTCGTGTGGACTCTTCCCTCGCTGCTTGAACTGAAAGCCAACGTGCATTTCACCGGAGGCCGTTACCTCGTGGTGAAATATCAGGTTGAGGGTGAGGCTGAAAAGACTTGGACCTCTGATAAGATGAGCAAGACTACCCTTACGGCATGGGATCTGATGCAAGCTGCCGGCATCGAGCCTACGATGAAGCCAGTGACCGTGAAGTTTGTCAACGACGGTGGTAAGAACAATGGCGGTATACGCATCTACGATTTCTATGTGAAAGTTGCCAAGGAAGGAGCCCAGTCAGGCATCGCCGAGATAGCAGCTGCCCCCGCCATGCCCGCATGGTACAGCACCGGCTCGGCAATCGTGGTTGACGGTGACAATATCGCCGGAGTGGCCCTCTATGACCTCGCCGGCCGCATGGTATCGTCTACCGTTGCCTCGGCCATCCTCCCGCTTGGCGGCGCGCCCTCGGGATTCTACATATTACAGATAGTGACGACCGACGGTAAATCGGTTGCCGCGAAAATAGCTTTATGAAAATCAGCAAGATACGACAATTTTTTATCCTCCTTGCTGCCGTAGTGTGGGCGATACCCGCGCCGGCCGCCAAGGTAGAATATTCACCTAAAGGAGTGCTCTCATTTTCCGAGAGCACTCCTTGGGGTGATATGACGGCAGTATTCAAGTATTGCCTTGCTAATGAACTTTTTACATTCTCCACCGTGAATCTTGACGGGCGGAGAGTGAACGCCGGCGACTTGAGCGATAACATTGGCCCGTTTAATGCCGACGGTAATTGGGTGGGTGCAAACCATCTATTCGGAAATGGGGAGCACACTGCCGCAACCAAGAATTTGGAGATATGGGCAGATGAAACCCGGCTCAATCTCGACGTTGACCAAACGGTGGATTGTAAAGTGCTGAAAATCAATGTGACGAATCTTCTCAGACTCGTTGATGACGAGCTCTTTGCATGGGAGAAAGTCACCTATAAGGTTGCGGGCAACAGCATTGAAGTGGAGGTGGAGCACGAATATATCTGCAATAAGACCGTCACGGTGGTTACGTATTACGGAATGCAATCAATGTTTGACGGAGAGGATAAATTGCTTATACCCGGCACTCAGCACGGAGGCTGGATTCCGGTAGATAAAAGTGTAAGCATTGAAATACCTAAGCGTGAAGCTCCTGATTTTCATCTCTTTATAGAGAGTAATGGTCGCGCCATGCAGGCAAGCTATCTGATGGATGAGGACTTGGGTACGCACGAATTGATTACTGATGCCAGAAATGTCTTCGTACACGCCGGAGCCAAGAGCTATCACTCGCTCATGCGCTATAATGAGGTAGAGCCCGGTTCTACCAGTCGATGGCACGGTGTATATTCTTGGTTTCGTGAACCTATCAAGGATACCTTTGGCGCGCATGAGTCAAACCCTTGTATTGTCTATGGCGCTTATATCGGCGGCGAGCCATGTCATATCACGGCATACGATGACGGACGTGTTGTCAATGGGGACGAAGACTCCGGTATCATTGAGACTCCGGCTGCCCCGGCCATGCCCGCATGGTACTGCACCGGCTCGGCAATCGTGGTTGGCGGTGACAATATCGCCGGAGTGGCCCTCTATGACCTCGCCGGCCGCATGGTATCGTCTACCGTTACCTCGACCATCCTCCCGCTTGACGGCGCGCCCTCGGGATTCTACATATTACTGATAGTGACGACCGACGGTAAATCGGTTGCCGCTAAAATAGCTTTATGAAAATCAGCAAGATACGCCGACTTCTTATCCTCCTTGCTGTCGTGGCTTGGGTGCTACCCGCGCCGGCCGCCAAGGTAGAATATTCACCCCGAGGAGTGCTCTCATTTTCCGAGAGTACTCCTTGGGGTGATATGACTGCGGTATTCAGGTATTGTCTTGCAAATGAACTTTTTACATTCTCCACGGTGAGTCTCGACGGGCGGAGAGTGAATACCGGCGACTGGAGCGATAACATAGGCCCGTTCAGCGTCGACGGTAATTGGCTTGGGGGTAATCATATCGACGGCAAGGGGAAGCGTACGGCTGTAACTATGGATGTGGAGATACGTGCTGATGAAATTCCCCTTGACCTTGATGAAGACAGCACGGTAGATTGTAAAATACTGAAAATCAATGTGACGAATCTTGTAGGACTCGCAGATGTAGGGCTCTTCGCCCGGGAGCGTGTGGCTTACACAGTGGCAGGCAACAGTATAGAAGTGGAGGTAGAGCACGAGTATATCTGCAATGCCACCGTTACAGTGGCGACTTACTACGGAATGCAGTCAATGTTTGACGGAGAGGACAAGTTGCTCATTCCCGGCACCCGGCTCGGTTGCTGGATTCCGGTTGACAACAGCGTGAATCTGGAAATATATAAGCGCGAAGCCCCTGATATGCATCTATTTATAGAAAGTAACGGCCATGCCATGCAGGCAAGCTATCTGATGGATGAGGATCTTGGGACGCATGAATTAATTACAGATGCCAGAAATGTCTTCGTGCACGCCGGTGGTAAGAGTTACCACTCGCTCATGCGCTACAATAAGGTAGAGCCGGGCACTACCAGTCGCTGGCACGGCGTCTACTCCTGGTTTCGTGAACCGGTCAAGGATACCTTCGTCCCGCGTGAAACGGCCCCCTGTGTGACCTACGGCGCTTATATCGGCGGCGCTCCATACCTTGTCACCGCCTACGACGACGGCCGTGTTACCACCGAGCGCTACATCCGCCCGGTAGAAAAGACGTATGATTCAGGTTGCCGCGTGTTTGATGCCGGAATGACGGAGTCCGATACCAAGCCCGGCACTTCGATTTTCGATGTCACCGGTCGGTTGCTTAACCACGACACCGGCATTAATCGGTTGGGCGGCGGAATCTATATTGTCAACGGTCGCTCGGGCTCGAAGAAAGTAAGAGTGAGGTGAAGATTTTTCTTTTTTTACGAAAACCGTACACTTTTTATAATTTTTTTCTTACCTTTGCACTGAATATATACCCGCCTCGCCCGTAAAAAAGTGTATTTGACGGACGGCAGCGGGCGATATGCTTGTTTAAAACTATTGTAATCAGTAAGATTTATAACCGTTTATGATAACGCTGGCAATTCAAAATGCAACATTGGCTGTCGTGGCATTGCTCACGGGAGTAGCGCTTGTGGCGATTGCGATGTGGCTCGCGGGCATGATTTCACCGCGCTCATTCAATCCCCAGAAAGGCGAAGCTTATGAATGTGGTATCCCAACCCGAGGTGAGTCAATGGCTCAGTTTCAGGTGGGATATTATCTTTTTGCAATCCTGTTCCTGATGTTTGACGTCGAGACCGTCTTCCTCTATCCGTGGGCTGTAAGAGTGCGCGAGCTCGGAGGTGAGGGCCTTACGGCGATAGCAGTGTTCTTCGGTATAATAGTGCTTGGCCTCGTATATGCCTGGCGGAAAGGAGCTCTCGAATGGAAATGAAGCAAGTGACCGCGCAGGGCATGCCCTACGAAGCATGGAAGGACAACGAGTATATCGAATCGCTTGTCAAGAAACTTAATGAAAACGGTGCCAACATCATCGTTGGCTCGCTGGATCAACTCATAAACTGGGGGCGAAGCAATTCACTCTGGCCGCTCACGTTCGCTACCAGTTGCTGTGGTATAGAATTTGTGTCGCTCGGCGCGGCACGCTATGACATGGCACGCTTTGGCTGGGAAGTAGCGCGCGCCTCGCCACGACAGGCCGACTTCATGATGGTGGCCGGCACGATCGTTCACCGCATGGTGCCCGTGTTCCGTCGCCTCTACGACCAGCTCGCCGAGCCCAAGTATGTGATCGCTTGCGGTAGCTGCGCTATCTCGGGCGGCCCCTTCAAGAAGAGCTACCACGTGGCTATGGGTATCGAGGATATAGTGCCTGTAGACGTATTTGTACCCGGCTGTCCTCCCCGCCCCGAAGCGATGATCTACGGTATCATGCAGCTCTCGCGCAAGGTCAAGGTGGAGCGTTTCTTCGGCGGTGTAAACCGTCAGGAAAGCCAGGAGGAATTTCTCAAGGCTCACCCCGTACCCGGCGTCAACGACTGATCAGCCACCACACATTAATAATAGAAAGTCATTATCCAATATATCACCATCTCTACAATGGCCGACATCAAAGGAATAATATCCTCGCTGTTTCCCCAAGCAGTAATCACCGACGGTGACATACTTCAGCTCACCGTAAAGAATGCCGACTGGCATGAGGTCGCATCGACACTCCGCCATGACGAGCGTCTCAGTTTCGATTTTCTGATGACGATCGTGGGCATGGACTGGATGGAGGGCGGCATGGGCTGTATATACTATCTCAACTCCACCGAGCATGGTCACACCATCACCGTAAAGGTAATGGCCGAAGGTGACCGCAAGCAGCCTTACATCAATTCTATCCACGACTTCTGGGCGATTGCCACCATATATGAGCGCGAAGTCTATGACTTCTTCGGTATCATTTTCATTGATAACCCTGACATGCGCCGCCTGTTTCTCAACATTGACTGGGTCGGCTATCCCCTGCGCAAGGACTACGACAACTCGCCCGATACCAATCCCATTTCTACCGAGAGCGAGCGTCAGACAGACTTTACCGACGTCTACAAGCTCGATGCCGACGGTAAGGTGGAGAAGACTGAGCGCCGCATCTTCGCAGAGGATGATTTCGTGGTGAACATCGGCCCGCAGCACCCCGCTACCCACGGTGTGCTCCGCTTCCGCACCGCCGTTGACGGTGAGACCATCAAGAAGGTGGATATCTATCTCGGTTACATCCACCGCGGAATCGAAAAACTCTGTGAGGGACAGACATATACTCAGTCGCTCCCCTTCATGGACCGTATGGACTATTTCTCGGCTCATCCCTATCACCACTGCCTGTGTATGGCTGTGGAGGAAGCCGCCGGCATAAAGATTTCAGAGCGTGCCCAGGTGATACGCGTGCTCATGGACGAGCTCTCGCGCATCGCCTCTCACTGCCTCTTCATCGGTACCTATTGCATGGACCTCGGTGCTACCACGATGCTTTTCTATACGCTGCGCGTGCGTGAGCAGATTCTTGATATATTTGAGCGCACCTGTGGAGCCCGCATGACATTTAACTATGATTGCATAGGCGGTGTGATGCAGGATCTCGACGCTTCGTTTGTGCCTGATGTCAAGGCTCTTCTTGAGGTGCTGCCCAAGAACGTAGCTGAATACAATAAGATCTTCACCGGCAACGTCATCGCCAAAAACCGAATGGAAGGCGTGGGCGTGCTTCACCGCAAGGATGCCATCTCGTGGGGTGTGACCGGCCCTAACGGACGCGGCTCGGGTTGGGCTTGCGACGTGCGCAAGGTTGCTCCTTACAGCATCTATTCTCAGCTCGACTTTGAGCAGGTGGTACGTCACGAAGGTGACTCCATGGCTCGCTTCAAGGTGAGAATGGACGAGATAATGCAGAGCGCCAAGATTATAGCTCAGCTTATCGACAATATCCCTGAAGGTGAATACTGCGTGAAGGTCCCCGCTGTGATCAAGCTCCCTGTAGGTCACTGGTTTAAGGCTGTGGAAGGTTGCCGCGGTCTCTTCGGTGTCCACATTGAGAGCGACGGCAATACGGCACCCTATCGTCTGAAGCTCGTGGTGCCCTGTCTGCCCGCGGCTGCCGTAGTAGACCATATCACCCACGGTCAGAAGATTGCCGACCTTATCACCATAGGCGGCTCGCTCGACTATATCGTACCTGATATGGACCGTTAACCCACTGAAGATAATAAAGATACAAATAATCATACATCACAATCAATCCTGTCATGCAAGATTTTTCAGTAGCTACCAACTGGTTTCATGCCCTGCTCGCGGGTGTAATGCCCGAGTGGCTCGCCGTGACACTCGAATGTCTGCTCATCGGCGTGGGCCTGTTGCTCGTCTATGCTCTTCTGGCTCTCTTCTATATATGGTTTGAGCGTAAGGTCTGCGCCGCGTTCCAGTGCCGTCTCGGTCCTAACCGCGTAGGTCCCTGGGGTCTGCTCCAGAGCTTCGCAGATATGTTCAAGATTCTCATCAAGGAGCTTATCTCGCTTAATCATATCGACAAATTCCTCTTTGCCCTCGCGCCATATCTCGTGATCATCGCCTCGATGCTCGCATTTGCGGTGCTTCCGTGGGGTAACGGACTTCAGATTATCGACTTCAACGTAGGTATCTTCTTCCTGGTGGCCGTGTCGTCGATAGGCGTGCTCGGTATATTGCTCGCCGGATGGTCGTCCAACAACAAGTTTACTCTCATCGGCGCCCTCCGCTCGGGTGCGCAGATGATTTCATATGAGCTTTCGATAGGCCTGAGCGTCATTACGATGGTGGCATTTGCCGGCACGATGTCGGTAGGTGGTATCGTCGAGGCGCAGAATCACCTCTGGTTCATCTTCTCAGGTCACATCCCCGCCATCATCGCCTTTGTGATCTTCATGATAGCCGGTACGGCTGAGACCAACCGTGGCCCGTTTGACCTTCCCGAGGCTGAGCACGAGCTTACCGCCGGTTATCACACCGAGTACTCAGGTATCCACTTCGGTTTCTTCTATCTGGCCGAGTACCTCAACCTCTTTATCA
>CAYZFG010000058.1:0-16482 GCA_964477665.1 uncultured Staphylococcus sp.
GGCGCAGTAACGGTTGTAGTGACGATGCTGTAGGATGTTTCCGCATTTGATGTAGGGACGTCGCTGTGCGACGTTTCGGAAAAGAACCGATGGTAACTTGTTATATAACAGAATAATAACTCGTTGCGCTTCCTGGAAACGTCGCACAGCGACGTCCCTACAACTGATTTCACTAAAGGGCGCCCGTAGGTCGCCGAATTACTCGTAGCCCCGACCCCCGGAGCTCAGCGGAAGCGTTCGGGGAACGGGTTGATAATAAGATGTATGGCGCCCGAAGGCCGCTGATTAAAGAGCCGTGCCGAGCAGCTACAATCGGCGACCTTCGGGCGCCTGCCAGTTGGATGCATTATTACCGCGGACACCTCCGCAAGGCTACGGTGGCCGCGGCTACTAGTAAATCGGCGGCCTTCGGGCGCCTTTTGGACATTCGATTAGTGGGTAAAGGATAGCTCCATGGAGTTCACCTACATGACTGAATAAAATTTCCAACAATTCCTCGGGCTTTTGCGACTGCCCCCTGATTTCACTAAAGGGCGCCCCTATAAACGCCAAACGAGAAGATGTTTCACAACGTCTTCTCGCTTAGATAATAAACCAATCATTATCACATTTCTTGCAATGGAAAAAGTAATCTTGCTATGTATCTTTAAAACACGCCGCGATGAAAATGGTTTAACACCACGCTGAATTTTTTTCAAAAAAATTCTTTAAGAAGGATTTTCATTGCAATGCTTGCGGTATATACGAGCGAAGTAGCGAGGATCAGCATACCCGCAGGCTTCAGCCACCTCGGCGGTAGTCATAGTACCACCGGCCATCAGAGCATGGGCGCGTTTCATGCGTGCATCGAGAAGTAATCGTGCGGCTGAAATTCCCATCAGCGAGCGTAACCGTCGATTGAGCGTTGCCCTGCTCACAGCCGAAGCCTCGGCCATTGAGTCAATGTTGGCTTCAGGATTGGCAATATTCTCTTCAATATATGAGAGCACTCGCTTCAGAAATGCCGCATCTTCAGCCGACTCTACCCATGTTGCGGCATCGGGCTCAGGTGTGGCGTCGGAAGCCGGTGTCTCAAGCAGAGCCATATATTTTGCAAGGAGTTCGCGACGCTGGCGGTTTACCTTGCGTATATATAGAGTAAGCCATGTGGCTCCTCCTGCACAAGCCAATCCCACTGCTACAAATAGCAGCATTGCCCACCACGTCTCATACCAGCGTGGAGCTACGGTCACGGAAAGCACAAGAGTATTGTCGACACGACGTCCATAGCGGTCAGTCGACTGCAACTCTACGATATGACTTCCGGCCCTGAGATTAAACAGGGTAAGCGTGCGCGCCGAGCCGTAGGGCGACCACGGAGAACCGTCCACCCGGTAACGGTAAAGGATATGGGAATTGTCAATATAATCTATAGCTGCGAATCTAAGGGTGACATTGCGGCTTTCGCTGTCGAGATCAAGATGACCGTCGGGCAGAAAGGTCAGTCGTTCAGGGGCACCGTTGACCGAGACGGCCGTGATCACCATAGGCGGGATATATCCGCGGGTGTAGAGCGAATGAGCTGAAGCGGTAAGTACTCCGCGCGAGGTGGCAAATGACCACGACCCATCACTGTGCCTGGCCGGATTACCTTCGGCGAAAGTCACTCCATCGCCCCAGAAAGGCATGCTGTAGCCGGTGCTTACCCCTAAAGCGGGATTAAGTATCATTATCCGGTCAGATCCCGTAAGTATGAGCATGGTGTCATTTTCAATCGCCATACCGAATATTTCGTCACGGTCAAGCGACGAATTACTTACGTTATAATGTACAAACTCCGGCTTATCGCTGAAAAGCGATTGCTCGCTCACTCGACTTACTCCCGAACTCTCAGTTGCCACGTAGATATTTCCCGCCGAATCCCGGGCAAGACTTATTGTGGCATTGGAGCATAGACTTGCAGCATCACGCGGACTGCGACGCACTGTCTTCACTGAAAGATCATCAAGATTCACAGCAAGGAGGCCGCCGGTAGTCGCAGCCACAAGATTGCCGCCTTGTGTGATGAGCAGCTTTCTTACTTTCTCGCTACCACCGAGCGAAGTTATCACAGGATTGCCTCCAGAAGTATCTGTGATATACTTCAATCCCTCGCCCCAGGTAGCCAGCCACAACCTGCCGTGACTATCTTCAGCCATATCGTAAACCACATCATCACTTATCCATCTATGATCATCAGCCCTTACCACACCACCCGGCTTACCTCCAAAGTAAAGAGTGCCGTCAGAAGTCTCATAAATACAGTAAGGCGTGAAATCAACACTGATAGTGTCTTCCCTTACACCGTCTTTGTACACTGCAAGGCGGGGATGGCGGTGAGCTCCCACCCACAGCCGTCCGGCTCTATCGGTCATCACGGTGCGAGGAGAAATATCTTCTGTCAGAGCAAGTGTCCCGGCAGGATGGTGAGCCACAAATTCCTTTGTAAGACCCTGAGTGGAACCGCTCCAAAGTATATCGGTGCTACCCTGACTTATAATAGTGCCGCGCCACACCTTACGCATCTGCCGCATGAGCGAATCAGATGCCTCGGCAGGAAGGTCGCGAAACGTCATCGTAGCAAGGTCATATTCATATACTCCGTCGTCAGTGCGGCAATAAATATTACCACCCGGAGCTTTGGCTATGGTGCGGATGAGATTGGTGTTGATAGTGGCGCTGTCACCCGGAGCTATGCTTACTCGATAGAAATCATATCCGTCGAAACAGTGGAGTCCGTTCCATGTGGCAATCCACATCAATCCGTTGTCACCCTGTATACCGCCACCCACTATAGGGCTCGACAACCCTTGGGTGCGGTCGTAACGCACCACCTCGGCCCTCAGGAAGAGGAGCGAGAAAAACAGGAAGAATATAGAGCTGAGACGGTATCGATTCATTGGGTGTGAGATTTCGGCTCAAAGATAATACAATTTTTCACACCACTGTGCAAATTGAGCCGTTTTTCAACCCCTTTGAGCCGTTTTTCACGCGTCTTAAAGCGCTGAGTGGCTAATTTTGCCGTAAATAAAAATTTACCTTAATTCCAAGTTTTTACAATGAAAACTCTTCAGTCAACACTGCTTGCCACCGCTCTTCTGGCGGCTTCCTCTTCGCTTCAGGCAGCCGAGCAGTCGGTGGTAGCTCACTGGGAATTCACCTCAGGCTACGACGAGGTGAAAGACGGAACCACCGCCGTCTATACCCCCAACAATGCAGGATGGTCAGCCACAGCCAATGTGGCATGGAAATCTGTTCAGCCCCTGCTTCGTCCCAACACCTGCGCGCTCGACATCGACAAGTGCAGCGTATCGCTCAAGACCAGTGACGGTAAGTGGCAGCTCACGTCGAGCGGTTCCACTCCCAGCTATCTGCTGCGTCTCAACACTGCATCGACCGACAAGTTTACAGCTAAAGCTGACTATACCGACGGCTCGAAACATGACCAGTATTTTGAAATCTCCATGCCCACCACGTCGCTGTCAAATGTCAGCCTTAACTTCGCCATAGGCGACGGTTCAAGTTCGTCGACTACTTTCGGAGTGGTATACTCTACTGATGGTGGCCTGACATGGACCGTACTTCCTGACTACACTGCAGCCTCCCACTGGAACACATACACCGAGAAAAGCTACAGTCTCAATGCCGACAACAAGGAAAGCCTCATCGTGAGGATGCTCATTCAGTCGGCCACAAAGACAAGCAATTATAACCTGAAATATGTCAATGTACTGGCCGATGACCACCAGGCACCCGCACTGCTCAGCTCCGCGCCGGCCGACGGAGAAACAGCCGTGTCGCCCACAGGACGCATCTCACTGATTTTCAACGAAAGCGTCACCCTCAAGAGTGGAGTAACGGCTTCGTTAAAGAGCAACAATGCAACCCTGACGGCCGTCCCGACAGTGAACAACAATAAGTTGACGATGGAATTTGGCGACCTCGATCTTTCCACTGCTTATACCTTTACACTTCCCGGCTCGTCGCTGACTGACCTTGCCGGCAACGTGGCCACTGAGCCCGTCACCATCACATTCACCACCGGCGACAAGCGCCCCGTGCCCCCTCCTGTGCTCGACAGCCACAACCGCCTGTGGTACAACCGCCCCGCGGCATATTGGGAGGAAGCCCTGCCGCTCGGCAACGGACGTCTGGGCGCTATGGTGAGTGGCAGCGTAGCTTGCGATACCTTGCAACTCAACGAGGACACATTCTGGGGTCAGTCACCCAACAGCAACCATAACCCCGACGCCCGCGGCGCACTCGCGCAAGTACAGCAGCTGATTTTTGAGAAAAAATATACCGAAGCTCAGAAACTGGCTATACCGGCATGGCAGTCAAAGGCTTCTCACGGTGCTCAATATCAGGCCGCAGGATGCTTGCTCGTAAGCTTCCCTGACCATCGCTATAATGATGAGGAACACGGTGCCGCTACCGATGCACGCGATGTAGAAGGCTACGTGCGTGACCTCGACATGAACACCGCCGTGGCCACTACCACCTACATCGTCGACGGTGTGACTTACACCCGCCGGGTGTTCACATCAATGGCCGACAATGTAACGGTGATGCACATCGAGGCCTCCGAACCGGGTAAGCTCAATTTTGACGTGTGTTTCGCTGCCCCTATCAAGACCAATATGGCCAAGGTAGGTGTCAACACCTTAGCAGGCGACGGCCTCATCAAGGCATCACTTGTGCCGGCAAAAGCCCAGTCTGAGAATGTGGACAACAAGCTCAACTGCTTCACCTTCATCAAGGTAATCAACGACGGCGGTAAGCTCACGTCATCGACTAAAAACGTGATTCACTATGGTATCGTGGCCGGTCAAAACAATGTGCCCTCCATAGAGGTAAGCGACGCCACCTCCGCCACTGTCATCATATCTTCGGCAACCAATTTCGTGAACTACGCCGATATCAGCGGAGATGCCGAGGCTAAGGCTCTGGCATACCTCAATGACTATCTTGACAAGGACATTGACGTGGAGACAGCCATGACGGCTCACTCCGAAAAATACAAGGAGCAATTTGAACGCGTCGCTATCGACCTTGGCCACAATCCCGCTCAGGAGGTAAAAGACACTGAAAAGCGCATCAAGGAATACTATACTTACGCTGACGATCCTCAACTGATAGCCAACTACTTCCAGTTTGGCCGCTACCTCCTCATCAGCTCATCTCAGCCCGGAAGCCAGCCGGCCAACCTTCAGGGTCTATGGAATCCCAATGCACGCCAGTATCCGGCATGGGACTCCAAATATACCACCAACATCAACGTGGAGATGAACTACTGGCCTGCCGAGGTCACTAATCTCGCAGAGTGTCACGAGCCCTTTATCGAAATGGTCAAGGACGTATCCGTAACCGGAGCCGTCACTGCAAGAGAGATGTATGGTGCTCGCGGATGGACACTACATCACAACACTGACATTTGGCGTACGACCGGAGCGGTCGACAATGGGTCGGTAGGAGTATGGCCTACATGCAATGCCTGGTTTGCGTCACATCTGTGGGAAAAATATCTCTTCTCGGGCGACAAGGAATACCTCGCGTCAATCTATCCCGTGCTGAAAGGCTGTGCCGAATTTTATCAGGATTTTCTCGTCACTGACCCCAACACAGGCTATAAAGTTGCAGCTCCGTCCAATTCTCCCGAGAATCACCCCGGCAAGTGGTCATATACTACTGACGACGGCAAGAGCATGAACGTGGCGCTTTTCGGTGGTGTGGCTATGGACAACCAGATGATATATGACGTGCTCAAAAATACCGCCGATGCCGCACGCATACTCAACCTCGATCCTCAGTTGGCCCACGATCTCGACCTGCTGAAAGCTCAGCTCGTACCTTATAAGATAGGTAAATACGGCCAGGTACAGGAATGGATGGAGGACTGGGATAAGGAGACCTCGTCACACCGTCACCTCTCCCACCTCTGGGGTGCTTATCCCGGCAATCAGGTTTCACCCTATGTCAATACCACCATATTCCAGGGTGTGCATAAGTCGCTCGTAGGTCGCGGAGATGCTGCCCGCGGATGGTCAATGGGATGGAAGGTATGTGAATGGGCCCGTATGCTCGACGGCGACCATGCCCTCAATATCATCAAGAACCAGATGCGCCTCGTGTCGCCTAACATTACCTCTTCTGACCCCAACGGCGGTACGTATGCCAATATGTTTGACTCCCATGCTCCGTTCCAGATCGACGGTAACTTCGGCTGCACGGCAGGTATTGCCGAGATGCTTCTCCAGTCCCACGCCGGTTTCGTCCATCTCCTCCCTGCCCTCCCCTCCAAGTGGGCCACAGGCAATGTCAATGGACTTCGCGCTCGCGGCGGCTTTGAGGTAAAGGAAATGAGTTGGAAGGATGGTAAGATTGAGCGCGTGGTCATCATGTCGACCCTCGGTGGCAATCTTCGCCTGCGTTCGGCAACTCCGTTGCGGTACGCTGACGGCTCCGCAATCTCTCCGGCTCAGGGTGACAATACTAATGAGCTGAACCGTCCCTATGTGATGCCTGATCCCGTGGTGGCCGACATGAAGAGGATACCTGAGACCCGCTTGCCCGAGTCATGGCTCTACGATATTTCCACCGTACCCGGTCAGGAAATCGAACTCACTGCAGGCTCATCGGCCATAGCTGAAGTAGAGGCCGATAACCCCTCAGGTACTCAGGGTTACGACATCCTCGGCCGTCCCGTGGCTGCCGATGCTCCCGGCATTGTCATCACCCGCAATCACAAATACATCAACAGATAAGATACCCGGTAAGTAATTCAGGTGCGGACGGCTTCGTGAGAAACCGCCCGCATCGTGTTTCTAACCCTTATACGGGATATATTCAGTGATAAGGGATTTTATGCAACTTTGTTTCACTGATATTTTTCGTAACTTTGTGGAAAATTCCTCTCTGAGTATGTTTCAACGCCTAATCAGATATTCCATAGATCATAAGTTGGTGATCTTTATCCTCACCCTCCTGCTCGTGGGTTGGGGCGGATATTCGCTTTATACTCTGCCCTTTGACTCTACGCCCGACATTACTACCAATCAGGTGCAGGTCATCACCACGGCGCCGTCGATGGGCGCGCAGGAGGTGGAGCAATATATCACCACGCCGGTGGAGATGGCCATGGCCAATATCCCGCGCGTGGAGGAGCGTCGCAGCATAAGCCGCAGCGGGCTCTCGGTGGTGACGCTGGTGTTTGACGACCGGGCCGACATCTACTGGGCGCGCGAGCAGGTGGCGCAGGCTCTGCGCGAGGCTGAGGAGGCGATGCCGCAGGCTGATGTCTCGGTGGGCATGGCACCTATCACTACCGGTCTGGGCGAGATTTACCACTACACCATCCGCGCAGCCGAGGGTTACGAGGATCGCTATTCGCTCGACGAGCTGCGGTCGATGCAGGACTGGATCGTGCGCAAGCAGCTTTCGGGCACCGAGGGTGTGGCCGAGGTGAGCGGCTGGGGCGGTTTCGTAAAGCAATATGAGGTGGCTGTGGACAATCACCGCCTCAATGCCGCAGGCGTGACTCTTCCGGAAGTGTATGATGCGATCGAGGCCAATAACGGCAACGCCGGCGGTAGCTATATCGAGAAAAATTCCCGCCAATATTTCATCCGAGGCATAGGCAGCGTGACTTCGCTCGACGATATTGCCCGCATACCCGTAAAGGTGGTCAACGGCACTCCCGTGACCGTGGGCGACGTGGCTACCGTGCAGCAGGGCAGCGCGACGCGCTATGGCGCCGTGACACGCAACGGTGAGGGCGAGGTGGTGGCCGGCATCGCCCTGATGCTCAAGGGTGAGAATTTTCAGGACGTGAGCCGCAACGTCAAGGAGCGCATCGAGCGTATACGCCACACTCTCCCCGAGGGAGTGGTGATTGAGCCGTTTATCGACCGCACCGAGCTGGTCAACCGAGTCAGCGGCACCATCACGCGCAATCTTATCGAGGGCGGACTGATAGTGATATTTATCCTCGTGCTCTTCCTGGGCAATTTCCGTGCCGGTCTGGTAGTGGCGTCGGTGATACCGCTGGCCATGCTCTTTGCTTTCGGCATGATGAAAGCCACCGGCATTTCGGGCAACCTGATGAGCCTCGGTGCCATCGACTTCGGGTTGATAGTGGACGGCGCCGTGATTATAGTGGAAGCCGTGGTGGCTCACGTGGCTGCGCGCACTTCCCGGCAGCCGCTCTCGCGCAGCGAGATGGACGAGGAGGTGTATCACTCGGCCTCGACCATACGCAGCAGCGCGGCATTCGGCGAGATAATAATAATGATAGTATACCTGCCGCTGATGACCTTAGGCGGCATCGAGGGGAAGATGTTCCGCCCCATGGCTCTGACGATTTTCTTCGCCATATTGGGCGCTTTCATCCTCTCGCTCACCTACGTTCCGGCAGCTTCGGCAGCATTTCTCAACCGCAAGCCGGGCGGACATGAGGGATTTTTCTCTGATATTTCCGCGCGTATCATGAAGGCACTGCAGCGCATCTATCGCCCCGTGCTTACCTTCTGCCTCGACCGCGCACGCGCCGTAATAGCCCTGATGGTAGTGCTTTTAGCCGGGGCTATATGGCTCTTCACCAGGCTCGGCGGCGAGTTTATACCGAGCCTTGAAGAGGGTGACTTTGCGGTGGAGATGTCGATGGCGCAAGGCACGTCGCTGTCGCAGATGGTGGAGTCGACCACGCTTGCCGAGAAGATACTGCGCGACAGTTTTCCCGAAGTGCGCCAGGTAGTGACCCGCATAGGCAGCGCCGAGATTCCCACCGACCCCATGCCTGTGGAGCGCGCCGACATGCTTATATCACTCATCCCCAAGAAGGAGTGGACTTCAGCCCGCACCAAGGATGGCCTCATGGAGCGCATGGAGCGCGCCCTCTCGGTCATTCCCGGCATGGAGGCTGAGATGACGCAACCTATTCAGATGCGTAATAATGAGCTGATTACAGGTATTAAGCAGGATGTGGCAGTGCTTATCTACGGCAAGGACCTCGACGTGCTTCAGCAGCAGGCACGCCGCGTGGCCTCGCTCATCCATGACGTCGACGGCGTGATGGAGCCCAAGGTGGAGAAAGTGGCCGGATTGCCTCAGATACAGGTGGAATATGACCGCGAGCGCATGGCGCAATATGGTATCTCGATCGCCACGGCCAACGATGTGCTTGCCGCCGCTTTTGCCGGCAAGAAGGCCGGCGATGTGTATGAGGGCGACCGCCGCTATGACCTCACCGTAAGACTTTCCAAGGACGTAAGTTCCGACATCGAAGCTGTGCGCGAGCTCCTCATCCCGCTCCCCTCGGGCGGCTCGGTGGCGCTTGACAATATAGCCTCGGTGGAATACCGCGATGCTCCCGCTCAGATAGCTCACGACGATGGCGAGCGCCGCATCTACGTGGGCTTCAACGTGCGTGGCCGCGACGTGCAGTCTACCGTGAGCGAGATTCAGGAGATACTCGATAAAAACCTCACTCTACCTGCAGGTTACCGCTATGATTACGGAGGCGAATTTCTACACCTGAAGCAAGCTCTGAGCCGTCTGGCGATAGCCGTTCCCGTGGCGCTTCTGCTCATCCTCGTGCTCCTCTACGCCACGCTGCGGAGCACCCGCGAGACACTGCTTGTGTTTACAGCCATACCGCTGGCGCTCATCGGCGGCGTGTGCTCGCTGTGGCTTCGAGGGATGCCTTTCAGCATCTCGGCCGGAGTGGGATTCATTGCGCTCTTTGGCGTGGCGGTGCTCAATGGCCTCGTGCTCGTTGGGCAGTTCAACAATCTGGAGCGAAGCGGTGTAAGTGACGTGCGCCGACGGGTAATCGACGGTTGCCGCGAGCGCCTTCGCCCCGTGATCATGACCGCTCTTGTGGCCTCGCTCGGATTTCTCCCCATGGCGCTGAGCAACGGCGACGGTGCCGAGGTGCAACGCCCCCTCGCAACAGTGGTGATAGGCGGCCTCATCACTTCTACTATCCTTACACTCATGGTGTTACCTGCAATCTACGAAACTGTATATAAAAAGAAATGAAACTATACTTCCTCACCGCTCTCATACTCACCGCTGCCGGTGCCGCTGCTCAGCAACCGGCCACAACCATGTCGCTCGACGACTGCCTGCGCATGGCCGGGGCTACTTCTCCGGCCCTGCGCTCCGGCTCCGTGGCAGTAGATAAGGCCCGGATTATGCAGGGTACGGCATTTGACCCCGACCTTACCGAGGTGTCGCTCACGCAGGAAACCACCACCGGCGACAGTCCTGACAATGGCGTGAATTTCACTCAGGCTTTTGATTTCCCCACTTTATATGTAGCTCGCCACAAGGCTCTTAAAGCTGAGACATCGCTTGCTCAGCGCGCGCTCGACAGCGAGAAGGCCCGCATAGAGCGCGAGGTGACATCGCTCTACTACTCTATGCTCCACGCCCGCAACCGCCTGATGCTCCTGGGCAAAACCGACAGCACTTTCACGGCTTTGCTCCGACTCACCTCCACGCGCTATGACAACGGTGAAGTGAGCCGCCTGGACGTGATCAATGCCCGCCAGCTCGCCGCTGCCTGCGGTGCTGACCTTCACGATGCCGAGGATACCTATTATCAGCTCACCCTGAAAATGCAGACTCTTCTCGGAGCCGACTCTCCGGTGCAGCCCGCACCCGGCGATACGCTACGCGCCCTCCCGCAGGAGGCGGCCGGAGATTTTTCGTTTGCCTCCACAGCTCGTGGCCGCGAGGCCGACGCGGGAGTGGAACTGAGCCGGCGCAATCTCTCGGTGGCACGCAACGAGTTTGCCCCGTCGATTTCACTTTCGGCCACCACGCGCTGCCTCATCAAGGGTTTCAATCCCTACGACGTGGAGCGCGAGCCGTTCAAGGGGCATTTCATGAAATTTGAGGTGGGTGTGGGTGTGCCGCTCTTTTTCGGTGCACGCCGTGCCCGCGCCCGTGCCGCATCGCGCGACCTCACCATGGCCCGGCTCGACCGTGACGCTGCCGAGACAGCTGCCGTCAACGAATATCTCGCCGCCCGTAGCGAGATGCTCACCGCGGCTCATAATCTTGAATACCACACCACTACCGGAGCTGCTGAGGCCGACGAGCTTGAGCGCCTCGCCACCGTATCCTACACTTTAGGCGAAATCAATGAGCTTGACCTCATCCAGTATCTCCAGTCAGTGACCGACATGCGCTCGCGCCATGCCGACGCCATCGAGCGATATAATCAATCAGTCATTAATCTCAAATACCTGCTTAGATAATGTCAATATTCCGCGCCATAATAACCGTGGCCACAGCCTCAGTGATACTCAGCGCTTGCAGCGGCCGCGGGTCGTCGACCGATGCTGATGCCGACGAGCATGGCCACAGCCACGAAGCCACCGATGAGGTGCATATCTCCCGAGCTCAGACCGATATAGTGGGAATTCAGTTTGACACCCCGTCATATACCGACATAGCCACTACGCTCAAGTGCTCCGGGCAGCTTGCCGTCAATCCGGCCTCCGAGGCAGCCGTCACGCCTCTCATGCCGGGCGTGGTGCATCGCATCCTCGTAAAGCAGGGTCAACCGGTCAAGCAGGGTCAGGCGGTAGCCGAACTCGAAAACACCGACGCCATAGCTCTTCAGCAGCAATATCTAGAGGCCACCGAGCGCCTTTCGCTCGCTCAGAAGGAACTCGCCCGCCAGCAGGCTCTCGCCGAGCAGGGCGCCGGCATTGCCAAAAATCTTCAGGCAGCCTCGACCGACTGCTCCGTGGCCTCTACGGAAGTCTACGGCCTAAGCGTACGTCTGCGCATGGCAGGTATTGACCCTGAAAGAATCTCTACCTCAACGCTTGTGAAGACCATGACGGTCACCTCCCCCATCTCAGGCACGGTAAGCGACATAGCCGTGACCACCGGTGCTTATGCCGACGGCACATCTCCACTGATGACCATTCTCAATACGTCAGGGCTATACTGCATGGCCACCGTGTTTGAAAAAGACCTCCCGCTCATCGCTACCGGCGAAGCGGCCTCCGTAGCGTTGCTCAACAATCCCTCGGTCACCATTCCGGGTAAAATCGTATCAGTCAACCCGGCAATCGACCCCGCCACAAAAGCCGTGGAAGTGCGCGTAGACCTCACTGACATTCCCGCCGATACCCGACTGCTGCCGGGAATGGGCGTAACGGCTCGTCTCAACACCGGCCATCACCGCGAACTTACCCTCCCCTCCGACGCATTTACTACCGAAGGCGGAAAGAGCTATCTGTTTGTAGTAGAGCATGAAGATGACGACGAGCTCCATCTCGTCAAGACTCAGGTCACCACAGGCGTAAGCGCCGACGGCCTCACGGCAATCATTCCTTCGCCCGACGGCAAAATGCCGGTAACTCCCGAAACTAAAGTGGCCGTACAAGGCACATTCTACATCGCCTCAATGGCCTCTGACCACGGCGAACACAGCCACTGACCGCTGCGCGGAATTGAAAATTTAGAATTATTCAGCTGACGCATAACCGTTTGCGCCCTCAAAATAATTCTAAATTTTAAATTCTTAATTTTCAATTTCACTCGTATCTGACCGGCATATCGCGGTGGATCGACTCTTCGAGAGATATGAGAGTCTCCGTGCCCGTCACACCAGGGATATTCTGGATATGCGAGTTGAGCAGCTCCATAAGGTGCTCATTATCGCGCGCATACACTTTTATAAGCATCGTATAAGGCCCGGTGGTGAAGTGACACTCCACCACCTCGGGTATCTTCTCAAACTCCGGCACCACCTGGCGGTACATAGCGCCACGCTCAAGATTCACGCCTATGTAAGTACATGTGCGATAACCCAATACCTTAGGATTAACCGTGTATCCCGACCCTGTAATCACATCAAGGTCAATCATGCGCTGGATACGCTGATGAATTGCCGCGCGCGACACGCCACACTCCTGTGCAACATCCTTTGACGGTATACGCGCATTGCGCATTATTATCTCAAGTATTTTTCGGTCAAGGTTATCGATTTTTTCCATATATCGGGAATTTTATAGTCAACGCCTGCAAAATTACGCAATTTTTTGACAATTCCTAACAAATTGCCATAAAAACATCCCGTTTTATTAAATTTTGCTCCCCGACCACCCCCTCAACCCACTCCACAAGTACTTATAGAAAATTTCTTCTATAGAAAAAATCTTCTATAGAACTTTTTTTCTTTATTTCTATAATTTAAGACTAAATCTAATTACTTAAGCTTCTTACACTACAGAGATAATAGGTTGACCGAAAAACGCAGATAACATTCCGAGAGTGGCAATAGTAAAATTATGCTGCCCGCTTAGCCATTTGGTAATTTCACTCGGGCGCCGCCCGAGTGCTTCAGCAAATTGCTTCTTGGAAAGCCCTCGCTCAGTCATAAGATGGTATATGCGATCGGAGATTTCAAATGAAAGCTCTGTTTCCTTCATAATAGGTTCAGGTATTTGACCGAGTATTTCAGCGAGTGATTTAGCGGTGCGTTTCATAGCTCAAAAATATTATCGGTTTCGATAGTTGATTCGGTTATGACTACTGTTCCGTCTTCAATTCCTTGTTTTAGCAGTTTTTCAAATTTCTGCAATGTCAGGACATAAGCCTTCAACTTTGAATCTTCTTGATAAGTCCTGGTCGTCTTCACACCTCCGTTTCCAAGAATGATAATCCTATCGGAAAGCCTGAGGCAATATAAACGAAGTTTAGAGTTTAATACTGGGAGAGCAACTACAGAATCGGCTCCACTTCCCTCTCGCCTGAAGTAGCGCTCAAGAGCACCATTCTTGGCAATCCGGGCTACGACTGCAGCTATACGGGTATAGTCATCACTGTAATCGTCGTCATTAATGAATTTAGATACAAATTTCTCAAATTCACTATTTGTGTCACGAAGAAACTGCAGAGTATATAACGTGCATTTCTCTGTTTCATCAATAAGATATAATTCTACTTCGCTCATAAGTATTATTTCGGTTTTACCATTATAACGCAAAGATATAGAAAAATTTCATTTATAAGTGAATTTTTTGGATGTATTTCTTGCCTTATGAATATAATTCCCGTCGGGTGCGCGGTTTTCCGGAGATTTTCTTAACTCTACCGGATCTTATAGAAAAAATCTTCTATAGAACTTTTTTTCTATAGAACTTTTTTTCTATATTTGCAATCGGTAACTGACATCATTAAATTTAATAATATCACATAACTATGGGCATCACTATCAAAACCGGAGCGCCCGTGACCGGAGATGATTTTTTCGGCCGCAAAAAAGAGCTGCGAAACGCTCGTCGATACCTCGAAGCTCGTCAATCGTTGCTGCTTTCAGCTCCGCGCCGCATAGGCAAATCTTCATTGGCAAAAAAACTTAAGGATGACTTTTCGGCCAAAGGTTGGAAATGCCTGTATATCGACTTGCAAGGTATCGCCACCATGGAAGCTTTCCTCAGGACATTAATTGAGGCACTCCACACTGAAAAAGTTATGTCGTTAGGTAACTTAAAGGCATTCTTGGAGGATGTGTTTGGGAAGGTCGAGGGAAGTATATCCTTATGGTCCATAAAAGTAGACCTTAAGAATCGGGATATGACAGAATCGCTATTTCGTCGACTCGCAGCTCTACTTGACCATAGTCATGACACCTTGATAATTATCGACGAGTTACCCCTCTTTCTCGGGAGTCTGGTTGATAGAAATATTGAAAACCGCGAAACAGTCGAGACCATGCTCAGCTGGTTCAGAAATCTGCGCC
Organism: uncultured Staphylococcus sp.; assembly: GCA_964477665.1. GTDB lineage: Bacteria > Bacteroidota > Bacteroidia > Bacteroidales > Muribaculaceae > Duncaniella. The sequence continues at coordinate 14,786 of CAYZFG010000058.1, forward strand.
AAGAAGATAACTCAGCTATAAGATGGATTTTCTGCGGTTCGGTAGGACTCAGGAATTTCACTAATTACCATGGCCTATCCCACACTATAAATGACCTGACCGACCTTGAAGTAGGGTCTCTTCCGGATGATGAAGCACGAGGTCTACTCAAGGCTTTAGCCGATTCTTATCATCTCAGTATGGATGATGTCTTGATAGATCTAACACTTGATCGTCTGCAATGGCCTATTCCTTATTTTATACAGTTGCTCGTTGATAGATTACTTACCGAAATAGAACATCCGGAGGAGCGTGTTGTCACAATCGACGACGTAGAGCACGCTATCGACAGCCTTTCCTGCTCTGATCTCTTCATGACTTGGGATGAGCGCCTGAAGGAATACCGCAATCTTGAGTCCTTAGCCCGCCTTACGCTCGACAATCTCGCTGCAACCGAAAGCGGAATGACCAAAGATAATCTCCTGACGATTGCAATGGAGGGCAAGCCGGCTACTGAAGAGCCTAAAGTTAAAAGTGAGCTTACCAAAGTATTGGAGATGCTTATTCATGACGGCTACATAATGCGCGAAGAGAAGTACAGGAAATTCCGCTCACCGCTGTTACGTAAGTGGTGGAAATACAAGTTTATAGACTGATATGATCGATTCACTCACACCCGAAATCAACGCCCGCACCATATCGCAGGCATTACGCTTTATTTCCGACGAAATCAAAGGCTCCGGTACACCCCAGCCTATGATTATCGTGGGAAATCCGGGCTCGGGCAAATCCACGATACTACATCAACTCGCCTCGCAAATTACCGACAGTATGCCCGATGTAACGGTGACACTTTTTGATGGCAAGCGGTTTTTCAATAGCGATGACATTATCTTAGCTATTGACAGAGATAGCACTGACAACACCAAGCGTCATATTGTATTTATTGACGATCTTGACTTCTTCTTCAATCGAGCTTCGTATGAAGACCAATACATTCTGCGAAATTTCCTTAACAGAGGCAGGGCACCGCTACTGGTAGGAACCATTTCAAGCGTAGGAGCTTCGCTTACGGATTACCGTGCCCCTTTCTTTGAAGGAGTAAGACTCAGCTATATACCTGCCGTAGAGTTGGATTTAAAGAAATATCTTGCTGACGACAAGAGCATTAGCCGTATAAAGAATCTTCTCGGCTATCTCCCCCCGGTAATAAGATCCATACTTACAGCCGCCGAGATAGTAGCTATGTCAGATGACTCTAAAAACGACCTGAGCACGCTTATCGCACGCATGGCACCGCATTATAGATCGAAGTATGAGGCCTTACCTCAGTATTCACAGAAGATCCTCTATACGCTGGCACAATCATCACTACCTGAAAATCTCTCGCGACTTAAAGAGCTGACTGACCTACAATCAGGTACACTCTCTACATATCTCCGCCATCTAGTAGATGCGGGAGAAATACGTAAAACTGATTCCACGAAGCGAGGTGCTCCGTATGAAATATGCGACCCGCTTTTCAAGTTGTGGCTCTCAGAGAACGCTTGAATGTAATCTTATGTATTCCGGTGATTTTTCGGTACAATTTTTCCGGTGGGTGCGCGGTTTTCCGGCGATTTTCGTTAATTTTGCACCTTGTTAGCTAACTATCCTATTTATTACACGTGGAAACTAAGTATATTTTCGTCACCGGAGGCGTTGTGTCGTCGCTTGGC
>CAYZFG010000059.1:0-16047 GCA_964477665.1 uncultured Staphylococcus sp.
ATCTCGCCGTCGTCGAGCGTGATGCCGTCGGCAATGCGCTGCATATCCTCCTCGGCGATATCCTTGTCGGTCCACACGTGGTAGATCTTCTTCTTGACATACTTGGGGTGAGTGAGCTTCGAGGCGAGGTCACCGTCGTTGGTGAGCAGGAGCACACCGGTAGTGTTGCGGTCGAGACGACCCACGGGATATATACGCTCGTTGCAAGCACCCTTCACGATGTCCATCACGGTCAGACGGCCATTGGGGTCATCGGAAGTAGTCACGCAATCCTTGGGCTTGTTGAGCAGGATATAGCACTTGCGCTCCAAAGTCACCACCTTGTCATCATACTCGATGGTATCCTGAGGAGTGATCTTGGTGCCGAGCTCGGTCACCACCTCGCCGTTGACCTTCACGAGGCCCTGCTTGATAAACTCGTCGGCTTCGCGGCGAGAGCAGAGACCTGCATTGGCCATATACTTGTTGAGACGAATCTGCTCGTCGGGAGCCGGAGCCGTCTCCTCGTAGATGACGGGACGGGGACGCGGAGTAAAGCTCTTGCCACCCTGGGGCATGCCATACTGATTGCGCTGACCGGCGGGGCGACGGTTGTTTCCGGCGTTGTTGTAACCGCCCTGCTGGCGATTGTTGTTATATCCGCCCTGACGGTTATTGTTGTAGTCGCCCTGACGATTGTTATTATATCCACCCTGCTGGCGGTTATTGTTGTAGCCGCCCTGCTGGCGATTGTTGTTATAGCGGGGCTGACGGGGCTGATAGCCGCCGTTGTTACGCTGCTGAGGCTGCTGAGCGCCCTCCTCATCGGTAGCATCGGCATTGTTGCCGTAAGCCTCCGTGCGGGGACGATTATTATAGCCGCCCTGATTATAGCGGTTATTATTGTTATAGCCGCCCTGATTGTAGCGGTTGTTATAACCCTGCTGGCGATTATTGTTATAGCCGCCCTGACGGTTATTGTTGTAGCCGCCCTGACGGTTATAATTCTGATACTGCTGGCGGGGCTGATAGGAAGACTGAGTAGAGGTTTCGCCCTCTGATGCATTGTAGCCTTCAGTGCGCGAAGTAGCCTCGGTGGAAGTTGCAGCCGAAGCCTCGGCAGCCTCCGAAGCCTCATACTGATTATGACGAGGGCTGTAGCCCTGATTGTTATACTGATTATTGTAACGGTTGCCGCCGTAGCTGCCCTGATTATTACCGTAGCGGTTGTTGTAACCGCCTTGACGGCCATAACCCTGGTTGTAACCCTGAGGGCGATTGTTGTTGTACTGACGGGGCCCGTTGTTATTATTTCCGGGACGGTAAGAACGCTGCTGATAGCCGCCCATGTAGTTGCGCTCCTGCTGTTCGCCGTGCTCTGAAGATTCAGAACCGGTCTGACGCGAAGTAATGTCAGAATTTCCTTCGGTCGATGCCACGCTCATATTGCGGGACTCTCCTATGCGCGGACGCCTGTTTTTCTTTTCGATGTTGTCCATAATCTGGTAGTTGTGAGGTGATAAACATATCGGCGAAGCCTCGCGGCTTATGGCCGTAAATAATAAAGTATTTCTTTTAGTTGTTGATTAATATAAGTAATTCGTTAAAAACTAATCCATTAATAATTATTGCGTTATGTGCAATCCAAATCTTTTATGAAATTGATTCCTAAAATTTTCCGCCACAAAGATAACAATTATCCCCCTCCCCACCAAATAATTAACCTAAAAAATACCTAAATATCCCTGCCAAAACTCAAGCAACCCTCCCTCAACCGCAAGCTGAAATATATTACTGCGACTGTAGGGACATCGCTGTGCGACGTTTCCGGGAAGAGCCGATGGTAACTTGTTGCATGACAGAATAATAGCTTTTTGCGCTACCTGGAAACTCGCACAGCGACGTCCCTACTTCCATCGGACCATCTATCGCCGTGGTCGCTGCGGCGGGGGTCAGCGACCCCCGCTCCATACTCTACACTCTCCACTCTCCACTTTATCATTTGTAACTCTTACCTATGGCCTGAAAAAAGTTCCCTTATTTGAACCGCATTGTCGCATAGCGACGTCCATACAAAGAGTTGAATACAAGTTAGTTACATTTACCACGCAGGGATTATTCGAGAAGGGAAAATGATGCGAGTGAGGGCCGGAAGCCCGATGTTGTCATTAACCGCGGGTGAAGCCCGCGGAGGACGCTACCACTTGGAAATGAGCCCTGAAAGGGCGATGTTGTGTGGGATGCTTACACGACATCGCCCTTTCAGGGCGCTATATCGGGATATTATCTATGCCGCGCACTTGCTTGCGCGGTTAATGACAATGACGCCGCGTTGCGGCTTAGGTTACTTTGATATCTGTGTAAATTGCTTATTTTGCGGGGTTGAGGAGGATGGAGCTGCCGTTGAATTTGGATGAGACGTCGAGGAGCTCGACTACCTGGGACCACTGCTCTACGGGGTAGACGGGGTGGCGGAGCGTCGACATGACGCTGATTTCTACCACTGCGGGATTGTCAGCTTTCATAGCGGCTCGCACCACGAAGTTGCCGGCATCGTTGTTGACCTGAACATTCAGCGCTTCGAGGCTTTCTTCGTTGACTTTATACCCTTCGGGGACGGTGAAGAGAATCTGAGTGCGCTCATTGTTGGGGAACGAGAGGATGGCCTCGACTTCGCGCTTGCGCTGTGACTCGGTGAGGGTGCGCTGCGCGCCGATGAGTTTGCCCAGATTTACGAGAAGATTGTTACCGGCCTGCGACACGAGGTCTTCAGCTACCGCGGTGAAACCAAATTCGGTGTTGGGACTGTCGGGTGTGCAACCTATAGAGGTGAAATCCATTTCGCCCACAGAGCGGAATTTAGTGTCGAGGTATGCCTTGGCAAAAACCTCGGTGATCGTCTTCTTCAACTCAGCCACCTTTTCAGGGTCGGCCTTGGACTTGTAGCCCTTGTCGGCGGGAATACCGAGGTATTTCTCAACGGCAGCATAGTAATCACCCGGGAAAATCAGGCTACCGAGAGCTGACTTAGCAGCCCCTTTGAGCGTCATGTCGCAGCTGAGGTCAAGGAGCATGAGGTCGTCAGGATCGAGCGATGCGGTGATGGTGGTGCGGGCGGTATTGCTTAATGCTCGTGTAGAAGGGAGTCGGCTGATGACGGGTGATGTCAAGAACTTGGCATCCTTGCGGTCAGTCTTAAACACGGCATATTCCTCACCTGCATAGAGTCCCGGAATCTGGCCGGGGAGGAAAGTACGATCGGCTACGGGCATGTAAATCGAGTCGCCCACCTGAGTGGCGTAGGAAGCATCTTTATAAGTGGTAAGGTGCTGAATGGGAGCCTGGGCGCGGGAAGTGACCATAGCGTGACGGGCCGGAGTCTTAATCTTCAGCTTGGAGAGCATATCTACAAAATATACCGATACGGCACGGTCAGAGAATGTGCGGTCTTCATTTTGAAGCACATAGAGGAGCGACATCCAAGCTGCGTCGATATACTCGCGCTCCGAAGCATCGGGATTATTCTTGCGCCAGCGGCGGGCAATCTTCAGGGCATTGTTGAGGGGCACATCGGGCAGCGAGGTGTCGATGAGGGTATGTCCGGCGTCGGTCATAATCTGAGCCATGGTGGGCAGATTAACGCCACCCACGCGGGCCGACTTGGGGTGATATACGGCAGGCGAGGTATTGTTTTGAATTGCTACGCTGAGATAAGGCAACTGGCGGCGCTTCTGGAAAAAAGGCATGTCCATATCCACGGCTTCGAGATTGTTGATGCTGAAGCCTACATGGGTAAGTTCCTTATTGTAAGAGCCTATCATCGAGAGGAGAGGAGCTCCGTTGTAGGATGCATATTCGAGCGTAAAGAGAGGCGAGAGCTCGCACTCAAAGGTGAAGTTTTTCGTGGGCATCGACGACAGGAGGTAAACCTGAAACTGCGGCATGCTCACATCGTCGAGAAACAGTTCTTCATAATAAAAATATTCCAGCACGTCGCCCGGAGCGAGACCGGGGATGGCGAGCTTGCGCTTGGCTTCCTTGTCTTTTTTTCCTTCGGTTACGGTAAAGGCTTCGCGCACATCTACATCAGTCACAGTGCCGTCGGGCTTATAGATACGTGCACCGAAAGCGGTATTGATAGAAGCGTAGGTATATCCGTCGATCTTATCGGAATTTTTCACGTCGATGTCAAATGTGGTGTAATCCTCCACGGCCTTGTTGTCATTGAGTTTAAGCATCACTCGGTAGATGCGGGTGCCCTCAGTGATGTGGGTCTGGGCATGGCCAGTGTGGATATATTTTCCCACATTAATATTGGTGTCATACTGAGCCGTGCGCAGGGAGTACCGCGCGATGCACACTGTGGATGCGCCCTGAAATATCGAGTCGGAAAGATCAGCCTTAGGATCAAATTGAGGAAGATCCATCGCCCACACTTTCTCGGCAGCTTTCTTGAAAAATTTCTCGTCATACTTGGCAAGCACCTTTGACGGCACCGCCATCGCCACAAGGAGTATTATGGCTGAGAGGATAGTACGTTTCATGATTATAAGGTTTTTTGATTTATTACTTACTTAATTGAATCTGATTGGAAACGGCACGCTGCAGACGGCGCACATCGGCCACGTAGGCGTCGACCTTTTCAGCCGGGATATAGGAAGCACGTAGCGCGAGGTCAAATTCCATCGCAATCTTACTTCCGTCGCCGCTGCTCACGGGGTTGAGGCGGGCAGTAAACCATTCATTGCTTATCTCTACAGCCTCGGGCATGGAAGCCACGTCGTAGCCTTCAGGAATGGCAAACTCAGTATTGACTTTCGTCGCAAACGGGCTGCGGAGCATTGCATCCACCTTGGGGCGATCTTTGGTGTCGATGGTAAGGGCTCCTATGGCGATAAACGGACTGAGGTTGACAAACATATCGCTTCCGATGGTCTGCACCACATTGGGAATAGTCATGCCGGCATCTATGGTGGAAAAGTTGCGGCTGCGGTTTACTTCGCTTTTCTCTACACGGCTCCCTTTCACATTGGAGGCCACGTAGTTAGTCACAAGATCAGCGCGCTTTGCCTCGTTAGTGCCGTCGAGAGCGCCGAGAAGAGCGGAATTATAGGCACCGCGGAGGGTCTCTTTATACTCGGCGGTCACGGCGGTGGCATCGGCAGGTGACTGAGCCATCTTCACCTCCACGTGATAACTATCGGCGTCGACGGGCATACCGGGCACGCGGCCTATGATACATGTCTCGTCATTGTCTTCCACCATAGTCTGGCGGCCGCGGATGAAAGCCGGTATCAAGCCGAGCGGATTGTGGGTAGCGGTGCCGTCGAGGTAAAGTATCGAGTCACCGGTCACGGCGGCTGCTATCATGTGATTACCTGAAGCAAGCACGGGGTAATCAGTCCAGTCAGTGGGAATATCTTTGGTGCCAATCCACACGTATCGGCTGTCGATACCGGCACCGCGCAGCATGGCACGCAGCAGTCCGGCGCTGCCTTTGCAGTCGCCATAGCGCTTGCGGAGGACTTCCGAGGGGAGATCAGGCATGTGGGAATAGATACCGTGCTCCACGGCTATGTAGCGTATATTGTCGTGAACATAGTCATAGATAGTGGCTATCTTGGCTGAGTCGGTAGTGCAGTCGCGGGTGATTTCGCGTGCGAGGTCGGCCACCTTCTGAGCGTCGGGATCTTCGTTGCGCCGGGTGAGGGAATGGACGTAGCGATAGAGGTCATTGTAATCGGCAAACTCACCTAAAAGATATACAGTGGGATTGGCAAGCGAGCCGGGCACACGGCGCGATACCTTGCCGGGCGACTTAAGGTCTTTCACATTATACGTCACCACGGTCTCCTTACCATTGTCGGTCACGGTGCGGGTAAATCCCTCGGGCATACGGCGATCAACCACTTTCAGCGTGGAAACCAGAGAGGAGGGAATGATGAATGTCACGGTGTAATTCTCCACATCGTAATTCTCGGCGAGCGAAGTGCGGCTGAAGAATTTGGGGTCTTTAAACGTGCGCTCAAACCGAGCCGTAGCCCTGTCGCCCTCCTTCTTCAGCGGGAGCTCCATCAGGCACACTTTTGAGTCAGAATAAAACACGTCGTCATCGTCAATCATCCCGTATTCGGCCTTACCGCCCGTAGCTTTGTCGACCGTAATGCAATCGTTGTAATACGTTGCCGCATAAGCCTTTCCGGCTGTGCGGCGGGCGCGGAAATCTATCTTTGTAGAATTCTTTATTTCCTTGATGCCTGAGCCATCCTTAGCGGGAATGATGCGGAAAACATCATCGAGATTCTCTATCACGACATTTTCATTAGCCGCCGAAAGGCTCGCAATGCCGATGAGCAGAAATATCAGTATAGTGATGAATTGCTTCATGGTCAAAATCAGTTTAAGTTTTACCGACGCTTTAACCACCCCGGTATAATTGCAAATTTAAGCCATAACGCTCAATTTTGCAAGAGATTTTCAACAAAAGAAGCTTTCGTGCAAGAAAAAAATCAATTCTTCCGGCTATTCATCTCCAGCATGGGGTCCATGAACTGACGTGAATTGCTCAGGCGGGGCACTTTACGCTGGCCGCCGAGCTTGCCGGTAGATGCGAGCCAGTCGTCAAAGATACCTCTGCGACCGGGCACTATGGTGAGTTCGTCAAGGAATATTCCGCCCGAGCGCTTGGCTTGATAGTCACTGTTGAGCGACTGGAGGGCGAGGTCGAGGCGATGGGCAAAAGCAGCAATATCCTCAGGCTCGCGGGCAAATTCTATAAGCCATTCGTGTCGGCCACGCGAGCGGTCGCCGGCATATACGGGAGCAGCTGTATAGTTGAGCACCGGAGCATTCATCTCCTTGGAAACCTGAGCAATAGCTTTGTCAGCATTATCCACCATCAGCTCTTCGCCAAATGCATTTATGAAATGCTTTGTGCGGCCGGCTATCGAGATGCGCAGCGGCTCAAGCGACTCTATCTTTACGGTATCGCCTATGTTGTATCGCCACAGTCCGTTGCACGAAGTGATGATAAGCGCATACACTTTCCCCACTTCCACTTCCCACGCCGGCACGGGTCGGGGGTCGGGCGAATCGAGTTGGTCAAGCGGGAGAAATTCGTAGAAAGTTCCGCAGTCAGTCTCCAGCATCATGCCGCGCGCATCGAAATCATCCTGCACGGCAAAAAATCCTTCCGAGGCATTGTAGGTTTCCAGATACCTCATGCGCGCAGGGTCAGTGATATGGCGATACTGCTCGCGGTAGGGCTCCATGGAGATGCCTCCGTGGAAAAATACTTCAAGATTGGGCCACACATCGTGGATGGTATTGGCACCCTTGCGCTCCACTATGAGTTTGAGCACCGTAAGAAACCACGACGGTACGCCCGAAATATTTGTCACATTGCGTCTTACGGCCACATCCACCAGTGCGGGAAGCTTCTCGTACCAGTCAGCGAGCAGGGCAATCTTCTTGTAAGGCGTGCGGAAGAAGTTGACTACGGGATTGATATTCTGAATGAGATTCGCCGAAAGATCACCTACTTTCACGCCTTGTGGTAAGTCAAGTTCGTTGGCAAAACTGCCGCCGAGTATGAAGCTCTTACCTGAAAAGATGCGGCTGTCAGGGACGAGATCGAGATAGAGCGCCACCACGTCGGCGCCACCGCGGTAGTGAGAGTAGCGGAAAGAGTCGGCCGTGATGGGAATATATTTGCTCTTGCCGTCAGACGTACCCGATGACTGAGCGAAATTACGCGTGCGACCGGGCCAAAGTATATCGCGCTCGCCATTTACCATCCTCATCACCTCGGCGCGTATGTCGGGGTAGGAGACGATAAGCGGTTGGGCTGCCGTAAAGCTCTCGTAATCTTTTACTTTGTCAAAATTATGTCGCTGCCCCCACTCGGTCTTCCGTCCTTGGGCAATTAATTTTTCAAGCCAACGCGACTGCACCTCACGCAGGTGCAAGGCATTTTCGCGCAACACTCTGGCTCTGCGCGTAACGATAGTTCGGGCTATGGGAGTAAAGTCAATCATAATTCACTCACAAATTTAATCACTTTTTTCGTATTCCCGACCATTTTTTTCGTCTTTTTGAAAAATCCCCTCACAATTTCTTATACCGGTCTCTCTTCAACCTCAGGGATTTCATGAACCCTCTATTTCTTCAAGGTCAAAAAACATGAGGCATGTAGGGTCAGTATCGTTATCTTCACTCAGTGGAAGAAATCGGTTTTTAAAATAAAAGGGTACCGCATTTTTGTAAGCGTCCACAGTGATAAATCTGCACCCGGCTTTATTTTCAACCGCAAAATATGACTTCACAAAATCAAGGATAAAAGTGCCGATTGATTGTCCTCTGGATTCTATATCTATACCGAGACGGCATATCTTTATGGCCGGATAGCTTTTCAATCTTTTCTCGTTGACAAAGCGCTTCCTCCTGAATCTGTTAAACTCAGTCTTATTATCGAAATCAGAGATTGAAACCCGGTCATTTGCAAGGCTAAAAAAGCCTACGGCACGGCGAGTATCTCTTTCTTCAATAATATATGTTACGGCGAGACGGGCTTTGAGATAATCAACAGATTCATTCAGAATGAAATCGTTGAGATCCTCATCTCCACAATTAAATCTTTCTACCAGCTCGCCATCAGTTAACTTACGGATAAGGAAATGAGCGGCAATTTCGTCGGCTGTCATTATCAGTCAACAAACATAGTTTTAGCCGCGCGGAAATTAGCTTCGCGGCGATTTCGATCAGCGGTTGTCTCTTTCGGAGGATTTTTCATCCTTTCTTCAAACCGACGCGCTTCGTCTCCAAATAAAATGGGTGTCTCTTTTATCGGTCTTGCCATTATTGTGTCTTTTTTAATTTTTACAAAAATACAACTTTATTCTCTCATAATAACAATAAATTCAACAATTTATTTCAATATATTAGTCTTTTTGAGTAATTTTGTGCATGACTCTGCGAGAAACTGTAAAGAATATCGAAAAAAGTCTTGCGCCACGCTACGGCGAGGGTGAGGCTCGCGCCATGGCCGCCATAATCTTGGAGCATCTTAAAGGTTACTCGGCGGTCGACGTCGTGCTCAACGGCGACCGCGAGGTGTCAGATTTCATCAGCGGTAAAATTGATGCGATCGTGACCCGGCTGCTCGCCGGCGAACCTATACAATATATAATAGGCTCCACGCGCTGGCACGGGCTGACTATCAAGGTGTCGCCCGAGGTGCTCATACCGCGCCCCGAGACATCCGAACTCGTCGACCTCATCACTGACCGCTACGGTGACACGCCTGACCTGCGGGTGCTCGACCTTTGCACCGGTTCGGGTTGCATTGCCGTGGCTCTTGCCCGCGCTCTGCCTTTTGCCGCGGTGACCGGTGTGGATATATCTGACGGCGCGCTTGAAGTGGCTTGCGAGAACGGAAGGAATCTCAAGACGAGCGTAAAATGGATTAAAGCCGATGTATTAAATCTTTCCATGACAGGAAGTTATGATATAATAGTCAGCAATCCGCCTTACGTACTTGAAAGTGAGCGAGCCGGGATGGAGGCTCACGTGCTCGACCACGAGCCTGACATTGCCCTCTTCGTGCCCGACGATGACCCGCTGCGGTTTTACAATGCGATACTCGCTGCCGCGCCACGATTGCTTGCTGCCGGGGGGCGCATCTACTTCGAAATAAATCCCCTTGAAGCAGAGTTACTTAGCAGCGAAATGAAAACCTCGGGATGGCGGGAGGTGACTGTGGTAAAAGATGTCCATGGTGCCGATCGATTCATCACCGCCCTACGCCCGCTGCAATGAAAAATTTCCCTACCCCCGAGCAAGCCCTTTCCCGCTTGGCCGCACTGTGCGCTCGCAGCGAACAGTGTTCGGCCGACATCGAGAAGAAGCTCGAAAAGATGCATCTGCCTCCCGGCGAGGGGCGGCGCATCATGGCCAAACTGAAAGAAATGAAGTTTGTCGATGACGCGCGTTTCGCCCGCGCCTACGCCCACGATAAGCTCGAATATCAGCTGTGGGGGCGCATCAAGATTTCTCGCGGACTATGGGCAAAGCGTATCCCGCGCGAGATGATCGACGATGCTCTCGACGCGCTTGACCCTGAAGTGTATCGCAAGGTGGCGGCCCGGGTGGTGGCATCGAAAATGCGACAGCTTGGCGACGAAATCTTCACCCGCGAGGGGCGCGACAAAATACTGCGGTTTGCCATGGGTCGCGGATTTGAATCATCTCTGGTTATCAAGATTATGACCATCCTCATCAACCGTCGGCGCGAGGAGGCCGGGGAAGACTGATGAAATGGATTGACTCGATTACGGGGGCTGTAAAGAGCGTGGTGGATGTGATATGTCCCGACGTATGCACCGTGTGTGGCGAGCGACTTGTAGATTCGGAGGAAATCATATGTCTCAACTGCCTTCTGCGGATGCCGGTGACGGGAATTCACGGCGGAGGGATGACAGAATTACACGAGCGGCTCGCTTCGACCCGATACTATGTGGACCGCGCTGCCTCGCTCATGTGGTATTATCGCGACAGTGACTACGCCGCCCTCATCCACGATGCGAAATACAACCACCGCCCCAAGGTTGCCCGCTATCTTGCCTCGATGATGGCCCGCGAGATAGCCGCCGACGGTTTTTTCGACGGCATTGACCTCATCATTCCCGTGCCGCTCCATTTTACGAAGTTGCTGAGCCGCGGTTACAATCAGGCTGAGGTGATAGCTGAAGGTATTGCCGAAGTGACCGGCATAGAGATAGGCGATAACATCAGATGCCGTCACGCCCACTCCACCCAGACCCGCAAAGGCATCGCCGAGCGCGACGCCAATGCTCGCGCCTCCTATGCTTTAGAGCATGCTGACCGGCTCGCAGGTCGCCACATATTATTAATCGACGATGTAATCACCACCGGCGCCACTCTTCGTGCTTGCCTCGAACTCATCGCCACTCAGTCACCCTCTTCCCGCCTGAGCATCCTCACCCTCGCAGCGGCCAGATTGCAATGATTGTAATAATTTGTTAATTATTGTAATCATCTGTTCTCAAATATTCTATTTAGGCAAAAATGACCACAAAATCAGATATTCAGGATAAAATTATAGTTAAATAGAGTTTAAAAATTTCCTGTTGAGGGTAATTAGGGGTAATTTTGCAGCCGAATCAAGTCATAGCGACTTGCCACCAATCTCAATTCATAATGAAAAAAATACTACTTACAGCAGCATTAGCCACTACGGTTTCGCTCGGAGCGATGGCCGAAGGCTATCAAGTCAATTCTTTATCGGCCAAGCAGATAGGTATGGGTCACACAGGCGTGGCTATGAACCTCGGCGCCGAAAGCATGTTCTTCAATCCCGGAGCGCTCGGCTTCATGGACAAGACTCTCGACCTTTCAGGCTCGTTTACCGCCATCATGCCCACCGCCACTGCCACTGTAGGCGGCTCGAAATATACCACTGAGGCAGGCGTTTCCACCCCCATAGGTATTCACGCCGCATTCTCTATCTATGATAACCTCAAGGCCGGCATATCTTTCTACACCCCCTACGGCAGCAGCATCGACTGGACTAAGGATTGGCCCGGAGCCGTGCTCAGCCAGAGCGTTGATTTGAAAGTGTTCACCGTGCAGCCCACTATCTCGTGGCGCATCATCCCCAAGCTCTCTGTAGGTGCCGGACTCATGATTTCGTGGGGTAACGTAGACCTTAACAAGGGTCTCGTTTCAGCCGCGTCGATGGATCGAATGATGGCAGTGATGCAGGGCTTAGGCCAGCTTCCCCAAGGCCTTCCCGCCTTCGGCAACACTACTCCCGCTTCGGTTAATCTCACCGGAACAGCCGACGTAGCTGTGGGTGTAAACGTTGGTGCAATGTATGAAATCAACCGTCAGTGGAACGTGGGCGCTTCGTTCCGTACCGAAATGAAGATGAAGGTAGGCGCCGGTACCGCTTCAGTTATCTATGCCAACGATATTGCCCGTCAGGTTCTCGAAAATAAGGTAGGTATTATCGACCAGGCCAACTTCAAGGCTTCGATGCCCTGCCCCTGGGTGCTCAGCCTCGGTACTTCTTATAAGCCCATCGAATCCCTTACTCTCGCTTTCGATGCCCGACTCACCGGCTGGCACGCCTACAAGAAGCTCGACATCGAGTTCCTCAACCCCGAGCTTGAACCGTTCAACCAGCATATCGAGAAAAACTACCGTAACTCATGGTGCTTCTCGCTCGGCGGACAGTATGCCGTGACAAAGCGATTCGACGTGCGCCTCGGTCTTATGGTCGATACCACTCCCGTCAACTCCAACTATTACAATCCCGAGACTCCCGGTATGACTAAAGTCGAACCCACCGCCGGACTCTCTTTCCGTCCCATTCCCTCTCTCTCCATTGACCTTGGCTTCATGTATATCCACGGCTGCGGCAAGAAAAACGCTTCTGTAGAATACAACGATCTCATCGGTCAGACCATGTATCAGACCCTCTCGCCTGAGGTTGCACAGCAGCTGGGCTTCTCTCCCGTAGGCAAATTTACCGCCGACTATAAGCTCCACGCTTTCGCTCCCTCAATCGGTATCAGCTACTCATTCTGATCTTCTATACTATTATGCAATGTGAGCGGCCTGCCGCGGGATAACACCCAAGGCAGGCCGCCCTTTTTTAAGTTATAAGTGATAAGTTATAAGTTATAAGGGATTAGGTTACTCCATTTTCTTGTACCAGTCTTCGATACTCATGGAGTCTTCGGCAAGGCCGGTCTCACCGCCATATTCCTCATCATGCTGAGTGCGGTCAAGGCCTATCTTTTCGTTACGGGCGCTCACACGCATGGGTATTATCTTGTCGGTAATCCAGTAGAGAGCGTAGCTCATGCCGAATGTATATACAAATACCATCAAGAGCACAAGCACGTGATTCCAGAAAAATTCCGTGCGTGAAATCATTTCGGCATCATCGGCAGCAAAGAAATCGTAAGCGAAGATACCGGTAAGCATCGTAGCCACGATTCCGCCGAGGCCGTGGGTGGGAAATACATCGAGAGCGTCGTCAAGCATGTGGCTGTAGCCTTTCCATGAGCAAGCGAGATTACAGCATATCGTGACGATAAAGGCTATACCCACACTCTGGCCTACACTCACCCATCCTGCCATAGGAGTGATGGCGACCAGACCTACCACAGCACCGATAGCAGCACCCATAGCCGAAGGCTTGTGGCCGCGCAGGCCGTCCATCGCAAGCCATACTATCATTGCGGTAGCAGCAGCGGTATTGGTGTTGAGAAATGCCGAAATGGCTATGCCGTCGGCTGCAAGCGACGAACCGCCGTTGAAGCCAAACCATCCGAGCCACAGCAGGGCGGCACCGAGAAGCACAAAAGGCACGTTGGCCGGCTTGGAGTGGTCGCGGTCAGTACGCTTTCCTAAAAACATTGCTCCGGCCAGCGCTGCTATACCTGAAGCCGCGTGAACTACTATACCACCCGCGAAATCATGCACGTGAAGCATACCGAAAAGTCCGTCAGGGTGCCATGTGCAATGAGCCAGCGGGCAGTAGACTATCACCGTCCATAAGACCATAAAGAGCAGATAACCGGCGAAATGTACTCGCTCGGCAAACGAGCCTGTAATAAGCGACGGTGTGATGATGGCAAACTTCATCTGGAAGAGAGCAAATAGTGCCAGCGGGATGGTGGTAGTGGCAATACCTATCTGCGTCCACTCATTGGCGGCATCGGTCACATTGGTCACGCCCACGTTGTCAAACATAAAAAACGTAGCCGGGTCACCTATCACATGCCACACATCCTGACCGAAAGCAAGCGAAAAACCGAAAATCACCCACACTACACTTACCACGCCCATCACTATGAAGCTCTGAAGCATGGTGGAGATCACATTTTTCACCCTTACCATACCCCCGTAAAAAAAAGAGAGGCCCGGAGTCATCATCAGCACGAAGATTGTGGCTGTGATCATCCAGGCGACATTGGCGTAGAGGTGAGTGTTTTCCAGATTGAACGACCCTTCCTTAGGAGTGACGATACATCCGGTGATTCCGGCTCCGAGCATGATTAGAAACACAAGGAGCCAAGCCCAATTCATTTTTCTGAAATGTAACATAACAAAGTGTTTAAATGGAAACTGAAAACATTAAGTAACATATATAATATATAAGTAGAAATTATACCTTTGATAAGGACTCAATCCTTAAAAAACACTCCACAAAATTATAAAAAATTCTCAGAAAATGTGAAAAAACCTGCAAAAAATCATAATTAAACTTACTTATATATTACATTCGGTAAACTTGGTTCATCTATCCGTAACATTGGTATGAACGCCGAAATAATAATGGTATAATTTTGCATTATCAAAATCGAGAAAAATATGTCAGATAAAGAATTTCTAAAATATGCAGCTGAGGGTAATATAATCGTTGCCGGCAGTGAGATTCATCAGATCATGCACTCAATGAGTCAGCGGGCATTGCGTCTCACTACCAAGATCAACACCGCATATCATTCTCCCGAGGAATTACGCAACCTTATGTCAGAGCTTACCGGCAGGCAACTTGATGACGCCTTCGGACTTTTTCCTCCTTTCTATACTGATTGCGGGCAAAACATCACCATTGGGGAACGCACCTTTATAAATATGGGCTGCTCGTTTCAAGACTGGGGTGGTATTGCTATCGGTGACGACTGCCTGATTGGTCATAACTGCACCATCTGCACCGTAAATCATTCAAAAGATCCTCTGCGTCGTGGAGATATGACCTGCGCCCCGGTAAAGATAGGTAGTAAAGTATGGATAGGTGCCAATGTAACGATCCTTCCCGGAGTGAGAATTGGCGACGGTGCAATCATAGCCGCAGGGGCTGTGGTGACTAAAGATGTGGAATCACGCACTGTGGTGGGCGGCGTCCCCGCAAAATTCATTAAACAGATATGAGAAATATATTCATAGTATCGGCTCTGCTTGTAGCCGCTCTTTCACTAAATGCACAGAATCAAAATTCAGAGAATATGATGAAGACTGAAAACCTTACCCTCGTGCAGGAATGGGATAAGACATTTCCTCAGAGTGACAAAGTTGATCATTCAAAGGTCACCTTCGCAAACCGCTATGGCATCACACTTGCCGCTGACCTCTACAAGCCGAAAGGCGTAGCGGGGAAGTTGCCGGCAATCGCTGTCAGCGGTCCCTTCGGAGCCGTGAAGGAGCAAAGCTCGGGGCTGTATGCTCAGGAGCTGGCTGAGAATGGATTCCTCACCGTGGCGTTTGATCCGTCTTACACCGGCGAGAGCGGCGGTGAACCGCGATATGTAGCGTCGCCCGACATCAACACCGAGGATTTCAGTGCGGCCATTGATTATCTCCTTTCACGCGAGGATGTAGAAAAGGACAAAGTGGGTATTCTCGGCATATGCGGCTGGGGAGGAATTGCTATCGAAGCAGCCATAAATGATCCTCGCATTAAGGCCACGGTTGCATCTACGATGTATGACATGACCCGCGTGAATGCTAATGGCTATTTCGACAGTGAGAACAGTGCCAAGCAACGTAATGCCAAGCGTGCAGCTTTGGCGGCTCAGCGTACCGAAGACTATCAGAACGGATATTACAAACTTGGAGGCGGAGTAGTTGACCCTCTGCCCGACGATGCCCCTCAGTTTGTAAAAGACTATTATGATTACTATAAAACTCCACGCGGTTATCATGAGCGCTCGCTGAACTCTAATGGCGGATGGAACGCAACCTCCGCTCTGCCGTTCCTCAACTTCAAGTTCTTCGAGTACGCCGACGAGCTCGAAAATGCAGTGATGATCGTGCATGGTGACAAAGCTCACTCTTTCTATTTTGGCAAAGACGCCTTCGCCAAGCTCAAAGGCGACAACAAGGAGTTTGTTGTAATTCCCGGTGCAAGCCACACCGATCTCTATGATCAAAAGGACATCATTCCTTTCGCCCAAATCGTGGAGTTTTTCAATAAAAACTTTCATTAGTGTCCACTAAAAAATCATAAGAGCGCTTTGAAATTATTGATATTCA
>CAYZFG010000060.1:0-15590 GCA_964477665.1 uncultured Staphylococcus sp.
TTGAATATCAATAATTTCAAAGCGCTCTTATGATTTTTTAGTGGACACTAATGAGATTTTTTATTAGAACGGAAAGATTGTTTCCGATTGGCATCATAGCTTTGCAACCGGAAAGCATTGGCGAGTTGCAGAATCTGATTCTTTTTGCTAACTTTGCATTTGAAATTCAGCAACTAAGTCTGGATTCACGACATAGCAATTAGCTTTGACTAATTACACGGCTTTAGTAAAATCTGGTAAATTTCACTTTTGAGTTCCGCGTAATAAGTCGAAAGACTGGTTGCACCCGTTCAGGGCGCCGACCGCTTTCCACTTATTTGAACTCACGGTTTACCAGAGCCGACTAAAGCAGATAAGCGAAAAGGGAGTCGCGCCTTTTTCATGCGACCGCAGTGCCGAAATGCGTCAAAGTAGGTGCAATAGAGGATTAATACTATGCTTACAAATTTGCTAAAATCCCTTGCCGAATGGAGCAAGTATAAAAAGGAGTCAGTTAATTTTCTCTCTTTAATAGGGCAAGAGAACAAAGAGCTGACTCACTCTCGAATTATAGCCTCTCTGATTGACCCTAACGGTGCTCATGGACAGGGATCGTTGCTTCTCCGTTTATTTGTTGCAACACTACTCCCGGATAAGTTAGATAAGTTAAAGAACTTCAACTTTGAATCGGCCAAAGTTGAGGTTGAAAAAGACTTTGGCAAATTAGATTTTGATGAGTTTGACAATGCTATAGGTGGAAGAATAGATATTTACATCGAAGATGAAAATAACAACGTCATCGTAATAGAAAACAAAATATTTGCCGATGATCAACCAAATCAATTAGGAAGATACTTTCAGGCCATACGCAGTTGCAAGTCGTTCGAGATTATCTACTTAACCTTGGATGGTCATCTACCTTCTTTTACAAGTGCAAATAGCACATCATGGAGTAGACTTAATCTATGTTCCTATCATGAGCATGTGATTCAATGGCTCAGTGACTCGCTTTCGGCTATTAAAGGAGGCACGCATCTGGCAAACATTCTTGAACAGTATATAAGTGCAGTGCAGGAGCTGACACAAAAGTATGAAGTGGCTAAGACGATAACCGGCTCTTCTTCAGTTATGAAAGCGGCTATTTTAGTAGAGTCGACGATGGAGATAGCACGCCAAATGCTGATTAGCGACTTTATGACAAAACTTGCCGATTACTGCTTTAAACACAACAATTACAATTTAGAGCATACTGAACCATTGATGTTCCGCGACAAGGAAGGATGTCATCTCGTGCTCAACACAGATTTGTTGAAGATAGATGTGTGTATTGAATGGAGACTCTTCGTAAGGGTTTCACTGACAGAGGAAGGAGTATCAAAATACCCCAAAGGCATATCAATTCCAGAAGGATGGACAAAATGTGAATCACCGGATAATTTAGCTTGGAAATATATCACTATAGAGGGTGAGAAGCTTGATTTTCATAACATCTCTAAACCCGTGATGAAATTTCTTGACCTGAAGGACAAGCTTCCTGAAACCGGGATAGAAGGAGAAGTGTATAAAGAAATCGAAGGAGTGAATGGCGAATTTTTCAAATAATGCACAATCAACCTACCGCATATTTGGGAGACGAGCTAAGATTGGTTCTTTCGCAATATCAAATTTCAGATAATTAACCTAAAATATTTATCTATGGCTTATATATTCAAAGTAACCGCCAAAAGAGACATCGGTGGTGCAAAAGGTATAGCAAAGGGCTTAACCGTGCAATTGGTTGAGCCGTCCAGCAGCAAACCAATTCTCAGTCACATTCTTGAAGCTTACAAAGTTCAGCTCGGTATAGAACTTCCTAAAAGCTGTGGCGTGACGGATGGTGCCTTTTCTTGGGAACGAATCAAGTAGCGTGTAATCAGACAAACCGGCAGAGGCTGCATCAGATTTTGAAGCAGTCTCTTTTTTGAAATTATTTTTAATCGGAAAGTATATTGCCGATTAAATGGATAACTTTGCCGTGTAAAATAAAAAGAAAATGAAAGGAACATCTTTGAACATACAACCGGAACTGATATTTTCACATATATGGGCGATACAGTCCGATGCAAGGTTAGCGGTTATGCAGCAATCATTAGATTCGCTTATCGCTGAGATAGGTAACCCTGAAATTATTCCAAACGACCTGGATGTTATTTCCGAACTTATAAAGAATCGCGCAAGATGGTTCTCCATGGGTATCGAAGGGTATGCAGTGTCGCTTGCAGAGAAATATAATGAAAAATACTTTAATCTTGGCTTTAAGGACTTGGTCTTGATAGTATCGCTATATTATAATTATACAGACATTGAGCGTAGGCATACAAATAATCTTTTAAAAAAATATTTCAAGAGAAGAGGGTCAGGTTACTATGAATCAACCATGCTCTTTCCCGAAATAACCGGTCAAACTTATGGATTATTGGTTTATCGTGAACAAGCTGAAAAGATGATAATGAAAATTACAGATATGGAGTATGTGGAGGCAAAGAAGCTACTTTTTGATCTTCGTATAGGAAATGCTCAAGCACATAATTACGGTGATACTTTTATCTCTTTAGGAGAGGCGAAAGGTTTACCAAAAGAAAAAGTCAGAAGAGTATGGGCATTAATCTCTCGACAGGCTCAACTGTTGACAGATTATAAATTTTCAATTATGCTGTCATGGTTGTTATATCAACTCCAGTATCTGGAAACGTACTATCGCACACGAGTATGGACTAAAGTTAAGAGGTTTGCAAAGCAGTATGAACACAGTGTATACGTACATCATATCGAAAAGATCAATTCTATAAGACCTACTGAAGTAAATTACGTGATTTGAATGAAAACCTGAAATCTAAAAAAACATTGATTTGATGTTTTTTTGAAGAGTTTAGAAATGCTGTAGAGAAAGCATATTGCAAGGAATAATATTATGGTAGAACTTCTTTTAAAACGTTATCTCTGGCTGATTGACACATTGAAATGTGGCGATGAAATGACATTTGATGAAATTGCCGCACGATGGGAGAAATCATCAATCAACGACAATGGATCAGTGCTTTCCAAACGAACGTTCTATAATCATTGTCAGGCCGTTTCTCGTCATTTCGGCATTGACATAGAGTGTCGGCGCGGACGGGGTCTCAATCTCTATAGGATTGTCAATCCCGAAGTAATTGAGGAAAATTCGCTGACAAAGTGGACTCTTGACAGTTTCTCGCTTGGAGAACTTTTGCTCGGCAATTCTGCGATTGCGGATAAGATTCTTTTAGAAGACGTTCCTTCGGGGCGCGAATGGCTTAAAACAGTACTCATAGCCCTTCAGCAAAATCTGAAACTTGAAATTTCATACAACAACGCCTTTGGCTATCACTCGGAATCCGTGATAGCTCCACTTTGCGTGAAGTTATTTAAGCGGCGCTGGTATGTATTAGCACTAAATACCAAGAAGCAGAAGCGCATATATTCACTTGACCGAGTTAGGGATATGATTCTTACTGATGAAGCGTTCACTTACCCTAAAGATTTTGTGCCGACAGAGTATTTCCGTGATGTATTTGGTATCGTAGCCGGAGTTGATGGTAGAGCAGAGGATATTGTAATCCGTACCTATGCCGAGTTGCCGGGCTATTTGCGCTCGCTCCCTATGCATCATAGCCAACGTGAAATAAATTCTAATGACGAGTTTACCGACTTCTCTCTACGTCTGAGACCTACCTTCGATTTCATTCAGGAATTGCTACTGCATCGTGACCAACTCGAAGTGCTCCGGCCACAATCGCTGCGAGATGAAATAGAACGAATAATACGCAATATGCTGAATCATTATAAATAACATGAATTCTTATATCGAAGCACGTTAAATAACCTATGTCAAGAAGTAGGAAAAAGAATCCGGTGGTGTGGTGTGTCGGCCGATCAAATAAGGCCGGGAAGCGTCAGGCTAACAAACGTTTCAGGCGTATTGTGAATCAGCGTATCAACTCTCATTATCCCATCCCAACGTATGTAAAGGAGATAACAGACTTTTGGTGTATGCCGGCTGATGGAAAAATGAGACTGGAGCAGAAGGATTATTATTTTGAAAAATCTTTGAGAAAGTAACAAAAATGAGTTCCATAACAAACATTCAAAATGAGAGTCTGCCGGTGCTCATGTATATCCATGGGTTTCGGTCCGGAGCAAACGGCTCGAAGCGAGAGCAGCTGCAAAAACATTTCGAGGGTCGATATCGAGTGATTGCACCGGAGTTAGACGCTGAGCCCGAAGAGTCACTTGCCAAACTCAACGAGATGATTACCATTGAGAAGCCCAAGATAATTGTGGGTACATCGCTCGGGGGATGGATGGCGCTGATGAGCGAAAGCGGTGAGGCAGAATTAATTGTGGTTAATCCTTGCGTTGATCCCAAACAAACACTATCACAATGGAAAGATGAGAAGCTGCCATACTTCTGTCCCCGATTGGACGGCGTGCAGACCTATACGATAACTCAACAGATATTAGACAAATATGACAATTATAATCTAATTGATACTGTAAAGGGAAACGCAACTCGTATCCATGCTTTATGCTCTGGTGCAGACGAATTATTGGGATGCAGTCACATTAATTTCCTCCGTCCCTTATTGTCTGATAACAGATTGACCATCGTCAATGATTTTGGCCACCGTTGCTCCGGTGCAGGTATGTATCATCTTTATAAGATATTGGATGCCTATACTGCAGTAAAAGTGCCACAGATACAACCCGGGGACAATGTGACAACTGGAAGCTCGAAATAGGTTTGCTTGCGAGGAATGCTACAGATTTGATTAAAATGGTAACTTATTGAGGGTCAGAATGTATTCCTCATTCTTTGCAGTGCGAATCGGCAAGCCGATTACGTCGCCGTTGTCGCTGCCTGACACTCCATGGAGCTACTCTTTACCCACAAACGGGAGCTACTTTGACATCGTAAACCCTATATAACGGGATCAATATTGGTGCATCCGGCACACTTTCGGGATACGACGCGGTAGGATCCCATTTGTAGGTAGAGAGTAGCTCCATGGAGCGTTTCTTCTACAGTAACGAGGCAAAAAATGCCCCACTTTTCGCCCCACTTAAATGCATAAAAGCTGTAAGTCGTTGACTTACAGCTATAGGTTGCGGAAAGACAGGGAGTCTTGCTTCGCAAGCGCTAAAGCGATAACGAACCCCAGGGTTCTCATCCCTGCTTTCACGCAAAAAAATAGCTACAAGTCGTTGACTTGTAGCTATTTAGCGGAAAGACAGGGATTCGAACCCTGGGTCCCCGTAAGGGGACAACGGTTTTCGAGACCGCCCCGATCGACCACTCCGGCATCTTTCCAAAAATATGTGCGTCGCTTGCTCCGTGAAGCGGGATGCACTCTACTGTGATCCTTGGCGACATTTGTGGTGCAAAGGTAAGTGTTTTTTTCGATATAACCACTATTTTCAGAAAATTTTTTTCAAAGTGAAATTTTTTTCAATTTTTATTTGGTGGATTCAGAAACTTTGTATTACCTTTGCGGTGTACTATTAAACTATTACACTAATATGGTAAATATCGAGAATCTTTCTTTTCACTACAATGGCCGGAAGCGGGCAGGGGTTGATGACCTGTCGCTGAGGCTTGAGACCGGGAATATATACGGTCTGCTGGGACTCAACGGTGCCGGCAAGTCGACGCTACTCTATCTGATGGCCGGATTGCTGCGGCCTGATGGCGGATGCGTGACCGTCGACGGCGAGAATGTGTGGCGCCGACTGCCGCAGACGCTTGAGAAGATATTTGTGGTGCCGGAGGAGTTTGACCTCCCCCGCGTATCATTTCAGCGCTACGTGGAGCTGAACGCAGGGTTTTATCCTCGCTTTTCGGTGGAGGATCTGAAGCGACATCTGTCGACGATGGAACTTGACTATGACGTGAACTTAGGTGCTCTGTCGATGGGTCAGAAGAAGAAGGCACTGATGTGTTTTGCGCTGGCTTGCAATACGCAGGTGCTGCTTATGGACGAGCCTACCAACGGACTTGATATTCCGTCGAAGAGTGCTTTCCGCCGCTTTGTGGTGTCAGGCAACATCGAGGATCGCGTGATACTGATTTCCACTCACCAGGTGAAGGACATCGACAAGGTGCTCGACCATGTGATAATAATGGATGAGGGCAAGGTGGTGCTCAACCGCAGTGTGGCCGACATTACGTCGCGACTCGATTTCCATGCGTCGACCGACGGCGCTACCGTAGCCGATGCCCTCTACGCGCGCCGCGGACTGGGAGGGTATGACGTGATAAGCCGCAATGTGACGGGCGACTATTCAGAGCTCAATCTTGAGTCGCTCTTTGATTTCGCCGTCAATGATAAAGAGACTTGTGCCCGAGAGTTTTTAACAGAAGATATTGCTGAAAGAAAGGAGGATAACAATGAATAATACATTTTCCATGCCCCGCCTGCTCAACGTATATAATAAGATGGTGAGGGAAAACTGGCGCGAACTCGTCATGAGTCTGGTCATGCTATTAGGAGTGATCCTTATGATGATGATATTTTTCACAATGGTGGCCAAGCCTTCAGTGCAGGAACCGCTTGATGCAGCCGGTTTTCAGGTCGAAGCCGGAAGGGTGCTTTTCACGGTATTCGGTTGCATCGCCGGGTCGATGATGTTTGGCGGCATGTCCACACCCCGCCAGCGTCTTTCGGTGCTGATGACCCCGGCGTCGGCTCTCGAAAAATATGTAGCACGATGGATTACTTTTGTGATAGGTTACATTGTAGCATTTGCGGTGATGTTTGTGGTAGCCGACGTGGTCAACTATGCGATCTTCCGCATCTTTGTGCAATCCGAAACTTATATGCCGCAGCTTCTCGGGACACTTTCCGGTGAATTTTATACCGACTTCAACTGGGGAGTTTACGCCGGCGTGTACTTGACCTTTACGTCGCTTTTCGCCCTCGGCTCGATACTCTGGCCCAAGAAGGCGCTGCTGAAGACGGTGTTTGTGCTCGCGCTGATTACACTGGTCTACGGAATGATTTCTTACTGGGCCGCCTCGCTCGTATCCGAGCCGCGGGATATAGGCGGATTTTACCTCAATACGGGCTCGGCACACTTGGCTAATGTGCTGGTATTCTCGCTGGGACTTGTGCTGTCGATAACGTTTTATGTAATATCGTATTACCGTTTCAAGGAAAGTGAGGTGATTGATCGATGGTAGCATTTAAGGAAAATAATAAGTCGATATTTCTCCAGATAGCTGATATGGTGTGTGAAGACATACTGTCAGGACGGCTGAAAGGAGGCGAGCGCATGCCCTCGGTGAGGGAATGTGCCGGAGAAATGGAGGTGAATGTCAACACTGTGATGCGCTCCTACGAGTATCTTGCCCAGCAGGGAGTGATCTACAATCGCCGCGGCATAGGATTCTTCGTGGCCGACGATGCCGCCACAGTGATAGGGGAGAGGCGCCGGAGCGAATTTCTCGAAGGAGAAATGACCGATGTATTCCGTCAGCTCCGATTGCTCGGTGTCACACCCGAACGACTCACATCAATGTACACAGAGTATCTATCTAATAATCAACTGTAAAGATGAAAACTACTACATATATCATAGGTGGAATCGTGGCCGCCGGAGCCTTAATCACGGGCTTAGTAAGCTACGTGCTCTCCGCCTCGACATTTAATACCGTGCCTTCCTACGAGTTTTCCGACTCGGTAGCCACCCGCGAGCTCGCTCAGGCCGATAGCGTGGCCATATCATTTCAAAGCGCGCTCCCCGAGGGGACGAAAGTGTTTTTTAACGACGGAATCGAACTCCGCGTGACCGAGAGCGCCGAAGCTCAATCGCCCCGCCTCGAAGTGTCGCCCGAGTGGCTTCCACTTCTCAACCTGCAAGAGACAGAGCAAGGCGGCCGCCGAGTGCTTGACATCATCGTGGATGCCCACGGCCTTAAGGAATATTATGGGCTTACCGACACGGCCAAGGTGCTCCGTCTTTATCTCGACGCGCCTGAAATCAACCTCGTGATGCCCGCAGGTTCGATGCAAGGGGTAAGCGCTGACCGGGAATGTAGGATTGAAGCCACAGCTCTGTCGCAGTCAAAGCTCAATGCCAAGATATGCAGCGCGCTGTCGCTCACGGAGTGTGATATCGAGGTGCTCAACGTGGAAATACCGGTTTTAGAAGAGTATGAATATACAATACTCAAATTGAAAAATTCGGAAATAGGCGCTGCCGACATCTCCGTAATTTCGCCGGGACTCACTATCTCCGGACCCTGCAATATTGACGACCTTGCCATTCATGCCACGAGCACTGACCGCGACAATCAGTTTGTCACTCTTAAGAAAGGCGTAACATTCCGTATGCTCAACTGGGATTCTGACAATGCCTCGAAGATTGACTTTGAGATCCGCAGTATGCCCTCGTGCCGCATCGACGTAGATTCTGCAGAGGAATAATCATCATACGTACATAAGGTAAAAAAGAAAATAAGAAATTCGGTTTGGATGTGCCGGAGGCGGGCTGGCTTGCGCAGCTCCCTCCGGCATTGTCGGTGTAATTATATGATAAATTCTGTTATGAAATTAGGGAATTAGGCGGATTGTGTGTAATTTTGCAGACGTAATGGAATTTGAAGTAACAGCAACTGCGCCGTCAACGGCGGCCCGCGCGGGTGTGATCACCACTGACCATGGCAAGATCGAGACCCCTATATTCATGCCCGTCGGCACGGTGGGCAGCGTCAAGGCCGTGCACATGAGCGAGCTTCGCGACGACGTCAAGGCGCAGATCATTCTCGGAAATACTTATCATCTTTACCTCCGTCCCGGAATCGAGATTCTCGAAAAGGCAGGAGGACTGCATAAATTCAACGGGTGGGATAAGCCTATACTTACCGACAGCGGCGGCTTTCAGGTGTTTTCGCTCTCTGACAACCGCAAGCTCACCGAAGAGGGCGCATGGTTTCGCTCGCATATCGACGGCTCAAAGCACCTCTTTACCCCCGAGAAAGTGGTGGACATACAGCGCTCTATCGGGTCAGATATAATGATGGCTCTCGACGAGTGTCCTCCCGGCACAGCTGATCGCCAATATGCCCGCAAGTCGCTCGACCTTACACTACGCTGGCTCGACCGCGGCTGGCGACACTTCAACGAGACTGAAGGTCGCTACGGCTATCGTCAGGCATTTTTCCCTATAGTGCAGGGCGTGACCTACCCTGACCTCCGCCGCGAGAGTGCCCGCCACGTGGCCTCTTTAGGTGCCGACGGCAACGCTATAGGCGGATTGGCTGTGGGCGAACCGGCCGAGGTGATGTATGAAATGATCGAAGTGGTCAACGAGATTCTTCCCGAGGACAAGCCCCGCTACCTTATGGGAGTGGGCACTCCGGGCAATATATTGGAAGCCATAGACCGTGGAGTAGATATGATGGACTGCGTGATGCCCACGCGCAACGGTCGCAACGGTATGCTGTTCACAGCCCACGGTATCATGAACATGCGCAACAAGAAGTGGGCCGATGATTTCTCGCCCCTTCAGGAAGACGGCGCGAGCGTAGTCGACAGAATGTACACCAAGGCTTACGTGCGTCATCTCTTCATTGCCAACGAGATACTGGCCATGCAGATAGCTTCGATCCACAACCTCGCCTTCTATCTGTGGCTCACTGCCGAGGCCCGACGCCATGTGATAGCCGGCGACTTCAAGTCATGGAAAACCGAAATGGTGGAGCGCGTAACACGCCGCCTGTAAAACCCCGGTCAACAGATTATGTTTAAGATTCTCGACCGATATATCATAAAGAAATTTCTCGGAACATACATTTTCGCGATAGCGCTGATTCTGGCCATCACGATAATGTTTGACGTCAACGAGAAGCTCGATTCATTTCTCAAAGCCCCACTAAAGGCCACGATATTTGACTACTTTGTCAACTTCCTGCCATATTTCGCCAACCAGTTCAGCCCGCTCTTCACATTTATCGCGGTGATATTTTTCACCTCCAAGCTTGCTGACAACAGCGAGATTATCGCCATGCTCTCCACCGGCATGAGCTTCAGGCGATTACTGTGGCCCTATATGGTGTCGGCGGCTGTAATTGCCGCGGCTACCTACGTTTTGAGCGCGTATATCATCCCGCCCGCCAATGTGAAGCGCATCGAGTATACCAATACTTACGTGCGCAATAAGCGCGTGGACTACGGGTCAAATATCCAGTTGCAGGTGTCGAAGGGCCAGATTGCTTCGATGAGCCGGTATGACAACACGACCAAGACGGGCTATAAGTTTTCGCTTGAGCAATTTGACGGAAAGAAACTCGTGTCGCGCCTCACGTCGCAGACCATCAAGTGGGACACCCTCCACCGCTGGGTGGTGCGCGACTATATGATACGCGATTTCCGCGACGACCGTGAGATAATCACCCGCGGCCTGCGACTCGACACGGTGATACCTTTCGAGCCCCGCGACTTCCTTATCGCCAAAAATGACCACGAGACCATGACCTCGCCGCAGCTGCGCGAGTATATCGAGCGCCAGCGCGAGAGGGGAGTGGCTAATATAAAATCATTTGAGATAGAAAATCACCGCCGCTATGCCATGACTGCCGCCGCGTTTATCCTCACGGTGATAGGTATGTCGCTCTCAGCCCACAAGGTCAAGGGCGGAATGGGTGTGAATATAGGTATAGGACTTGTATTGAGCTTCAGCTACATCCTCTTTATGACCGTCACGTCTACCTTTGCCGTGTCAGGCCTTACCTCGCCCATGGTAGCGATGTGGATACCTAATTTTATCTATGCGATAATAGCCGTAGTGCTTTACTACAAGGCATCCCACCGGTAGGCCGGTCATTTCTCCATAAACACGAAATACACGGCCAATATCAGGCACACGAAGGCCGCGAAGTGATTCCAGTGGAGAGTCTCGTGGCGGAAGAAGAAGATGGTGAACACTGTGAAGATTATCAGTGTGATAGCCTCCTGAATCACCTTCAGCTGCATGAGAGAAAACGGACCACCGTTTTCATGAAACCCCATGCGGTTGGCCGGAATCATGAAGAAATACTCAAGCAAAGCTATGCCCCACGATATAAGTATCACGATGACGAGCGGGGTAGAAGAGGTTATGACGTTCATCTGCTGCAACTTGAGGTGGCCATACCAGGCAAATGTCATAAAGATATTAGATATCACGAGCAGGAGTATTGTAATCCATCCGTTCATAAGACTGATATAAAATTTGTAAAACGAGCACAAAGTTACTCATTATTTCGTAACTTTGTATAACTATAACCTATTCTTTAAAGAAATGAGACTGATTGACCAGGTGACCGTACAGCGCATACTCGATGCCGCCGACATAGTGGAGGTGGTATCAGACTTCGTGAGCCTGAAGCGCCGCGGTGCCAATTATATAGGCCTGTGCCCGTTTCACAACGAGCGCACCCCGTCGTTTTCGGTCTCGAAAGCCAAGGGGATATGCAAGTGCTTCAGTTGCGGCAAGGGCGGCAGCCCGGTCAACTTCATCATGGAGCACGAGCAGATGACCTTCAACGAGGCTCTGCGCTATCTCGCCAAGAAATACAATATCGAGATTGTAGAGCAGGATCTCACTGAAGAGCAGCGCGACAAGGAGCGAGACCGCGAGAATATGTTTGCGGTCAACGAGTGGGCCATGCAGCAGTTTGAGTCAAATCTTACCGATACGGCCGACGGCCGCGAGATAGGCCTCAGCTACTTTCGCCACCGCGGTATCAGCGACGAGATGATGAAGAAATTTCATCTCGGCTACGCGCTTGAGCAGCCCGACGTGCTTTATCGCACAGCCATCGAGCGCGGCTTCAGCGAAAAATATCTCATAGCCACCGGATTGTGCTCGCGCACCGACCGTGGTAAAGTCTATGACCGCTTCCGCGGCCGCGTGATATATCCCGTGCAGACCCTCTCGGGGAAGGTGGTGGCCTTCGGTGGCCGCACGCTTAAGACTGACAAGTCAGTGGCCAAGTATGTCAACTCTCCCGAGAGTGACATCTACCTCAAGCGCAAGGTGCTCTACGGCCTCTATCAGGCCAAGCAGTCTATAGTAAAAAAGGATCATTGCTACCTCGTGGAAGGGTATATGGATGTAATCTCCATGTATCAGTCGGGGGTGACGAATATAGTGGCCTCGTCGGGCACTTCGCTCACTACCGAGCAAGTTTCGCTCATCCACCGCTTTACTGAAAATGTCACCGTGATCTACGACAGCGACCCCGCCGGTATCAAGGCCTCGCTGCGAGGTATCGACATGCTTCTTGCCGAGGGCCTGAACGTGAAAGTGGTGCTGTTTCCCGAAGGGGAGGACCCCGATTCATTCGCGCAGTCTCATTCATCTACCGAGGTGGAGGAGTACCTTGCCACACATGCTACTGACTTCATAAAATTCAAGTCGGAGATACTGATGGATGGGGTGGAGAATGACCCCATACGTCGGTCAGAAGCAATAACCGAAATAGTGCGCTCCATTGCCCACATCCCGCAGGAAATCACCCGCAACGTGTATGTGCAGGAGT
This sequence comes from uncultured Staphylococcus sp., assembly GCA_964477665.1. Lineage (GTDB taxonomy): Bacteria > Bacteroidota > Bacteroidia > Bacteroidales > Muribaculaceae > Duncaniella. The sequence goes on from CAYZFG010000060.1 coordinate 12,563, forward strand.
GCGCGCGCAACTTTGATTTCGACGAGAAGGTGCTCCAGCGCCAGGTTGCCAAGTTCTTTGAAGAGATACGCGACAAGGAAGGACGTGAGCGCGAAAAAGAATCGGTGACAAATGTACCGCAGCAAGCGCCATCCATCGGCGCCAAGCCTCAAACCCCGGCCTCGTCGCCCGACGATACTGTATTCCTGCGGCCTTACGAAACTGGAGTGCTCAAGCTCGCCGTGAAATACGGTCTTCTCCCGTTCTGTGAGGCGGGAGATGCTGATGGAGGCACTACCACGCTATCAGTGCTTCAATATATAGCTGATGAACTTGCCGCCGACGGGATAGCGCTCCGTAATGCCGATTGCAGCCGTGTGTTCAACGAAATAGTTTCGCTTGCCGATTCCCGCTGGGCCGACGATTACGCGGCAAAATATGACGACCTTGAAAAGGTGCGTGCCCGCGAGTTTGAGGAAGGTATTCAGCACATCCGCGAGACGGCTACCGACATAGGCAGCATCAATGCCATGGAGCAGCAACTTCGTGAGACCGTCGATGCTAATTTCACTGAGCGCCTTGACAACTACGCTGTGGATTACCTCGCCCAGACACTTCTTTCGCATCCCGACGAGGAAATACGCCGCCTTGCCAACGACCTTCTCATCGAAAAATATCAGTTGAGTAAGGTACACACCAAGTTTTCCCACATCGAGACCGAGCAGGAGCAACTCCTTGACCTCGTTCCCCGTAAGCTCTTTGAACTTAAAGATGCTATCCTGTGCCTGCGACTGCGTGAAGTGCGCGCCCGCATAATCAATACCGGCGACTACGCCACCGTAATGGAGCTTCTCAGCCGCCAGAAAGAGATTGAAGACCTGCGTAAGGAGCTCGCCAAACTCATAGGCGACCGCGTGATTTCACCGCGGCGTTGAGGCATAATCGTAGGGCAGGAATGAAAAAAGTGAAAAAATAAGTAATTATATGAAATAAATCACTAACTTTACATTCCGAATTTTCTAAGTAAGCAGCGAATGAAACTTATAAAGTTTGACCCCATATTCAAGTCGACCCTCTGGGGCGGTGATAGAATATCATCGTTCAAGCGGCTCGATACCGAGATGTCCCATATCGGAGAGAGTTGGGAAATCTCGGCAGTAGATGGGAGTCTTTCGGTGGTAAGTGACGGCCCTGACAAAGGCTTGACCATATCACAGCTTATTGAAAAGTATAAGGCGTCGCTCGTAGGCGAGGAAGTCTACCGGACGTTTGGCAACATATTCCCGCTTCTTGTGAAGTTTATTGATGCCGGTCGTGACCTTTCGATACAGGTGCATCCTGATGATGACCTTGCCGCCAGCCGCCACGGTGTCTCGGGCAAGACCGAGATGTGGTATATAGTCGACTCCGACCCGGGCGCATCGCTCCTTCTGGGCTTCAGCGATAAGATGAGCAAGGAGGAATATGTAAGAGCTGTTGATAATCACACGATTACTGACCATCTCTGCCGCTATGACGTGCATAAAGGCGACTGCTTCTATATTCCCGCGGGACGCATCCACAGCATAGGCGCAGGGACATTTCTGGCTGAGATACAGCAGACATCTGACATCACTTACCGCATCTATGACTTCAACCGCCGTGACGAGAACGGAAATCTTCGCCAGCTCCATACTGATCTGGCCGTTGACGCCATTGATTATAGCGTAAAAGACACTTACCGCACCGCTTATCAGCCCTGTGATGATCGCGTGACCGAGCTTATCAGCTGCCCTCACTTCTCGGCGGCAGTGCTCACCCTTACGAAGCCTCAGGAAATCGACCTCAACGGTCGCGATTCGTTCACGATCATTATGGTGTGTGAGGGCGATGTCAAGGTAAAGGCTGATGAGGAAGAGCGCGATGCACGGCGCGGAGAGACACTCCTTGTCGCGGCCTCGGCGAAGCAGCTCACCGTGGAGCCCTCAGGCGGAAAGGCGGTGATATTGCTGAGCCACATTTAAAAGATACATTTTTACCCAAATCTAATAATCATCAAAAATTATGGTAAATTTTTCACTTGAAGGCAAAGTTGCCCTCGTAACAGGCGGAGTCTACGGCATAGGCTTTGCCATCGCTACCGCCCTTTATCAGGCCGGCGCAAAGATCGTGTTCAACTCCAATACCCAGGAGTTTGTAGACATGGGCTATGAAAACTACAAGAAAGCCGGAATCGAAGCCAAGGGTTATCTCTGTGACGTGACCGACGAAGAGGCAGTAAAGGCTATGGTGGCCGACATCGAAGCTACCGTAGGCACCATCGACATCCTCGTCAACAATGCCGGTATCATCAAGCGCATCCCCATGACCGATATGAATGTCAAGGACTTCCGTCAGGTTGTCGACATTGACCTCGTAGCTCCCTTCATCGTGGCCAAAGCCGTAATTCCCGGTATGATCAAGAAAGGCCACGGCAAGATTATCAATATCTGCTCAATGATGAGCGAACTCGGCCGCGAGACCGTCAGCGCCTACGCTGCCGCCAAGGGTGGTCTCAAGATGCTCACCCGCAACATCTGCTCAGAGTATGGCGAACACAACATCCAGTGCAACGGTATCGGCCCGGGCTACATCGCAACTCCACAGACCGCACCTCTGCGCGAAATCCAGCCCGACGGCAGCCGTCATCCTTTTGACCAGTTTATCATCTCCAAGACTCCCGCGGGCCGCTGGGGTACTCCCGAAGACCTCATGGGTCCGGCCGTATTCCTTGCTTCCGAGGCATCAGACTTCGTCAACGGCCACGTGCTTTACGTCGACGGCGGTATCCTCGCCTACATCGGCAAACAGCCCCAGTAATCTATTGATACAAAGATTATAACCAACCGGTGCGACCCTCCACGGCTCGCACCGATTTTGTTAAATATCGGTGGAAATAGCGGGAGTATCGGAAAATTTTGTAATTTTGCCGCTGAAATGGTTGCTCCGTCGCGCAGAGGCGTGACGATAAGGAGCATCAAAAGGGAACGGGGTGAGAATCCCCGACAGTACCCGCTGCTGTAATTCCCGC
>CAYZFG010000061.1:0-15240 GCA_964477665.1 uncultured Staphylococcus sp.
GATACGGTATGTTACCGCAGCTCATCTCCTAAACGTCGCACAGCGACGTCCCTACACCTGATTTCTCTAAAAGGCGCCCGTAGGTCGCCGATTTACGAGTAGCCCCGACCGCCGGAGCTCAGCGGAGGCGTTCGGGGAATGGGTTAATAATAAACCAATGGCGTCCGAAGGCCGCCGATTAAAGAGCCGTGCCGAGCAGCTATAATCGGCAACCTACGGGCGCCCTTTTGGCATTCCATTTGTGATCCCTACAGCATTGTAAAGAGTATGAAAAAATCAGTTAAATCAACACGGGGCCGTTCTTATATAAGCGGTTGTCAAAAAACATTGACATATATACAGGCACATAGCGGATTTTTCCGTTTGTTTCTATTTCATTACTATTAGAGAGTACATAAGCAGATTTGATACCGTATTCTTCGCAGGATGTAAATTTACTTATGGCTACATGGCGTTTGTAATCTTTACCTGACTTAACTTCTATGGGCACGACGGATAAGGTATCAAAATCATCATATAAAAAGTCTACTTCGCCACGGGTACGGTTGTCATAATAAAAAAGTGAATTGTCATTGGCTGCCATCTGACATGCGACAGCACACTCATATACCGAACCAAGGTTGATACCCGTTTCGTTTTTCAACACAGGTTGGGGATTAGTGTGATATAATGCGGCTGTAAGAAGTCCGGGATCGTTATAATATAGTTTGATGAGATTCTTATGTTCGGTTTCGGTCAGAGGAAATTTGGGATTGGATATTGCCGTCACCCCCAAAGCTATACCCGAGCTGATGAGGTATTCTATTTCTTCTTCATAATCTTCAGCTCTTTTACCCTTAGTATTCTCAATGGAACTGTATACTACTCTCTTCTTTTTGTTTTCCATATTAGAGGGAATGAGCGAATATATTCTGCCTATTTTCAAAGAGTGCTCGGTATCATACTTTGCCGCGTCGATTTTATATAATTCAAAAATTGTATTCTGTACATATCTTACTTGAATTAGGTCACGAGTGTCAAGAAATTTATTGACAGCTTCGGGCAGACCTCCCACGAGCAGATAGCGCTTAAAAAGATTCATCACTCTGCTATGGATGCCGTCAGGCACATTTGTGAGATTTTGAAAATGTTGACGTAGTGAGTCTATGCCATCTTTACCGAAGTCATTAGCTATAAGAAATTCTTCGAAATCAAGAGGATACATTTTTATTATGTCGATGCTGCCCAGTGGCACTGACGAGGATTTTTTTAGAGTCACACCTAAGAGCGATCCACTTGCCACATACCTGTATTTGCCTTCTTCACGAAGAAATTTTAGTAATGTAAGCAGATGTGGATATACCTGTATTTCATCAAGAAATATGATGGTATCGCTTTTGTTGCCTAACGGGAGAGATGTAAATGCTGAAAGTGCTATGTAGAAATCATCAGTGTTATGTACGTCGTCAAATAGTCTGTCGCCTTCATAATCGTTGATAAGATTTATTTCAACAATGTTTTTGAAATATTTACGCGCACAGTATCTTATGATATATGACTTTCCTATTTGTCGGGCACCGGTTACCACCAATACTTTATCAGTATCAGAAGCAAAATAATTTGAAATAACAGGCTCAATTTTTCTAAATAGCATGATTACAACCTTTTTATAAAGATTAAATACACTTTTCAATCCTTTTTTATGTCACAAAAATACACTTTTCAATCCTTTTTTGCAAGTATTTTCCGCACTTTTCAATCCTTCCAACCGTGGTTTCTTGTGGGGACGTTGCTGTGCACCTATGGAGCGGGGGTCGGAAAAGAATTTAGAATGAAGAATTTATAATTTAGAATAGGAACGAAATTTTTCCATTTTCAATTTTCCATTTTCAATTTTCACACCCCCGCCGCCGCCGCTACGGCGATAGATGGTGTGCACAGCGACGTCCCTACTACTTATATTCATCAACACAAAATATAAATATATATAATCAGTGAGAAATAGTAGTGGGTGTAGGGGAGTGGTGATGGGGGTGCGGAGGGGTTGAGGGTGAGGGGATTAGGGGTGATAAAGGTTTTTGATAAAATGGCGGGTCGCTGACATAGTGGAGAGTTGTCTACACTATGTTGCGCACGATTGTAAATAAAATGATGGTAGCGAGCAGTGAAAGTATAAATGTGCGGGAGATGAGAAAGCGGCGCAGGCGATGGAAGCGGTCGCTGAAGAGACTCGTGAGTGCAAGCAGGGCGAGCAGCGGAAGCTCGGCTACAAAGAGGGCGTTGAAGCGCAGGGCTTCGAGAACATGGCCGTGGAGCAGGGCATGGATGGCGCGCTGGGAGCCGCAGCCGGGACAGTCAAGTCCGGTAAGAGTCTTGATGGTGCATCGAGGGAAGAGCGACCCTTGTGTGGAGGGGTCAAAGGTGGCGTAGATGTAGATAAAAGCGATAGCGGCGACAATGATTATCGCCGCTATCAGTATTCGGTAAGGTCGGGGTATGGAGGTTACGGAGATCAAATAGAGGTGCTTATATATTGCATGATACCTACCAGCGGGAAACACATCAGGCCGAGAAGCAGTGAGATGAGACACCACAGCAGGGCATTGTGTGAGCAATTTTCGGCGCGGTCATATTCTCCGCGATAGAAGGCTTGCGAGACTTTTGACGAATAGATTATTGCCACAATTCCGGTGGGGAGGCAGCAGCAGATGGTCACTATGATGGCAAAAGCAAGATAGTTGGAGGGCATCTTCGGCGCCTTACGGTTATCGGCATACCACCACTCGGGCATGGGGGCGGTGGGCTGCGCGGGATTACCCTGGGCGGGGCTGTATTGAGGCTGCGCAGGGGTAGCGGGAGGTGGAGTGACGGGAGCAGCCTCGGGCTGAAGGGAGGCGAAGTAGTCGGCAAAGTCGACTATAAGCTGAGCCTGCGCCCAGTCAGCCAGCCCGTCGCGCCACACGGGAGCCGTGGGCGAGAAGCGGGGGTGGGCGATGATTTCTTCAAAAGTCATGGGACCTTCGTGGCGGTCACCGTCGACTATGATGTAGTATTTACGCTGGTTGATCATGAGATGGAGAGGTGAATCAGAAGAACTTGGTTTCTACGCCGGTGATGTCGCTGAGCACGGCATTGGCAAGACGCGATGCGCCTATACGGAATGACTCGTTGGTAGCCACCCACTTGTCGCCGAGCACAGAGCGCACTATTGTATAATACTGCAGTGCTTCCTCGGTAGTGGCCACGCCGCCCGATACCTTGAAGCCTACCATGCGGCCGGTCTGCTCATAGTATTCCTTGATGCACTCACACATGATATATGCGGCTTCGAGCGATGCGCCGGGATGTTCCTTGCCGGTAGAGGTCTTGAGGAAGTCAGCACCGGAGTAGAGTGAGAGTATCGAAGCGTCGCGGATATTCTTGGCAGTTTTGAGGGCACCGGTTTCGAGGATGACCTTCATAAGGGCGCTGCGGCAGGCGTGCTTCATTTCCTGAAGCTGGTCGCAGAGCTCCTCATAGTCGTGGTCAAAGAAGTCGCCGAGGCCGAATACCACGTCGATTTCATCAGCGCCGGCCTCTACTGCAAGAGCTATTTCGGCTATCTTCACTTCAATAAAAGTCTGTGCTGAGGGGAAACTGCCGGCCACGGAGGCAATATCTACTTCAGTCACGTCAAGCACGGTGCGCACGATGGGCACGAAGCAGGGATATACACATATAGCGGCTACATTGGGCAGCGCGGGATATTCTTCCTCAAATGCATTGACGCGCTCCACGAAGTTGGCCACTGACTGCTGAGAGTCGGTCGACTTGAGGGTAGTGAGGTCTATGGAGTTGAAGATTTTCTTGAGGGTCTCTTCGTTGCGGTTTTCTTCGAGATGCTTTTCGAGTATTTCCTTTACGCGGTCGGCTACTACGGCGTCGTCGGTAGTGACGCGCGACTTTTCGAGGACTTCATTATATTTGTCAGCCATAATGATTTAATTATTTAGTAGGTAAGAGTTATTTCAGTTTGGGGTTGTCGCGGTGGCGCGTGGCGTCGCGGCGGCTCTTCTTGTCAAGATTGCGGTAGAAGGCCTCGGTGAGGTCCACACCGTTTTGATTGGCGATGGCGGCTATGACCCACATAAGGTCAGCGAGCTCGTCGGCGAGGTCAAGTTTCTCGCCCGGCTTGGCCGACTGCTCACCATGGATTCTGGCCATGATACGCGCCACCTCGCCGGTCTCTTCGGCAAGGATGGCCATATTGGTCAGCGGCGAGAAGTAGCGCACTCCGGTAGTGGTGATCCACCGGTCGACGGTATGCTGCATCTGGTCGAGGGTGAGAGTAGAGGCGGGTGAGGTCATATCATTCGCGGTTCTTTGAATCTATAACAATCGTGACGGGGCCGTCGTTCACCAGCGACACCTGCATGTCAGCGCCAAACACTCCCGTCTGCACCTTGTGACCCGCAGGAGCAATCTCGCGGTCAAGCTCGGCGATGAAGCGCTCGTAGAGCGGCACGGCCACGTCGGGGCCGGCGGCACGTATGTAGCTCGGACGGTTGCCGCGGGCGGTGAGAGCGTAGAGTGTAAACTGGCTTACGACGAGGAGCTCGCCGGCAGTGTCGAGGAGCGAGCGGTTCATCACTCCGGCATCGTCAGGGAATATGCGCATCTTCACGAGCTTTCCCGCGAGCCAGTCTACGTCGTCGGGGGTATCGTCGGTGCGAATGCCTACCAGCACGCACAGACCGCGGCCTATGCGTCCTGTACACTTTCCGTCGATATCCACCCGGGCTTCCGATACCCGCTGCACCACGAGTTTCATTTCAGTCCTGTGTAGTTGCCGGGGGTGATGGTGTGGAGCTGAGCCTTCACTTCATCGCTCACATCGAGAGTATCGATAAAGGTAGAGATGCTCTCGGCCGTGATGGCGGTATTGACGCGGGTGAGCGCCTTGAGAGTCTCGTAGGGCTTGGGATAACCCTCGCGGCGGAGTATGGTCTGGATAGCCTCGGCCACCACGCTCCATGTATTGTCAAGGTCGCGGTCGATGGCCTCGCGGTTGAGGAGCAGTTTGCCCAGACCCTTGAGAGTGGAGGCAAAAGCGATGAGCGAGTGAGCCATAGGCACGCCTATGTTGCGCAGTACGGTCGAGTCGGTGAGGTCGCGCTGCAGACGCGACACGGGGAGCTTCTGGGCAAGGTGAGCATAGATGGCGTTGGCCATGCCGATGTTGCCCTCGGAGTTCTCGAAGTCGATGGGATTGACCTTGTGTGGCATAGCCGACGAGCCTACCTCACCCTCCTTGATGCGCTGCTTGAAGTATTCCATCGAGATGTATAGCCACATATCGCGGTCAAGGTCGAGGATGATGGTATTGATGCGGCGCAGGGCATCGAAGAGCGCTGCGAGATTATCGTAGTTGGAAATCTGGGTAGTGTAGTCCTCGCGCACTATGCCGAGCTTCTCGCTGAGGAAGCGGGCGGCAAATGAGCGCCAGTCGATAGTGGGGAATGCTACCAGGTGAGCATTGAAATTGCCGGTAGCGCCGCCAAACTTTCCGCTTATCACCACCTCGTCGAGAGTCTTGAGCTGGGCGCGGAGGCGGTAGACATACACGCGTATCTCCTTACCGAGGATGGTGGGCGAAGCCGGCTGGCCGTGGGTCTTGGCGAGCATGGGGATTGAATCCCACTCATCGGCGCGGGCTTCGAGGTGACCTATAAGCTCGTCGAGCATTGGGCGGTATACCTCGCGCAGGGCATCGGCTACCGACATGGGTACCGACGTATTGTTGATATCCTGCGAAGTGAGGCCGAAGTGGATGTATTCCTTATATTGGCTCAGACCCATGGCATCGAAATGCTCCTTGAGGAAATACTCCACAGCCTTCACGTCATGATTAGTTACGCTCTCGATTTCCTTGATGCGGCGAGCATCGTCGAGCGAGAAGTTGCGGTAGATGTCGCGCAGCTTTTCGGCAGCATCGGCCGGAACTGACTTGAGTGCCGGCAGAGGAATTTCGGTAAGGGCTATGAAATATTCCACTTCCACTTTCACGCGGTAGCGGATGAGGGCATATTCCGAGAAAAACTCGTCAAGACGCTCGCACTTCGAGCGGTAGCGCCCGTCGACGGGCGAGATAGCGGTAAGGCTTGTGAGCTGCATGGGCTATATTATATTTTATATATTAAGTATCGAATCACAAAGGTAATCAAAATCCCCGTCCCACGCAAAAAGAATATTTTTTAGCCTTGAGTATTAACCATTAATAGCGTTATGTAAAAAGTTTTCTAGTTGTTGCCTGTCAGGTAAACATAGAGTATAAGTAGAAACGAATAAAGAGTTATCCATACCGGCTAAAGCATATTCTACCATTTGTTTGCCTTTCCGAGTGCAAAGTAATATACCTACCGGAGGATTATCGCCCGGTAGCATTTCGTTTTCTCTATAATACGAAACATAAGAGTTGAGCTGACTTAGATATTCATGTTTAAACTCATCGTTTTTTAGTTCTATCACGACATTACAATGAAGTAATCGGTTGTAGAAAACTAGATCAGCGAAGTAATATCGATCATCAATAATCATTCGCTTTTGTCGAGCCTCAAAGCAAAATCCTTTACCGAGTTCAAGAAGAAATTCTTGTAAATGTGAAATGATATTGTCTTCCAATTCGTTCTCGGTGATGTATTCACCCGGTTTTATCCCAAGAAATTCCAAAATCATTGGATCTTTGATTTGGAGAAAACTGTTTTGATGTTCACTAATTTCTGTAAGTTTCTTAATTACCAATTCAGGAGATTTACTTAACCCGATGCGGATATGAAGGTTCTTTGAAATTTGACTACGTAATTCTTTAACGCTCCATACATTTCGGATACATTCAAATTCGTAAAAGAAACGTATTTGAGGATCTTCTACGGCAAGAAGTTCAACAAAGTGGGAGAATGAGAGATTAGCAATAAGAGAGGATGCCGGTGTAATGAATTTGTCCGACGCCGTCGGACAAATTGGCAATGATAAGGGGTTGGAGAATAATGAGGCTAATTGAGGTAATTTGTCCGACAGCATCGGACTAATCTGATTTGCTATCTCGGATAATTGTGGGTAATTTAGATAAAACCGTCGAGCATTTTTAAGCAATGTAGTGTTGATTCCGCGTATCTTAACCCTTTCTACTATTTTGGACAAAAGCTTAGTCCCATATTGAGCCCTGTCATTACCACATTGTTCGTATTCAACGAGATACTGACCTATTAACCAATTGCGAATAGTTGCATAACGATTAACCGCATTCACAGCTGAAGTGTGTAATTTAGAGTGAATACCAGTTATACAATGAGTAAGAGTTTCAAAACTGAAGCTCTCAAATTGTTGAGGAGTATGTGTAACTATTTTTGCCATAAAAAATGTTTTGCAAATGCAAATGTACATAAAAAACTCAAGATTATAATTGACACTATAGTCTACAGCAGGACAACTACATCAAAATATTCAAAAAGATGGTTATGATTAGAAGAATCTCATCCACCTCGCCGCTGCCGGAAAAATATTTTGCGTAAATATTTGGTGGATTGCGGGGGGTTGAGTATTTTTGCGTTATTAAGTAAGTTTTAACAATCAAGTTATCTATATGAATTTCGCCCGCAAGAGCTTCGATATTTTCGAAGAAGCCACCAAAGCATATCATGTCACCGACAATGTGGATACCCCGTGCCCTAATCCTTATCCCGAGGGCTCGGTGGAGCATACTCTTTTTGAAAAAAATTGGGTGGATGTGGTGCAGTGGCATCTTGAAGATATCATCCGCGACCCGCAGATCGACCCGGCCGCAGCGCTTGAACTCAAGCGCCGCATCGACCGCTCCAATCAGGTGCGCACCGATATGGTGGAGCAGCTCGATACGTATTTCCTTGAGAAGTATGCCGACGTGAAGCCCCTCCCCGACGCCAAGATCAATACCGAGAGCCCGGCCTGGGCACTCGACCGCCTGTCGATTCTCGCCGTGAAGATCTACCACATGCTGGCTGAGGTAAACCGTCCTGATGCATCGGAGGAGCATGTAGCCCGCTGCCGGGCCAAGCTCAATGTGCTGCTTGAGCAGCGTGCTGACCTCATCGCGGCTATTGATGACCTTCTTGCCGACATCGAGGCCGGACGAAAATACATGAAGGTGTATCGCCAGATGAAGATGTACAACGATCCGTCGACCAACCCCGTGCTTTATGGCGCACAAAAGCGCTGAAAGTCTTCCGCGCCGCGTGCTCGTGACGCGGTTTTCGGCTCTGGGCGATGTGGCGATGACCATCCCGGTGCTGTATAGCGTGGCCTTGTGTAACCCGGCCACGCAATTTATCTTTGTGACCCGCTCGTCGATGACGGGTATGTTTGTCAATCCGCCCGCTAATCTCACAGTGCGCGGTGTGGATCTCAACGACCCGCAATATAAGGGTATCTTCGGAATCAACCGTCTCTATAAGCAGCTGCGCGAAGAATATGATTTTGACGCCGTGGCCGACCTCCACGACGTGCTCCGCACGCAGATTCTCGATATCCTTGCCCGCTTCGGAGGTATCCGTGTGGCACGTCTCAACAAGGGTCGCTCCCACAAGCGCCGCCTTACCCGACAGACCAACAAAGTGATGCTGCCGCTCACTTCGCAGCGCGCCCGCTACCGCGAGGTATTTTTCCACCTCGGGTTTGTGGTGGAGAGCCGCTTTCATTCGTTATACCCCGGCGGCCGAGGTCCCGAAGAGCTATTTGCTTCAATCACCGCGCCCAAGGTTCCGGGCGAGAAGTGGATAGGCATCGCTCCCTTTGCCAAGCACAAGGGAAAGATATATCCTATCGCGCTGATGGAGAAGGTGGTGGAGCATTTCTCGAAGATAGACGATGTGAAGATATTTCTCTTCGGCGGCGGCAAGGAGGAGGCTGAGGTATTGGGCGGATGGGCCGAGCGCTTTCCCCATACGGTATCGCTGGCCTCGAAGCGCCATGGATTCGCCGTGGAGCTGTCGCTGCTGAGCCACCTCGACGTGATGGTGTCGATGGACTCGGCCAATATGCACCTTGCATCGCTGGTGCGCACTCCGGTAGTAAGCATCTGGGGCGCTACGCATCCTTACTGCGGCTTCAAGGGCTGGCGCCAGGACGATAATGACCTCGTGCAGCTGTCGATGACCTGCCGCCCCTGCTCGGTATTCGGCGACAAGCCTTGCCACCGCGGCGACTATCACTGCCTGGCCGGAATAGCCCCGCAGATTATCATTGACAAAGTGGCCGCCCACCTGAAGTAATATTCTAAATTTTTAAATTCTAAATTTCTTTCCGCTGTCGTGGCAAAAAAAATAGTCGAAACCCCGCTGATGAAGCAGTACACGGCCATGAAGGCCAAGCATCCTGATGCCATACTGCTCTTCCGCGTGGGTGACTTCTACGAAACTTTCTCTGACGATGCCATAGCTGCATCCGAGATACTCGGCATCACGCTCACCCGCCGCGCCAACGGAGCGGCGCAATACGTGGAGCTGGCCGGTTTTCCGCATCACGCTCTCGATACATATCTGCCCAAACTCGTGCGCGCCGGCAAGCGCGTGGCAATCTGTGAGCAGCTTGAAGACCCCAAGACCACCAAGAAGCTCGTAAAGCGCGGCATCACCGAACTTATCACTCCCGGCGTGTCGATCAACGACAACGTGCTCAATCACCGCGAAAATAATTTCCTCGCAGCCGTCCATATGGGGAAAGACCGCACGGGTGTGGCGTTTCTCGACATTTCTACAGGTGAATTTCTCACTGCCGAGGGGTCGGCCGACTATGTGGCCAAGCTGCTTGCCAATTTTGCCCCTAAGGAGGTGCTCATAGAGCGCGGCAACAAGTCGCGGATGCAGGAAATCACCTCGGAAAATTATCTCTACTTTGAGCTCGACGACTGGATTTTTACCTCCGACAGCGCCCGCGACCGGTTGCTGAAGCAATTTGAGACGGCATCGCTCAAGGGATTCGGTCTGCATGGCCTCAACGAAGCCCTCGTGGCCTCGGGTGCCATACTCCACTACCTCGACATCACTCAGCATACCCGCACCGGCCACATCACCCGCCTCTCGCTCATTGAGGAGGAGAAATATGTGAGGCTCGACCGCTTTACAATACGCAATCTTGAGCTCATCCAGGCCCTCAACGAGGAGGGAAAGAGTCTGCTTGACGTGCTTGACCGCACTGTCAGCCCCATGGGTGCACGTATGCTACGCCGCTGGATGCTCTTCCCGCTGAAAGATCCTGTGGAGATCAACAAGCGCCTCGATATAGTGGAATATTTCTTCCGCGACCCTGAGGAACGCGAGACTCTGCGCGACCATCTCGCCCGCATAGGTGACCTGGAGCGCCTCGTGGCCAAGGTGGCTGCCGGCCGTGCCAATCCCCGCGAGGTGGTGCAGATCAAGAATGCCCTCACTTATATTGAGCCGGTAAAGGCGATGTGTGAGCAGGCTGCCGACCAGGCTCTACGTGCCATAGGCGAGCAGCTCAACCCCTGCACGAGCATCCACGACCGTATAGCGCGCGAACTTACCGACGATGCCCCAATTGCCCTCAACCGCGGCGACGTGATACGCCCCGGCGTAGATGCCGAGCTTGATGAACTCCGCACTATCGCCCGCTCGGGCAAGGACTACCTGCTGCGCATACAGCAGCGCGAGAGCGAGGCCACGGGCATTACGTCGCTGAAGGTGGGTTATAATAATGTATTCGGCTACTACATCGAGGTCACCAATACTCATCGCGACAAGGTGCCACCCGAGTGGATACGCAAGCAGACTCTTGTCAACGCCGAGCGCTACATCACCCCGGAGCTGAAGGAGTATGAGGAGAAAATACTCGGTGCGCAGGATCGCATCGCTATCATAGAACAGCGCGTGTTTACCGACCTTCTCAACGCCCTGGCCGACTATATCCCGGCTCTGCTTCTCGACGCGAGGCTTATAGCCCAGCTCGACGTATTCAACTCCTTCACCCGCGTGGCTATCGAGAACCGCTATAACCGCCCTGTGGTCGACGATTCGCTCGTATTGTCGCTCACCGAAGCGCGCCACCCGGTGATAGAGAAGGAATTGCCCGCCGGCGAACCGTATATCACCAACTCCGTCCATCTCTCCAACGATGAGACGCAGATCATGATGCTCACCGGACCCAATATGTCGGGTAAATCTGCCCTCTTGCGCCAGACGGCCCTTAATGTGCTGATGGCACAGATGGGTTGCTTCGTGGCCGCCGACAGCGCCCGCATAGGCGTGGTCGACAAGATATTTACCCGTGTGGGAGCCAGCGACAATATTTCGCTCGGCGAGTCGACATTTATGGTGGAGATGAACGAGGCCGCATCAATACTCAATAACATGAGCCGCCGCTCGCTGATACTCTTCGACGAGCTCGGCCGCGGCACATCCACCTACGACGGTATCTCGATCGCGTGGGCCATCGTGGAACATATCCACGAGAGCGGCGACATGCGCCCCAAGACGCTCTTTGCCACTCACTACCACGAGCTCAACGAGATGGAGGGCAAGCTCGCCCGCGTGGTCAACTACAACGTGTCGGTCAAGGAGATCGATGGCAAGGTAGTATTCCTGCGCAAGCTCGCCCGCGGAGGATCGGAACACAGTTTCGGTATCCACGTAGCCCGCCTGGCCGGTATGCCCCGATCAATAGTGGAGCGTGCCGACGTGGTGCTCCATCACCTTGAAAAAGCCAATGCCGGCACCGGCACCGATGCCGCTCCCGCACTGGCCGCAATGCCCGAGGTGGAAGAAGGAGTGCAGCTCTCATTCTTCCAGCTCGACGACCCGCTCCTCACCTCGCTGCGCGACGAAATCCTCGGACTCGACATCGACAACCTCACCCCCATGGCCGCCCTCAACAAGCTCCACTCCATCCGCGAACTCCTCACGGGAAAGTGACCGGCTTGTTTATTTAGTAAAAGTTCTGTAACTTTACAGCATAATGTGAGTCAGCAAGGTCAGCAGAGGTCGACCCGGATTCACTGATTTAAATACAAAAGGCATTTTGCTCGGTTCTTTGATTCTGAAATCGCCAAATAATTAGAATTGCCGAAGTAACCCTGCGAAGAATGCCCTATTGTCCGTGTTCGTATATGTATGCGTGCGCCATCCCGCGGCGTATTTGCTTGCTATAGGCGATACGGCGTGGGGTCGTGATGTTCTTCCGCATACTTTCGGCAGCGTGTTTGGCGATACGCAGAATCAAAGGTTTCGGCAGGCAAAACTTACTCCGCGCCTTTTGTTTTGTACCACATCGGCTGAGGGCGGAGCGAGGTCGTACCTTTCATAATGCCTCATATCGGGAAAATAATCAAGGAAGAGCTTGAGCGCCAGGAGCGGACACCGGCATGGCTTGCCCGTAAGATTCACTGTGAGCGCCCAAACGTCTATTATATATTCAGTCAGCAATCCATCAACACCGATATGCTGATGCTGATTTCACGTGCCTTGAACTATGATTTTTTCAAGTTGTATACTGAGGAATTACACCCGGGTGTAAAATAATTTTACGGATTCGTAAATATTGCTTACGTCATTGCTTGCGCGGGAGCGTAACAGCTTATATAACTTTGCGGTATGAACGCACATCGACATTATTTCAATGCCGCAGGGTTGCTGGCTATAGGGGCAATAATCTACGTATTGTTTCGTGAGCCGGTAATATTCACCGAGCTCATACATGTTTCGCCCGAAAATCAGCCACTCGTCCCCTTGCCCGATACCTTATGGAGCTATGCGCTGAAATATGTGGTACCTGACGCTGTGTGGTGCTTGGCACTCCTTACATTTGCTTCATCCATGCACTCACGATGTCTTAAAGCGGTTGCTGTTGTAATAGCTCCGGGTATGGAATTAGGGCAATTGGCAGGTATAATACCCGGCACATTTGACATTGTCGATCTTACCGTATACATAATCATAACATTAATATTTCTGATCAAATGGAAAAGAACAAACACCGCTTCACAACCCTTTGCAACTGCTTAGCCCTGTGTCTCTTTGCAGTAGCAGCGCTGGCTTCGTCGTCATCTACTTCAAAGAAAGTATATGACAATGTTGACAGCTTTGTCGACGGCTGGAACTATGGTAAGTCACTTACAAGTAATACCACTGACGATATTCAGCCCCTCGAAATGGACAGCGTTGCCGCCGAGCAACCTCTCGTCGCAATAAATGAATAATATTAACAATACAGTTATGAAAAAATTTGTTTTAGCTCTTACGCTTTTAATCGGTGGTGCTACCGCCACTCCCATCTTCATTCATGCTGATGAAGCAGCTCAAGTATGCGATATGAACCGTCCCTGCGCTTATACCGGTGAAGCGATTGCAGGAGGTTACACTATAAATATTCAGGTTTACTATTCTAAAACCGACGATAACTTTGTTGCAGTCATTGATGGCGATACAAAGAAAGTGGCATACGTTTTCTATGACCAAAACGAGGGAAAATGGTATGTCAACTATAAAAGTAAGAAATATTATTTTTCAATGTAATCAGCATTCCGACCTATGAAAAAAGTAGTGTATTTATTAGCCGCAGCTATGATAGCCGGCGCAGGATCTTTCGTCTTTGCTTCTCAGAATCCGTCAGAAGGGGAGTTGCTCCCCGTAAGAGCGGTCAATAAAAGCCGCAGTGACAATTCAGGCTACAAGTATGTGAAAGAAATTAAAGCTCAATCGAGCATGGGTACGGTCGAACGATTTGATCTCTATCGCGATTCTGATGACAATTTTTGCGTGAAAAGCCGCGATAATAAGAGATTTATTTCGCTTGACATCTACAACAATGATGGTTGGAGCCATAAGTTTGTAGACGGCACTACCTGGTATTGTAACGTATATAGATGATAAAATACACAATATCTGACAATTAAATGAATAGGACGATTAGGACACACAGCTTCCTAATCGTCCTGTTTCTGTCTTGTTTGTCGTAGGAACGTCGCCGCAGTTGCGCACCATCTATCGCCGTGGTCGCGGCGGCGGGGCATGAAAATTGAAAATTTAAAATTAGGGGCTATCAATTCTAAATTTTCCATTCTTAATTTCCCCCCTCCCCCGCTCCATAGGCGCGCGACATCGTTTTAAATTGCTGAAATTCAATCACATCCTGTAGGGACGCTCCATGGAGCGTCCGGCGGCGAAATCAAGTCATAAGTCAGAGTTATAAGTGACAAAGTGTACCGGCTATGCAGCGGAGTTGTGAGGGCTGGAAGCCCGATGTAGTCATTAACCGCGCATGTAAGTGCGCGGAAGATGCAACTACTATGAACTGAGCCCTGAAAGGGCGATGTTGTGTGGGCGGCTCACACGACATCGCCCTTTTAGGGCTCAGTTTCCGGGCTTTATCTATGCCGCGCACTTACATGCGCGGTTAATGACAACGACGCCACTCCGTGGCTGAGTTTACCATCGGCTCTTCGAGGAAACGTCGCACAGCGACGTCCCTACAAATCAACGAATTACGACGGATGATACACCATCTATCGCCGTAGCCGCGGCGGCGGGGGTCAGCGACCCCAGCTCCATAGGTGCGCAGCGATGTATCTACAATTGATTTCAATGAAACAGCTCGGAGTGAGAGCCGAGGCGCACAAGAGCTATCTCATCACTGTGAGGGTCAAACCATATCAGCAGAAAGTCATTTTCGATATGACATTCCATGTGATTGGCATAATTGCCGGTCAGCATGTGCGGGCGGTTTTCTACGGGAATAGGCAACTCCTGCTCCAAAAGGCGCAGGATTTCAGCGAGTTTGGCTACTTTTGCAGGATTGTTTCGGAATTTCTTATAATCCTTCTTAAACTGGCCGGTGGGCTTTAGTTTCTTCATAAACCCATCGATTTTTCCATCGCGTCGATTGAAGAAAGGTCGAGCGGGGGCTGGTTGCGCAGAGCACCGCTCTCGGCTTCTTTCATCGCAGCGAGAGTTTCATCGTTGGGTTCACGGTAGGCCGCTTCGAGAAGTATACCCTCCACAAAGTTGTTGAGGCTGCGACGATCTTTGGCGGCGAGTTCTTTCAGCTTGTCAAGCAGATAGGTGGGCAAGCGAAATACGTGAGCTTTTCTATCAAGTGCTATATCCATAGTGATATCATTTAGATTACAAAGTTACTACTTTTTGAAATCTAAAACAATACCTGTAGCAAAAAAGTTGGCTCACACCTCTCTCAATACTTGGTGAAGGCTATAAACATAAGATTCTGCTCCCTACA
>CAYZFG010000062.1:0-15212 GCA_964477665.1 uncultured Staphylococcus sp.
CCTCAACGGTTTTCAAGACCGCCGCAATCGACCACTCTGCCATCTCTCCTGACATTGCACCGCATTTCTAAGTAAGCGGTTTTCCGTGGAATGCGGTGCAAAGTTAGAGGTTTTATCTGACTTGTGCAAATATTTTTGCAAGTTTTTTGCTAAAATTTTTAGTTTTCGCTTGCAGTCAGATAGTTAGAATATCATTTTTTCGAGCAGGTAGGTACCCACACCGGCAAGATAACCGAGGAGGGCAAGCCAGCTGAAGTTTTTAAGATACCAGCCGAATGAGATCTTTTCAAGGCCCATGGCGATAACGCCGGCAGCCGAACCGATGATAAGGATGCTACCACCCACACCGGCGCAGTAAGAAAGGAGCTCCCAGAAGGTACCGTCAACTACAAAGTTTGCGGCATAACCTACAGCACCATCAGGCACTACATCATACATACCCATTACACCTGCAACGAGAGGCACGTTATCGACAATCGACGAGAGGATACCGAGCACGGAGTCAATGATATATACATTGTGGATGGAATCGTCGAGATATACAGCCATCATGCGGAGGACACCGGTAGACTGGAGCACTGCCACAGCCATGAGGATGCCGAGGAAGAAGAGAATAGAGGGCATGTCGATGCGCGAGATGACGCGAGGAATACGATGCTCCTCAGCCTTTTCAAGCATACGGTGGTTGTAGAAGATTTCAGTGAATACCCAAAGTGCACCGAGCACAAAGAGCATACCGATAAACGGAGGAAGATGGGTAATTGACTTGAAGATAGGCACGAAGATAAGACCGCCTACGCCGAGGTAGAACATGCGGTTGCGGTCGCGGGGTGCAAACTGGCAGGACGACTCGGGCGTTGCTGCGATGGGCGCAAGCTGGCCGTTGAGCTTGAGAGAAACCACAAAGATAGGGAGCACCATCGAGATGATACTGGGAAGAAGCACATACTTGATAAGAGCCACTGCAGTAACATTACCCTTAACCCAGAGCATGATAGTGGTGACGTCGCCGATGGGTGACCATGCACCGCCACTGTTGGCCGCGATAACGATAGAGGCGGCATAGAGCCAGCGTTCCTGCTGATCCTGAACGAGCTTGCGCAGGAGCATGATCATTACGATAGTGGTGGTGAGGTTGTCGAGGATGGCTGACATGAAGAATGTGCAGAAGGCGATGATCCAGAGGAGCGCGCGCTTGTTGCGGGTAGTAATGCGGTCAGTGATGATGCGGAAACCTCCGTGGACATCAACGAGTTCCACGATAGTCATGGCACCGATAAGGAAGAGAAGAGTCTGGGTGATGTCGCCGAGGTGCTCGATCACGTCTACATTAAGGATGTACTGGAGAGCTTGATGACCGGTTGACTTGCCTTGGAGTTCGGGATTCTCGGCCAGGAATTTCTGGAAATGTTCGCCGGCGGCAGCGGGAACGAGTGTCTCCGCGCCAAATGCGTAAAGAATCCAGAGGAGCATACCGAGCAGAAGAGCCGACGCTGTCTTGTCAATCTTCAGCGGATGCTCAAGGGCTATACAGAGATAGCCGATTACGAAAATAATGATTATCGTCGTAAGCATTGCTAATAGGTTAAGGTGATTAAATTAAGGTTAATAAATTTTTGTGCAAATTTACTAAAAATTTGCTAACCTATACCCTAACCCGCGGCACTTTTTACGACTGACGGCCTAAAATCTCAAAATTTTCCACATATATTTCAGCTACAGTGCGCTTGATGGTGTTTCTATCTTCCCACACACGGTAGCGTAACTTGCCTTCTACAAACAGCCTTGTACCTTTGCGGATATATTTTTCAGCAAATTCCGCCTGAGCATCCCACATTATAATATTGTGCCACTCGGTGCGCTCAGGCACGGTCGACCCGTCGGGCCGCGTGTAGGCACGGTCAGTTGTCGCGAGGGAAAACGAAGCTATGGGGCGTGTCTCCACATATCTTATTTCAGGATCGCGGCCCACGTTTCCTATCAAAATGACTTTATTGTAACTCATAGTGGCAAATTTACATTTTTTTTTCGTGGGGTGCAAACTTTTTTGACTCTACGGTTGTTAGTAGATTAGAATAACTATCTAAACAGGAAATTATGAAATTCAGATCGATTATTGCAGGGGCCGCAGTATTGCTGGGCCTGACTATGGTGAGCTGTGAGTCGGCAACCCGCCTTGCCAAAGATGTTGACGGTACTTGGACCGGAGGTGTTGACCGTATCCCCGGTGATGCTCTGACTTCTGACGTCTACTCTACTTATACTTTCACTTATAATGCCGATCAGGCTCAGGCCGGAGGCGACATCGTGATTAATGCCACTCTTTCAGCTAATTACTCTGATAATGTAGTTGTTGGTGACATGCCTTCAAGTGTGGCGCTTACGGTAGCGGGTACCTCAAAAGTGAGCGGTACTTGGACAGCCGTAGACGATGACGAGATAGTAATCACCCTCAATCCTTCTACACTTGAGGTGAATCTTGATCCCGATGCACAGTCGCTCACAACCACTGCCGGACTTACCACCGAAGCCATCGATACACTCAAGCCCCGCCTTCTTTCCATGATTAAAGACCGCATGGCTTACGATCTGAGAATCAAATACTCGTCACCCATTCACATGGACGATGTGAAAGTGAAAGACGGCAAGGTACTTGACTATGAAGTAGACGATGTAGATTATACCCTCACTGCCGAGTAACAACGAATATTCATATTCTAAATATTATCCGTGCACCTCACAATTATTTGCGGGGTGCATATATTTTTGTGGCATCGATACCGTCGATGTCAGCAAGTCTTACCGCCTCGTTGTGGTCAGTGACATAAAGCTGCTCTCGCGGAGTATATTCAGCCGACATCCACGATGCTGCGGGTTCATATACAGGAGTTGAAATAGAACCTAAGTCGAGGGCTGTATGGAAATAAGAGCGGCTGCTTGACACGGGGCTATCAAGATTCTTCTCAAGTGCCTCGATCTTTTCAGGATACATTTCAGCAAATCCTCGCGAAGTCCATACCATAAAAGGTACGCGTACCTGATAGATAGTAGGAAGTGGCGAAGAATGGAGGAAATAGCGCGTGCCGTCGTCAAATATATCTTCTCCGTGGTCACTCGTGTAGATAAGCGAAGCAATGGGTGCAACACTGTCAATCATTTCGATAGCATCAGCGAGGAAGCGATCGGTGGCCACGATACTGTTGTCGTAGGCGTTGACGAGTTTGTCGCGGTAAAAAGCCGATGCCTCGATAAAGTCAGTGGGTCCAAATACAGCGTCTTCGTCGTCATATCGGTCACGGTAATTGAAATGAGAACCGTAAGCATGAAGCACTACGAGCTGACGGGGATTGTTTTGGTCAAGTACCTCCTTGAGTGGCTGGAGCAACCTGTGATCGGGTGAAATAGTACCAAAGCTCAGATGCTCGCGGATGAAGGATGCGGTGTCAGCTTCCAGGCCGAAAAAGTCAATAAACGAGTGGTTACGGGCTTGATTGGAGAAGAAAGCCGTGGCAAAACCTGCCTCCTTAAACGCCGTGATAATACCTTTTACATAGTAAAGCGAGTCATAGTCAACGGCAGTCACTTTCGAAAGCAGCATGGGTACACTCTTATGGGTGGTATTAGATTCGCTCAGGGCATGCTTTGACATATAAAGTCCTTCTTCTTTGGAGAGGCGCGGATTAGTTTCTCGAGCATAGCCGCACAGTTGCCACTGAGTGGAGCGCGACGTCTCCCCTATCACCAGCACTACCACCTGCCGCGAGTTGATAGTATCGGGAGCCGTAGCATTAAATGTATAGTCGGCCGAGGTATTGTGATAGTTCTGCACTTTCACTGTGCGATCCACGGCAAGGTATACATTATAAAATACATTTACCGGATAAAGGTCGCAGTTGACCTTATAGTCTTTCACCGAAAATATCGAAATAATCATGCACAACAGTCCGGTAAAGGTCACGCACCATGCTGCCGGTCGGTTGGCACGGAGAAACTTGATGCTGATATAGCGCTTTCTGATGATTGCTATAGTGGCGCACACGAGCAGCGGAATATAAAGCAGAGCCACCACTATAAGGATGGGCCACATGTTGGACAGCAGCTCGGTCGCTTCGCCGGAATTGGTGGTCACGAGGTTGAGAAACATATCCACGGCAATGATGCTGCGGCCATAGAGATAAAGCAATACAATCTGGAATGCAGCGAAGAAGAGCAAAGGAAACATCAGCCACACCGTCCGGCCTATTTTCTTGGATATGGATGCAAGAAGCCACACTATGCCAAGTATTACTAACGAATTGGCCACCGCTGCGAAAAACGTGTAATGCTCCGTGAATGAAAGGATAAATGCAGGGATACAGCATCCCGCTATCAAGAGGTAGTAAAGACCTTTAAGTGAAAAGATTTTCGAAAATAACGATTTGATCATTGTAAATGCTGCTAAAACACTTCATTAAGCTGGAATGCGACACCCATTTCGCCGCGACCGAAGCCAAGGTCGAGGCAGATATTGGAGCGCTGACGGAGCTCAAAGCGGAGTCCGACACCAAGCGTGGGAAGAAGATTCTTATATTGTACCTGTGAAAAATCGTGAAAAACAGTGCCGGCACCCACCCAAGTCACAAAACCGAAACGGCGCCACACATGCTGGCGCAATTCAGCCATGACGTTCATTTCATTTCGGTCACGGTAGCGACCTTCATAGTACCCGCGGAATCCCATGTGGCCGCCAAGCTGGGGCATCATGGTCCACAATGCGGTGCCGAGAGTAAAGGCTCCGTGGAAGTGTGTTGCCAATACTCCGCCTCGCCATAAGGGGTGATAATAATTGGTCTCTATCTCTGTAATATTGAAATTGGCGCTTCGGTGGCCGAAAATATCGGGATAAAAGCGGTTGATAAGTTCTACGAATACACCCGTATAAGCCGAGTTGAGATTATCGCGCGTGTCATAAGAGATCACGAATCCACCACCCAGGCTCAGAGTTGTCATCGGTTGGCCGTGCCACAGCGACAGGTCACGAATCTTCATTGCGTGGGTATAATTGAAATGAATCGAAGGACCTACGTAGATGCTGTGAACGGTGTGAAATTGATAGTCAGAGTTTAGCGAAAAACTTATGCGCTGATATTTCGTGCGGATTTCATCGTGGCGTTCTTCCTGAAATCCAAGTCCCCAGAATGAAGGGGAAAAGAACGATACGCGCGCGGAGTAATTGAGACGTCGGGTATCATGCGGAGTTACATGCGTTCCCTCAATACCTACCATGTAGTAACCTCCTGTGGAAATCTGACCCGGGAAGGAGATGAATGAATTCATCAAGGTAGTGTCAGACGGGTCGGTAGTATAGGCACCGGTAAGAAGCAGGCCGAGATTATATTTTGTGTCAACCGAATAGCTTGGTCCAACGAAAAAGTTATACTTAGGTTTTACGGTAATCTTTGTAGTGTCAGGGCTCATCACGAAATCGTAGAGTCTCACGAAGATATTACCGCTTTTCTTTACTGAATCGGATGGCACTGCATCATTGCTCTCAGCATGTCCGACGGCTGATACCGCAAGCAGCAGGATGAAAGCTATCATCCTGAGCCGGAAAATTGACGCGATATTTGGAGCCGTTGTCAAATTCATTCTGCAAAGGTACGCCAAATTGTTATTATAAATTGTGCATTTTGCCTTATTTTTTTGGCTAATTATCCAATTTGACACATTTTCATGACGGAATACTATGAAAGTTCGTATTTTTTACCGAATTTTGTGCTGTAAAATAAGATTGTTAATAAACGTATGAAACTAAATTCGGTAATTTTAGCTGCGGTTTTAGGAGGAATAACTCTTCCGGCATCAGCGCAGACCGTTGACCCGATTAAGTATGGTAACATGAATACCTGGGTTACGCGCAATATTCACGAAAGTGCCGTGATAGGCGGTAATGACAAGGTTGTCTATGAGATAGGTCCGGAAGTGACTATTGACGGAAATAAAGCTTACACTAACCTTGACGGTTCGCCTTGGGCTACAAGCAATGTGTATGCCAAGGTCTCAGGCGTCACTAAAACCTCCAATGCAATCTACCCTTTTGACCGCGCACCCGGAAATAAGGCCGCGCGTCTTGCCACTCAGATAGAGCGTGTCAAAGTCCTCGGTCTAATCAATATGGATGTGATGGTAGCCGGATCAATGTTTCTCGGTAAGATGTTTGAACCTATTTCCTCTACCAAAAAGCCTTATGCCAAGATGGAAATGGGCGTGCCCTATACCAAGCGTCCGTCGGCACTTGTATTTGACTACAAGGTAGATATGCCTGACGTCAATACGCGAGTGAAATCTACCGGCTTCGGTAGTAAGAAGACTCTTCCGGGCCATGACAATGCTGTAGTATTCATGTTCCTTCAGCGCCGATGGGAGGATGCCGACGGTAATATCCATGCCAAGCGTGTGGGCACGGCCGGCCGGTTGTTCACGAAAAGCAGCGACTGGGTCAACGGCTACAAATTACCCGTGCAATATGGCGACATCAGTCAATCGCCCACTTTTGCCCCCTTCCTCGCGCTTCGAGGAGGCGACACTGCTTACTATGCTAAAAATTCAAAGGGCAAGATGGTGCCTGTAATCGAAGAAGGATGGGATGATGCTTCGGCTACTCCTACTCATCTTGTATTGATGTTCTCGGCCGGCAGCGGCGAACCGTATGTGGGCACTGAGGGCCTGACGTTATACATCGACAACGTAGGTCTGGCCCGATAAGAATGTTTGATTTCCGGCGATTCTCTATCGACGATACCCGCTGTGATATGAAAGTGGGTACGGATAGCGTATTGCTCGGAGCGTGGGTCAAACTGGAAAATCCGGTCAAAGTGCTTGATGCGGGATGCGGAAGCGGACTGCTTGCCATCATGATAGCGCAGCGGACGGCCGGCGCGCATATTGATGCGGTAGAATTGAGCGACGGCGCTTGCAGCGATGCTTTAAAAAATGTAGCTAACTGCTCTTTTGGAGAGAATATTACCGTAACACAATGCGATATTACCGACTATCAGTTTGCTGACCGTTATGACCTGATAATCTCCAATCCCCCTTTTTTCACAGAAGCCATTCAATCACCATCCGAAGGACGCGCTGCGTCGCGACACGAGAAGGATTTCGGTGTGGAGTGGTTGCTTAACAACGCGCGTCCCCTGCTTAATCCCGGCGGCTCGCTCGCTTTCATTGCACCGGCGTCACGCGACGGCGAAATTGAGTTTGCTATCGAGCTCTCTCAACTTTTCATCATGAGACGTTGCAGTGTGATTCCGGTAGAAGGACGACCTGCCAAGCGCACACTTTGGCAAGTATCGCCTGACCGCAAAGCGACGCCCGAGGTATCCCAACTGACCATACTGAAAAAAGATCAATCACTTACCGACGAATACACATCACTGACATCAGAATTTTACTTATGAATACGTCCATACACTCCACCGGCACACCACTGCTGCGTGTCAATCCCCTCAAAGCCTTAGTTATCCTGCTTATCGCCACGCTTGTGTGCGTTCTTATCGTGAGCGGTATCGCGGGGATAATGATGCCTGAAGTTCTTACCACTCGCTACATGCGAGTTTTGGCCGTGCTTCAGGATGTTTTTGTATTCATTCTTCCGGCTGCCATCATGGCCGTAATGGTATCTACTGACCCGGACCGACTGCTCGAAATAGACCGCCGACCCTCCACGCTCTGGTCGTTGATGGGTATTCTTGCATTGCTTACAGCCACCCCTGCAATGAATCTTATAGTTGAGTGGAACGAAGGGATACACCTCCCTCAGGCGCTTTCAGGTGTGGAAGAGTGGTTTAGAACGTCGGAAAATGCTGCGGAGGAGTCGGTAAAGATACTTATGGGTGGCACAAAAGTGTCAGACCTCATAATGGGAATACTCATTATAGGTGTACTCGCGGGTGTGAGTGAAGAGATATTTTTCCGCGGAGCAATATTAGGAGCTCTGATGCAGTCACGCCTCAACAAGCATGTGGCCATATGGCTGACGGCTGTGATATTCAGCGTGTGTCACTTTCAGTTTTTCGGCTTCGTGCCCCGTGTGTTGCTTGGCGCATATTTCGGTTACATCGTTTGGTGGACCGGTTCGGTGTGGGTTGCGGCTATAATCCATGCGTTCAACAACAGTCTTATCGTCACTGCCGAATGGCTCACACGCACGGGAGTCATCGACTACGACATCAACCATGCCGGAACTTCAAGCATAGCTTTAGTTATAGGCTCCATCATCCTCACTGCCGGAGTGCTGCGCGCATCACTCAAGCACTTGGGCAAAAAAAAAGAAACCGACCCTGCTGAATGACAGCACAGGCCGGTCTCAATATTGTAGGATTCAATCATCGGGTAGCTTCAGCCTCGGGGGCGATGAGCTTGTAACCCTTACCGTGTATATTGATAATCTCGATTGAAGGATCATCCTTCAGATGTTTACGAAGCTTGGTGATGTAAACATCCATAGAGCGTGCGTTGAAGTAATTGTCGTCAATCCAGATAGTCTTGAGGGCAAAGTTACGCTCCAGAATCTCGTTGACGTGAGCACAGAGAAGATTGAGCAACTCGCTTTCCTTGGTGGTAAGTTTGGTCACCTTATCGTCAATCATCAGCACCTGCTTCTGAGTATCGAAAGTGAATTTACCTATCTTATACATGGTGATTTCCTTGCCCTTCTTGCCCTTTACGCGGCGAAGGATAGCCTCGATACGAAATACGAGCTCTTCCATCGAGAAAGGCTTGGTGATATAGTCATCGGCACCTATCTTGAAACCTTCGAGAATATCTTCTTTAAGCGACTTGGCGGTCAGGAAGATGATAGGAATCTCGGAGTTGACAGTGCGGATTTCCTGAGCCAGCGCGAATCCGTCCTTTTTGGGCATCATCACGTCAAGCACACAAAGATCGTATTTGCCTTTGAGCAGGGCTTTATAGCCGCTGTCACCGTCGGCGAAGAGGTCGGCGTTGAAACCTTTGGCCTGCAGATACTCACGCAGCAACATGCCTAAGTTTTCGTCGTCCTCACATAATAATATGCGCAAACGTTCTTCCATAATTTTCTAATTTTTAGTTATTGGTAATAATATTGTAAATTTCGTTCCTACGTTGTATTCGCTCTCCACCGATATTTCTCCGCCAAGCTCGGTCACCATCTTCTTGACGTAAGCGAGTCCGAGACCGAAGCCTTTCACGTCATGGAGATTACCGGTCGACACGCGGTAAAACTTCTCGAAGATACGTTTCTGATCTTCGCGCTTGATGCCTATACCGTTGTCAGTGACGGATATGGAGATACCTTCTTTTCCGCGGTAAGTGACGTTGCGGGTAGCAATGTCGAGGTGAAGAGATGTGTCTTCGCGGCGGTACTTCACCGCATTGTCGAGAAGGTTGAATATAACATTCGTAAAGTGCATTTCGTCCACTCTTATATCGGCATCCTCGGCGTCGAGGTCGGCCTCAATCTTGCCGCCATATTTCTCTACTTTCAGTTTGAAGGTATTGGCAATGTTGGCAATCAATATGTTGGCATCTACATCCGATAGCTTCAGGGTGGCTTTCTGCCTGTCAAACATCGACATCTGAAGCACCTTTTCCACCTGGAAGCGCAGACGTTTCGTCTCGTCGTTGATCACCGTGGATATGTGACTCAGCATCGAGGGCGATTTCAGTACCGCATTGTCATTGAGCATCTGAGCTGCAAGCGAGATGGTGGAGATAGGTGTCTTGAACTCGTGGGTCATATTGTTGATGAAGTCGTTTTTCATCTCGGTAAGCTTCTTCTGCCTGAATGCAAGGATAATCGTGCACAGGAATGTGACAAGAAGAATGAACGTGAAGATAAACGACGGTATCATAAACCTCACGGAGTCAAATATATAATCGGCTTTCGTGGGGAAGAAAACCTTCAGGTAGTGCATCTTGTTTTTCGGGTCGTTGGGAAAGAGGGTCTGCGTAAACATGTTGTCGTAACCCTTCTGCTCCGGCTCAAATCCGGCAGTCTTGTAGACAATGCCACCGGCGCGGTTAACGACCGCAAACTCAAACGGACGGTCAAGACCATTATTCTCAAGCTCCGATTTCATATAACTCGATACCAGCGAGGAATCGGCACGCTCATAAATAGGACGGTTGCTTGACTGATTGAGGATATTGAGTATCACTTCATCAAGCAGTCCCTTCTGGTAAAGATACTGCCCGCGGATAAGGTCGCGATACGACATATACTGCTCGCTCCCCTGCTTCTTCACGTCGCTCTTAAGCGTAAGGTCGAAGTTGATACCTTCGGGCGTGGTAAAATTAGAGCTGATGCTTACGGTGCCGTCGAGATTAGTGCGCGGATAAAAGCGGCTTTCGATACGGGCGGCATCTTCATCAAGAAAATATTTTGTCTCGTTCTGTTCCAGCCTCGTCACTACGGCATAAAGGCTACGCTTGACCCCTTCGGAGAACTGGTCATCCCGCATCTGGATCATGTTTTTCAGATACATGATCTGCACATACAGAAGCCCGAGGAGGGTCAGAGCCATGATTATCGTCAGAAACCATATCGTAGACTTTTTCATCTTATTCCGTTTTGTGGCTGATATTGTTATTTTTAAGAGGCCGTTTTAATAATGTTATCTTAATATGTTAACAAATATAATCGCTAAAGGTTGCAAAATTAGTTCAAAAAATATTCATCGCTTTAACATATAACGTCAAAATTAACATAAAATTGTGAATTTTCCAAATATGATACCGAAATTTGCACGTCACAAGGAAAATAAGTAAATTCGCGCTAAGAATTATACATCGATGTTTACGCCTTTTTCCATCAACCTTCGCGGACGCCTGCTCGACATAGACCGTCCTGCCGTAATGGGGATATTGAATATCACCCCTGACTCATTCTATGCCTCAAGTCGTACTCCTGACGAGGTCGCGATTGCCCGGCGAGTGGAGAGTATGATAGAAGAGGGAGCGGATATTATAGATGTGGGCGCATATTCCACTCGTCCCGGTGCCGCAGATGTGACACCCGAAGAAGAGATGGCGAGATTGCGTCGCGGTCTGGCGATAGTCCGCAGCGTGAGCAATGAGATCCCCGTGTCGGTCGATACTTTCCGTAGCGAAGTAGCAAGAATGGCTGTGGAAGAATGTGGCGCTGATATTATAAATGATGTGACGGGTGGCGAAGGTGATGAAGCGATGTTTGCTACGGTAGCGGATTTGCATGTCCCGTATATCCTGATGCACATGCGCGGCACTCCTGCGACCATGACCGCGCTCACTGACTATGACAATGTGGCTGCCGAAGTAGCTGAGTGGCTTCAGCGACGGGTGCGCGACCTTGCCCTCATGGGAGTAAGCGATGTAATCGTGGATCCGGGTATTGGTTTTGCCAAGACAGTTGAACAGAACTATTATCTGCTGAATTGTCTGGAAATAATCGAAGAAATTACAGGCCGGCCGCTCCTTATAGGCCTTTCGCGAAAATCGCTGATCACGCGCCCTCTCGGTATCAGTGCCTCCGACGCCCTCTGCCCTACCGCAGTTCTTAATCTCTATGCTCTTCAACATGGAGCGGCAATAATACGCGTCCATGATGTAAAGGAGGCTGTAATGGCCGTGAAACTCAATGAAATGTTAAACGGAAATTTCTAAAGCCATGATAAACATAGGCATACGCGATATATTTGACATAGCTATCGTAGCACTGCTCCTCTTCTATCTTTATAAGATAATGAAGGAGAGCGGCACTCTCAATATATTCTTCGGAGTGCTGTCGTTCATAGTTGTGTGGGTGGTCACTTCTCAGATACTTGAGCTCAAACTCATTGGCACGATCCTTGACCAGTTTATGGGAATCGGACTGCTGGTGCTTGTAATCCTGTTTCAGGATCAGATAAAACGCTTTCTCGTGGCTCTCGGCGACCATAAGCGGTGGCATTTCATGAAGAAACTTTTCCATCACAATCTTCCGGCCCGACAAGATCGCACCCGCAAAGAAGTGCTTCCCATTGTCTATGCCTGCATGAGCATGTCGAAATCGCGCACCGGTGCGCTGATAGTCGTTGCTCGCGAAATGCCACTCGAACGCTTTGAAAAGTCGGGCGATATTATTGATGCTGACATCAATACGCGCCTTATAGAAAACATTTTCTTCAAAAACTCACCTCTCCACGACGGAGCAATGATAATAGATAAAGGGCGCATTATGGCCGCCGGGTGTATCCTGCCTGTGAGCCACGACCGAAATGTGCCGCGCTCGCTCGGACTCCGTCATCGCTCGGCGCTCGGTATCGCTCAGGCTACCGATGCATTTGCAATCGTGGTATCGGAAGAGACCGGAAATATTTCCGTAGCTTACCGCGGCGCACTCACCACCCGCCTTTCCTCTGCTGACCTCGAACAGCGCCTCTGCCAAGCAATGGGCGTCGACGAGAAGTAAGTCAATCCTTCGCTTTAATCCGTAAGAAATAGTAATTGAAAAGAGGCTGCCCCGTGAAGAGGCAGCCTCCAAACTATCAGTATGCTAAAATTAAATATTATAGCCCTTTTCCGTGGCAATTCTTGTATTTCTTGCCTGAACCGCAAGGACAAGGATCGTTGCGGTTAATCTTTGGAGCAGCTTTCACGGGTTGCGGGCGCTGCTGAGATTGCGGACGTGACGCTGCCTCGCGCTGCGCAGCCTCTCCGGGGAGATTTTCACGCGATGCCTGATACTTGGAGTAGTCATTGGGACGCTCGGGCATAGCGCGCTTCACTTCGGGTGCGGCGGGAGCCTGCTCTTCGTCAGCTACACGCGGCTGCGGGATGTAGATGTGACCGCGCATGAGGGTTGCCATCGTCTTTTCATTGAGCGTGTTAAGCATCTGCTCAAAGAGATGGAATGATTCAACCTTGTATATTACGAGCGGGTCTTTCTGCTCGTAGGATGCATTCTGAACGCTCTGGCGCAGCTGATCGAGTTCGCGGAGGTGCTCTTTCCACAGCTCGTCGATTGTCACGAGAAGCACTGCCTTGTGCCACTCCTTGACAATGGTTTTGCAACCGGATTCATAGGCTTCCTTGAGATCTACCACGAGGTTATAGAAGCGCTTGCCGTCGGTCATAGGCACCGCGATGCGGCCGTCCATACCGCGATTTTCCACGCAGTCAACTATCACCGGACGTGCCACCTCGATAATATTGGCCGACTTGCGGTCAAATGCCTCGATTGCAGCGGTGTGAATCTTTTCGATTGCAACCTCTTTTTCAAGTGAACGATATTCGTCGGCAGTAAACGGCACCTCGATTGTGAGAGTTTTGAACAATTCGAGAGCAAGGTCATCGTATTCAGCCGGGCCATAAAGATTTACGAGGTTCTCGATGAGATCCCACATCATGTTAGCGATATCGATACCGATGCGCTCGCCGTTTAGAGCATGGTTACGGCGATTGTAGATATAGGTACGCTGCTTATTCATCACATCGTCATACTCCAGGAGGCGCTTGCGGATACCGAAGTTGTTTTCCTCCACGCGCACCTGGGCATTACCGATTGCTTTGTTCATAAGGCCGTTTTCAATACGCTCACCCTCTTCAAGTCCCATGCTGTCGAGCATCTTCTTGATACGGTCGGCAGCAAAGAGTCGCATGAGTTGGTCTTCAAACGATACGTAGAATACCGAAGAACCGGGGTCGCCCTGACGTCCCGCACGACCGCGAAGCTGATTGTCGACGCGGCGTGACTCGTGGCGCTCGGTACCGATGATGGCAAGACCACCGGCCTCCTTAACCTCGGGTGTAAGTTTGATGTCAGTACCACGACCGGCCATATTGGTAGCGATGGTCACCATACCCTTCTTACCGGCCTGAGCCACCACTTCGGCCTCCTTCTGATGCAGCTTGGCATTGAGCACATTGTGGGGAATGTGGCGAAGGTCGAGCATACGGCTGAGCAACTGCGAAATTTCTACAGAAGTGGTACCCACCAGCACAGGGCGGCCGGCTTTGACCATCTCCTCGATTTCCTCGATTACAGCAGCATATTTCTCTTTCTTTGTCTTATAAACGCGGTCGCCGAGGTCCTTACGTGCAATGGGCTTATTGGTAGGAATGGTGACAACATCGAGCTTGTAGATATCCCAGAACTCACCGGCTTCAGTCTCAGCGGTACCGGTCATACCGGCAAGCTTGTGATACATACGGAAATAGTTCTGAAGCGTGATGGTGGCAAACGTCTGAGTTGCTGCTTCTACCTTCACCCCTTCCTTAGCTTCAATAGCCTGATGGAGACCGTCGCTGTAGCGGCGACCTTCCATGATACGACCGGTCTGCTCGTCGACGATCTTGATTTTTCCATCGTCGATCACATATTCCACATCTTTCTCAAAGAGCGTATAGGCTTTGAGAAGCTGCGTGACAGTGTGGACACGCTCAGCTTTGATGGCATAATCCTGCATCAGGCGATCTTTCTCGGCCTGACGGGCTGCAAGATCGGTGATATTTTCGGTAGCCGAAAGGAGTGATGCGATATCGGGGAGCACGAAGAAGTTGGGGTCGTCGCTCTTGCCGGTAAGTTCGTCGATACCCTTATCGGTCAGCTCAACGCTGCGGTTTTTCTCGTCGATGATGAAATAGAGAGGATCGGTTACCGTAGGCATCTCGCGGTTATTGTCCTGCATATAGTAGGCCTCAGTTTCGAGAAGCACACTCTTCATACCCTCTTGCGAGAGCATCTTGATAAGCGCTCCATATTTCGGGAAACCTTTATATGCGCGGTAAAGGA
The DNA here is from genome assembly GCA_964477665.1 of uncultured Staphylococcus sp. Lineage (GTDB taxonomy): Bacteria > Bacteroidota > Bacteroidia > Bacteroidales > Muribaculaceae > Duncaniella. The sequence goes on from CAYZFG010000062.1 coordinate 14,774, forward strand.
GCAATGCACCTTCCTTTTTCACTTCCTTATCCTCGCTTGCGAGCTTGGTGCGGGCTTCGGAAAGTATGCGGGTCACCAGACGGCGCTGGGCTTCAACGACCTTCTCGACATTAGGCTTGAACTGGTCGAAAAGCTGATCGTCGCCCTTAGCCACGGGACCTGATATAATAAGAGGTGTACGGGCATCGTCGATAAGCACGGAGTCAACCTCGTCGACAATCGCGTAGTAGTGCTTGCGCTGAACTTTATCAGCCGGGGTCATGGCCATATTGTCGCGGAGGTAGTCGAAACCAAATTCATTGTTGGTACCGAAAGTGATGTCACATTCGTAAGCCTTGCGACGGGCGGGGGTGTTGGGCTGATGCTTGTCGATACAGTCTACAGTCGAGCCGTGGAACATATACAGCGGCCCCATCCACTCCGAGTCACGCTTGGAGAG